>JAZNNW010000159.1:0-33147 GCA_045580485.1 Candidatus Avilachnospira sp. | reverse complement strand
AAGAAGTACGGTCTGAAGGCCGCCCGTCGTGCGCCTCAGTTCAGCAAGCGCTAAACTGTACTTTTTATATCGCAAAAGCACTCAAAACCCCGGAATTATCGCAATTCCGGGGTTTTTCCTTTTGATATGGTTTGACGCAATCTGACCTAACCTATACTCGTTTATATGGGTTAAATAGGGGTTAAAATCCCCGAATGGGTTAATTGATGGGTTAAATTATGGGCTAAAAAAGGGGCTAAATCTCAGCCCTTCCGAAGCTCCAAAAGGGACTGCATCGGCAGCAAAAACGCTGATCGGTTTTGATATCGTTTGTCTGATTTTGACCTCAATAAAATAATCCTAAATCCGAGCGCTCAGTGATTTCATTCGCTGGGCGCTCTCTGCATTTACGGAGGTAATCATGGAAAACAACGATACTTTAGAAGTCATTCAGCGCATCCCTTTGGACAAGCTGCGTCCGTATCCCGACCACCCCTTCGGCGTTCGCGATGATGAAATGATGCAGCAGACGGTGGAGAGCATCAAGCAGTTCGGTGTGCTCGTACCCGGCATTGCGCGTCCCCTCCCCGATGGGTCTTTTGAACTGATCGCGGGGCATCGACGAAAACAGGCATCCGCGATTGCCGGTCTTACCGATATGCCTATCATCGTCCGAGACATCGACCGCAACGCGGCAACCATCATCATGGTAGACAGCAATCTTCAGCGAGAAAACATCCTCCCCAGCGAGAAAGCAAAGGCTTACAAGATGAAGTTAGAAGCCATCAAAAGGCAGGCTGGCAGGCCCGGAAAAAATTCTGCCCAACTTGGGCAGAATTTTGAAGGTAAGACTTCCCGTGCCCAAATCGCAGAAAACAGCCCCGACAGTTCCTCCCAAATCCAACGGTATATCCGCTTGAATGAGTTGGAACCCGAGCTGCTTCAGCTGGTGGATGAGGGCAAAATCGGCATGACACCTGCGGTCGAGATTTCTTATCTCAAGCCCGATGAACAGCGCCTGCTGATCGAAACTATCGACAGCGAACAGGCAACACCATCGTTCTCACAGGCACAGCGCATGAGGCGATTATCGGGCGAAGGAAAGCTCAACGACGATACCATCCTCGGTATCATGTTGGAGCAGAAAAAGCCGGAGAACTGGAATCTGACTCTTCCTATGGAGAAAATCCGAAAATACTTTCCTCGCTCCTACACACCGCAGAGAATGGAGGAAACCATTCTCAAGCTGCTTGAAAGCTGGATGCGTCAGCAGAAGCGACAGCGCGATCAGCAGCGTTAAACTGAATCTACCAAAAGCCAGACATGAACTCGAATCATGCCTGGCTTTTTTCATGCCCAAAAAAGGAGGTCAACATGCATATTCGAGATTACAAGTACACAGCGGAAGATGTGGACTGCCGGTATTGCACGGAGTTCCGTCACGGACGCTGCGGAGCTATCAAATGCCCTTGGCTGAACGAGAGAATTGAGGCCGGGGTTGTCAGCTATCACGATGCTGTCAACGAGTCCTTTTCCAGTCGTTCTCCCCTGTTGAGGCGTATTCGACTGGTTCTGACTTTTTACGACAAGTCCTTCTGGAAAGACGATGAACACTTCCGCAGATTCCAGCAGGCAGACGCCATTCTCGGCTTCTACAAGAGCCGCAACACCAACGAATACTACTCAGCCCTGTTTCTTCTCACAGCCGATCACAGCCTGTTTCTGCGGTTCCTGGACTGCTTCAACCGGCGAGAAATCAACTTCGATCTTGCCTATCTCAAGGGCATTACCCCGGAACATTACGCGCTCTACAAAATCGCAAAGAGCCTGTACTCCGGTACTGCAGAGGTCGGCGTTGACGAGCTTGCAGATCCCGAGCTTGTGAATACCGAGTCTTTCCATCTTGTGATTAACGCCATGCTGATCTATCGCTATGGCTTGTCTGCGCTCAGCCTTAAAAGTGAGGATGGTCGTTGTGGATCGGTTTGATATCGAGCAGGTCAAGGGATATACCATTATGCCCAACTACCACCAAAGAGACAGAACGCTGTCGATCAAGGCAAAGGGCATTTTGTCTCAGATGTTTTCTCTTCCCGAAGGTTGGGACTATACCCTTCGAGGACTTGCATATCTCAATACCGATGGTATCGACTCCATGAGATCGGGCATACGAGAGCTTGAACGGGCTGGATATATTGAGCGCAGGCGAACCCGCGATGAGCACGGAAAGCTCCGTGGAACAGTCTACAAAGTGTACGCTGTACCACGCAAGCCCACATCGGAAGCACCTACATTGGAAAATCCAACGCTGGTAAATCCAGCAAAGGACGCACCTGTGCAGGCAAATCCAACGCAATTAAATATAGATATAACAAGTAAAGAAGAATCAAATACTGATTTATCAAGTATCAATTCAATTCCTTCCGGTGATACCCGCCCATCTGTATTAGCTGCGCTTGATGCGAAGCGAAGAGAAACGGAATACAGAGATATGAATTTGTACAGGGAGATCATCAAGGAAAACATCGAGTATGACATTCTTCTGGAAAACCTCCCGTATAACCATGACCAAATCAATGAAATGGTGGAACTGATCGTAGAAACCGTGTGCTCCACAAAGAAGTACATTCGCGTTGCCGGTAGTGATTTCCCGGCGGAGGTTGTCCGATCACGCCTCATGAAACTGAACGCAAGCCATATCGAGTTTGTGATTTCGTGCCTCAAGGAGAATACCACCAAGGTCCGCAATATCAAGCAGTACCTGCTGACCACGCTGTACAATGCTCCCACAACAATCGATAGCTATTACTCAGCGTTGGTTCAGCATGACTTATACGGCAGCCCCCGTGAATAACCACGGGGGCTAATCTATGCCGAGAAAGGAGCAGATCCTCTTGAAATTCTATCTGCGACGGCTGGTGGTTCCGCCTTAGTGTGCCACACTCTTTAGCTCACCATTTTCTCAAGGAAGGAGGTTGGTCTATTGCAGGAAGAAGTTGAACAGAGAACAGTCACGCTGGCCATCAACACAACCAAAATGTCTGCCAATGTGCTTAAATCTGCTATCGCAAAGTACCTTGCCTACCGCAAGGAAAAAGCCCGGGAAGGGCCTGTAAAGCCCTGCGGAAAGCAGAGTGTGAAGCAGCTTGTCGGGCAAAACCAAGGTGTCTCAAACATTGAGATCACCGACAAGAACATCAAGGACTTTGAGCGTATCGCACGGAAATACGGCGTTGACTTCGCTCTGAAAAAGGATAAAACCGGCGATATACCAAAATACCTTGTCTTCTTCAAAGCCCGTGATGCCGATGCTCTGACCTCGGCATTCAAAGAGTACACGGCGAAAACCGACCGCAAAAAGGAACGCCCCTCTGTACTCAAGAAGCTCCGCAGATTCAAGGAAGCGGCGGTGGATATCGATACGCCGAAAGTCCGCAAAAAGGAGCTGGATGCGCGATGAAGAAGGTAAACTACAAAAAGCTCATACTCCCCAATATTCCGTATGTGTTCATCGGCCTGCTTGCAACAAAGCTCGGACAGGCCGCTCGGCTCTCGCCGGGCGCTGACTTTTCCGCCAAGGTACTGAACATTATGGACGGCATTTCGATGGCATTCTCAAACATCATGCCGAGCTTCCACCCGATTGATCTGCTTGTTGGTATTGCCGCCGCAGTCATCATCCGACTTGTGGTGTATTTCAAAGGCAAGAACGCCAAGAAGTTCAGAAAGAATCTGGAATATGGCTCTGCCCGTTGGGGCAACCGAGCGGATATTGAGCCGTTCATGGACCCCGTGTTTGAAAACAATGTCATCCTCACGCAGACAGAAAGCCTTATGATGTCGAACCGGCCCAAAGACCCGAAGAACGCTCGAAACAAGAATGTACTTGTGATCGGCGGCTCCGGTTCCGGTAAGACACGCTTCTTTCTGAAACCCAACCTCATGCAGATGCACAGCTCCTATGTCGTAACCGACCCCAAGGGCAGCGTAGTTTGCGAGGTGGGTAAGCTGCTTGAGCGCAACAACTACAAGATCAAAATCTTCAATACCATCAACTTCAAGAAATCCATGCACTATAACCCCTTCGCCTATATCCACAGCGAAAAGGATATTTTGAAGTTGGTAACGACCCTCATCACCAATACCAAAGGCGACGGTAAATCCGGTGATGAGTTCTGGACCAAGGCAGAAACGCTTCTGTATTGTGCCTTGATTGGCTACATCCACTATGAAGCACCGCCCGAGGAACAGAACTTCACGACTCTGCTTGAGTTCATCAACGCTATGGAGGTCCGAGAGGATGACGAGGAGTACAAAAACCCCGTTGACCGTATGTTTGAGGAACTGGAAGCCCGAGAGCCAAACCACTTCGCTGTCCGTCAGTACAAGAAGTATTCGCTTGCCGCAGGCAAAACCGCCAAGAGTATCTTGGTAAGCTGCGGTGCTCGATTGGCTCCCTTCGATATCGCAGAGCTTCGTGAGATCACCATGTATGACGAACTGGAGCTTGATACGCTGGGCGATAAGATTTTCGCAAATCCCAACGACCCCAAGGACAAGCGTTTTCACAAGACCGCTCTGTTCCTCATCATGAGCGATACCGATTCGACCTTCAACTTCCTCATTTCCATGATTTATACGCAGCTGTTCAACCTGTTGTGCGAGAAGGCTGATGATGTCTATGGCGGCAGACTGCCGGTTCATGTACGCTGCCTGATTGATGAAGCGGCGAACATCGGCCAGATTCCCAACTTGGAAAAGCTCGTAGCAACCATCCGAAGCCGTGAGATCTCGGCCTGCCTCGTTCTGCAGGCGCAATCTCAGCTCAAGGCTTTGTACAAGGATAATGCCGATACGATCATCGGCAACATGGATAGTCGTATTTTCCTCGGCGGCTCTGAGCCGACCACGCTGAAAGAACTGAACCAGTCTCTCGGCAAGGAAACCATCGACACATTCAATACCGGCGAGAGCCGTGGCCGAGAGGTCTCCCACTCCCTCAACTATCAGAAGTTAGGCAAAGATCTCGCAACGATAGACGAGCTTGCTGTCCTCGACGGCGGCAAGTGCATCTTGCAGCTCCGCGGTGTGCGTCCGTTCATGTCGAACAAGTTTGATATCACCAAGCATCCGAACTACAAGTATCTGTCTGACGCAGATCCCAAAAACAACTTCGATATTGAGAAGTACCTCTCCACACAGCTCAGAACAAAACCGGATGATGTTTACCATGTCTATGAGGTAGACGCATCCGAAGTGCCCACAACCGCCTAATGGCGGTTTTTTCATAGATAAGACATCTAAGACAAAACGGCCACTTTCAAAAATCAATAAAACTAAAATTTTTGAAAGGAGTGTCGAACGCCAAAACTGTGGTCTGTGCTTTGCACTCTTTGCGTTCGGCAATGTTTAATCTATGGATTTCTTTAATTCTGCTGTTGGTGTTCTGCAGACTCTCGTTATTGCGCTGGGTGCCGGTCTGGGCATTTGGGGTGTCATCAACCTGCTGGAAGGTTATGGCAACGATAACCCCGGTGCCAAGTCCCAGGGTATGAAGCAGCTGATGGCCGGTGGCGGTGTCGCTCTGATCGGCATCACCCTCGTGCCCCTGCTGACCGGTCTGTTCGGCTAATCTGCCGTCAGACAAAACCAGTTCAATAACCACAAGGGGTTGGATTCTGATATCCAACCCCTAACCAATTTAAGGAGGAAAATATATGGATTTCTTTAATTCCGCTGTTGGTGTTCTGCAGACCCTCGTTATCGCTCTGGGTGCCGGTCTGGGCATTTGGGGTGTCATCAATCTTCTGGAAGGCTATGGCAACGACAACCCCGGCGCTAAGAGCCAGGGTATGAAGCAGCTGATGGCCGGTGGCGGTGTCGCTCTGATCGGCATCACCCTCGTACCCCTGCTGACCGGTCTGTTCGGATAATCATTGAGAATTAGGAGGAAAAAGCGTGAGAGGTCCAAATCACATTGTAAACCTGTTTGTTGTGGCGCAGCTTATTGGTGCCCTCAGCGCAGGGCTGATGATCTACGCCGAACTTCTCGAAAATGAAGCTCTCGAAGAAGGAAACGCCCAAAAACTCGCAAATGCAAAGAACTGCAGAGAGCGAGCAGAAGCGTTGCTATCTGGCGATTACACTGTGCTCTCCGCTTTGAACCTCCAATAAAGTTCATCGGGGATGCCGTATGAGAGCGGCATCCCCGAGAAAGGAGGGATTCACCGTCTATGGACAAAATTCTTGAGTCGATTGCTGAATGGCTGAAAGAGGTATTAGTTGGCGGTATCGTCAGTAATCTCTCCGGTATGTTCGACAGCGTGAATCAGCAGGTCGGTGATATTGCAGGTCAAGTCGGCGCAACCCCGCAGGCTTGGAACGGCACAATTTACAGCATGATACGCTCCCTCTCCGATAATGTTATCGTCCCGATAGCCGGTGTAATTCTTGCGTTTGTTATGACGCTTGAGCTGATCCAAATGGTATCAGACAAGAACAACATGCACGGCGATGTGGACACATGGATGTTCTTCAAGTGGATTTTCAAAACGGCCTGCGCCGTACTGATCGTCACAAACACTTGGAACATCGTCATGGGCGTATTCGATGTGGGTCAGAGCGTGGTAAATAGTGCTGCAGGAGTAATATCCGCAGATGCTTCCATCGATATCAGTACGGTTGTGGTGGACTTGGAAGAACGACTCATGGAAATGGAGATCGGACCGCTATTTGGTTTGTGGTTCCAGAGCCTGTTTGTCGGTATCTGCACTTGGGCACTCACAATCTGTATTTTCATCATCACCTACGGGCGTATGATTGAGATTTATCTCGTTACCTCGGTGGCTCCGATCCCGATGGCAACGATGGTCAGCAAGGAGGGCGGCAACATCGGGCAGAACTATCTCCGCTCCCTGTTTGCCTTGGCATTCCAAGCATTTCTCATTATCGTCTGTGTGGCGATCTATGCTGCTCTCGTTCAGAACATCGCCGTTGATACAGACATCAGCGCAGCCATTTGGACATGTATGGGTTACACAGTCCTTCTGTGTTTCACCCTCTTCAAAACCGGTTCTATGGCAAAATCCATCTTCTCGGCACATTAAAGACGGAGGTGATCTACTATGGCTTATGTGCCCGTACCCAAAGACTTAAATGCAGTTAAGACAAAGGTACTTTTCAATCTGACAAAACGCCAGCTCATTTGCTTCGGCGGTGGTGCGGCTATAGCTGTCCCTCTGTTCTTTCTGTGCAAAAGTGTGATGAGCACAAGCGCGGCATCCATCATCATGATTATTGTGCTGCTGCCGTTTATGCTTTTGGCTATGTACGAGAAAAACGGACAGCCTCTTGAAAAGATTGTCTGGAAAATCGTACAGGTATGCTTCCTTCGCTCGAAACAGAGACCGTACCGAACCAACAACTTCTATGCGGTCTTAGAGCGACAGGAAAAACTCGATAAGGAGGTATATCATATTGTCCGAAAAACGGAAGCTCACGAGGGCGGAAAGAAAGCAGATCGAAGCCGCAATCGCAAGAGCGAAAAACCAAGATAATAAGAAGAAGTCGGCGCAGGACAGCATCCCGTTTGAGCGGATGTTCCCCGATGGCGTATGCCGCGTGAAACCCGGCTACTTCACCAAGACCATCCAGTTCCAGGATATCAACTATCAGCTCAATCAGAATGAAGATAAAACGGCTATCTTCGAGGGTTGGTGTGATTTCCTTAACTACTTCGACAGCTCCGTTAAGTTCCAGTTGTCGTTCATGAACATGGCGGCAAACAAGGACACCTACGGACAGAGCATCATCATCCCCGCGCAGGGGGATGACTTCGATAATATCCGCGAAGAGTACACGGATATGCTCCGCAGTCAGCTTGCCCGTGGCAACAACGGTCTTATCAAGACCAAGTATCTGACCTTTGGCATCGAAGCTGCGAGTGTCAAAGCCGCCAAGCCTCGCCTTGACCGCATCGAGACCGATCTGCTCAACAACTTCAAACGGCTCGGCGTGGCAGCTGAACCTCTGAATGGTAAACAGCGTTTGGCTCTCATGCACGGCATGTTCCACATTGACGAGCATACCGATTTCAACTTTGAGTGGGAATGGCTGGCACCGAGCGGCCTGTCCGTAAAGGACTTTATCGCCCCCAGCTCCTTTGAGTTCCGCAACGGCAAGGAGTTCGGTGTAGGTAAAAAGCTCGGTGCTGTGTCCTTCCTGCAGATTCTCGCTCCCGAACTCAATGACCGTATGCTTGCTGACTTCCTCGATATGGAATCCAGTTTGATCGTCACGATGCACATCCAATCTGTTGACCAGACCAAGGCCATCAAGACGGTCAAGCGCAAGATCACCGATCTGCAGAAGATGACCATTGAGGAACAGAAAAAGGCCGTCCGCGCCGGTTATGATATGGATATTATCCCCTCTGACCTTGCCACCTACGGCAACGAGGCGAAGAAGATCCTGCAGGACCTGCAGAGCCGCAACGAGAGAATGTTCCTGCTGACATTCCTCGTGCTCAACACAGCCAGCAGCAAGCAGCAGCTTGGCAACAATGTGTTCCAGGCATCCAGTATCGCTCAGAAGTATAACTGTCAGCTCACGCGGCTGGACTTCCAACAGGAAGAAGGTCTTATGAGCAGCCTGCCCTTGGGTCTCAATCAGATCGAAATTCAGCGAGGCTTGACCACATCAAGCGTCGCTATTTTTGTGCCCTTTACGACCCAAGAGCTGTTCCAGACTGGCAACGAGGCTCTGTACTGCGGCATCAACGCCCTTTCCAACAACCTTATCATGGTTGACCGAAAGAAGCTGAAAAACCCCAACGGTCTGATCTTGGGCACTCCCGGTTCCGGTAAGTCTTTCAGCGCAAAGCGTGAGATTGCCAATGTATTCCTCGTAACCGACGATGATATCATCATCTGCGACCCCGAAGCGGAATACGGACCTCTCGTGGAACGACTGCACGGACAGGTTATTCGCATTTCTCCGACCTCTCCGCACTATATCAATCCTATGGATTTGAACCTCAACTACAGCGATGAGGAAAATCCGCTGTCGCTGAAGTCCGACTTCATTCTGTCTCTTTGTGAGTTGATCGTCGGTGGCAAAGAGGGCTTGCAGCCCGTCGAAAAGACAGTCATCGACCGTTGTGTGCGCTTGGTGTATCGGGATTACTTGGCTGACCCCAAGCCCGAAAATATGCCCATCCTTGAAGACCTGTATAACGCTCTGCTGAAGCAGGAAGAAAAGGAAGCACACTATATCGCCACGGCGCTCGAAATCTATGTCACCGGTTCGCTCAATGTGTTCAACCACCGTACCAATGTGGACATTCACAGCCGTATCGTTTCCTACGATATCAAGGAGCTGGGTAAGCAGCTCAAGAAAATCGGTATGCTGATTGTGCAGGATCAGGTGTGGAATCGCGTCACGGTCAACAGAGAGGCTCGGAAATCCACCAGATACTATATCGACGAAATGCACTTGCTTTTGAAAGAAGAGCAGACTGCAGCCTACAGCGTCGAGATCTGGAAGAGATTCAGAAAATGGGGCGGCATCCCCACCGGCATCACGCAGAATGTCAAAGACCTCCTCTCTTCCCGCGAGGTCGAAAACATCTTTGAGAACTCTGACTATATCTACATGCTGAACCAGGCATCGGGCGACCGTCAGATTCTCGCCAAGCATCTGAATATCTCTCCCCATCAGCTCTCGTATGTCACCCACAGCGGTGAAGGCGAAGGGCTGCTTTTTTATGGCTCTGTCATCCTGCCCTTTGTTGATCGGTTCCCGAAGGACACCGAGCTTTACCGCATCATGACCACCAAGCCGCAGGAACAGGAAGCCAAAGAATAAATTACGACATGGAGGAACCGAAAATGGAAAATAAGCTGTATCTGATCCACGAAGAAGACTATGTGAAGCACATCGATGAGGGCATGGTTCTTTACACCATGCTGAAAGACATCACTTGCCGTATTTCCAAGTTGCCTGCCGATCACGGAGATAAGAAGCTGGCCGATCTGGCCGCAAGAGCAGCCGGTCTTGCCGAAAAAATCTACCGCACTTGGGGCATCCCCGCAAGCTATGCCTACACTTTCAACCGTGCAAATCTCGCTTTTCTCATTGAAAACGAGCTGATCGCTCCCGAGGATGCAGGTTATTATGCCTGCGACGATACCTGCTGTTGTCAGTGCGGTTGCTGCTGCGACAACTGCGACCTGTACGATGATGAAGAGGACTACGACGGCGAGGACTACGATGACGAGGACTACGACGATTATGACGAGGACGAGGATGAGACCGATGTGGACGATAACTTCGCTGAGCTGATGGCGGGGCTGTCTTCCATCGCTCAGAGCATCTTCGGAGATAATGTGTCCGTCCACATCGTCGTGGAGTAACCGGCGCTTATTCTCTGTACGGGAGGTGATGCCTTATGAGTAAGCGTTCGCCACGGCTTCAGTTTTCCGACGAAGAAAGATCGTCCCCCGAACTGAAAAAAGCCATTCAGAAAGCGGACAAAAAGGCGGATAAGCTGGATAAAGCCGAGGCAAAAATCCCGAAGAAAACCGTCAAGCGAAAAGAGCGTGTCGTGGATGCCGAGGGCAGAGTTACGACGCGCCTTTACTTTGAGGAAGTGGATAAAAAGAAGCCCCCGTCCAAGCTAACCCATGCTACTGCGGCGGCTCCAATCAATTCTGCTTTGGCTACGGCTCACCGAGAAGTCCGTCAATCCGAGGACGAGAATGTTGGTACTGAAAGTGCCCACAAGGTTGAGGAAGTGGCCGAGGGCGGTGTGCGGATGGTTGATTCCGCATACCGTTCCCACAAGCTCAAACCCTATCGGGAAGCAGCTCAAGCAGAGGCGGCGGCTGACAAAGCCAATCTACACGCCCTTAATAAGCAGGCGAAGAAACAGAACCCGGAGTTTTCAAGCAATCCGTATTCCAGATGGCAGCAGAAACGCGCCATCAAAAAGGAATACATGGCAGCGAAAGCCGGTAAGTCCACAAGCAATACCATTAAGGCGTCGGAAACGACCGCCAAGGCTGCAAAGAAAGCTGCCAAAGAAACCAAGAAAACCTCCGAGTTCATCGCCAAGCACAAAAAGGGTGCGCTGATCGTAGCCGGTATTGGCTTGCTGATGGTATTCATGCTCAATGTCGTATCCTCCTGCTCCGTTTTGGTACAGAGCGGTATGTCGGCCTTTGGTGCAACCACCTACCCCGTAGAGGATAGCGACATGATGGCTGCGGAGGCACAGTATTGTGCTTTGGAAGCTGAGCTACAGGACTATCTCGACAACTACGAACGCACCCACGACTACGATGAGTATCACTATGATCTCGATGATATCGAACACGACCCCTATGTGCTGCTTTCGGCTATTACGGCCCTACACGGTGGCGAGTGGACGATTGATGATGTTGGGGGCATAATTCAGATGCTGTTTGAGAAGCAGTATATTCTCACAGAGACCGTAGAAACCGAGACGCGATACCGCACCGAAACCCGCACAGGAACGACCTCTTACACCGACCCCGACACCGGAGAAACGGTAACAGAGGAATACGAGTACGAAGTACAGGTTCCTTATACCTACTACATCTGCACTGTGGAGCTTGAAAACTTCAATCTGTCTCATGTACCGGTCTACATTATGAGCCACGATCAGCTCTCTATGTATGCGACCTATATGAGCACTCTCGGCAATCGTCCGGACCTGTTTCCCAACTCTTCCTATGTGGATGCTTATTACAATACCGAATATGAGGTCTATGAGATTCCTCCCGAAGCTCTCGCAGACCCGCAGTTTGCAGCCATGATCGAAGAGGCCGAAAAATATCTCGGCTACCCTTATGTTTGGGGCGGCAGCTCTCCTTCGACAAGTTTCGACTGTTCTGGCTTCGTGTCTTATGTTCTCAACAACTGCGGCGTTGGTTGGAATGTTGGTCGCTTGGGTGCATCCGGTCTGCTGGGCATCTGCACAAGGGTCTCTTCTGCCAATGTTCAGCCCGGTGATCTCATTTTCTTTGAGGGCACTTATGATACGACCGGAGCTTCTCATGTGGGCATTTATGTAGGCAACAATATGATGATCCACTGTGGCGACCCCATTCAGTATGCCAGAATCGATACGAGCTACTGGCAGTCTCACTTTTTAGCGTTCGGGCGGTTGCCAAGCCCGTAAGGAGGTTATATGAACCCTAAAGTAATCAAGCTGCGTGAGGAGCGTGAGAAGAACAGCGAGAAAATCGCCTCCCTCCAAGCGCGAAACAAAAAGATCGATGCGGATATCATCGCTATCGAGAACACCGATATCATCGGCATGGTGCGTGAGCATGGTATTTCTCCCGATATGCTGATGGAACTGATTAAGGCGGCAAAGGGTAATCCTATTCCCGCGCCGACCGGTCATTTCGAGGAAACGGAGGACTAATTGCGTGAAGAATAAACTGAAAAGAACCCTTTGTCTGTTGCTCGTTGTGCTTTGCATGACGAGCTTTTCTGTTACGGCCTTTGCCTATGCGGACGATAGTGCCGCTACTGTTCCCACTACCGAAGCTGCTGCAGAGAACACCGAAACTACGGCGACGGATGCGCAGACCGACGAGGAAGTTCCTTACACCTACACCATTTCCGAAACCGGCGAGATCGTCATCACAATCAATGGACAGGAATGGGTGTACGGTGACGAGACCGAGGATGAAGATTCAACTCCGGGCCGAGTAGTCACAAACGGCGGTCGGCTGAACCTTCGCACAGGTGCCGGTATGAGCTACGAAATCATCGATCAGCTTCGTAACGGTGAAGAGGTAACGGTGATCGGCACCGAGGGCGACTGGTACAAAGTCATTGTTCCCGAGAAAACCGGCTATGTTCACAGCAACTATCTGGAACTGCTTGAAAAGGCAGAAGAGAACAGCGAAATCGATTCTGCCATGCTGATGCTCATTATGAACATGATGTTCCAGAGCATGAACACAGGGAACGCAGAGGATACGAATGAATCCCTTGCGTTCACACCTCCCGGAAACCTTTCTTTGATCGATGATTTCCTGCAGATCGAGATTCCCGGAACTGAGGATGCCGAACAGGTTGAAAAGCAGTTCATCACCGTTCAGTCCAAGAGCGGCAACACCTTCTATATCGTTATTGACCGCAACGGCGAGACCGAGAATGTCTACTTCTTGAACCTTGTTGATGAAGCCGACCTTATGGCTCTGATTGAGGGCGAGGACGGTGCAGCTGCTCCGTCCTGCTCCTGCACAGAAAAGTGCGTCGTGGGAGATATCAATACGAACTGTGAAATCTGCCACTCCAACATGAGCGAATGTGTCGGCAAGGAACCCGTCGTTGAACCCGAACCCACCGAACCGACTGAAGAACCCGATGAAGAGAAAAAAGGCGCAAATCCTCTGCCCATTCTCATTCTGATCGTAGCTCTCGGTGCCGGTGGTGCTGTGTACTGGTTTAAGTTCAGAAAGCCCAAGACTAAGACCTCTGGCAGCAGCGATCTGGACGATTACGACTACGGACAGGACGATGATGACGAGTACGACGAAACCGAAATCGACGATGCCGATCTGATGGCCGAGGCCGAAGAAACGGATGAGTCCGACAACACCTAAAGACAAGGAGAACACGCCATGACAAAAAGACTGGTAATCGCAGAGAAACCTTCCGTTGGCATAACTATTGCCGCCATCCTCGGTGCATCGGCTCGAAAGGATGGCTACATGGAAGGTCAGGACTATATCGTGTCCTGGGGCTTCGGTCATCTGACGGAGCTGGCTAATGCCGACAGTTACGACGAGAAATATGCCAAGTGGAGTTACGACGATCTGCCCATCGTTCCCGCAAACTGGAAGTACAAAGTCCCCAAGGACAAGTACACTCAGTTTGTCACGCTGAAAAAGCTGATGAGCCGGGACGATGTTTCCGAGGTCATCAATGCCTGCGATGCCGGTCGCGAGGGTGAGCTAATCTTCCGCAACATCTACAAGATGGCTAATTGCAAAAAGCCCATTCGTCGTCTGTGGATCTCGTCCATGGAAGACGCGGCCATCGAACAGGGCTTCCGCGATCTGAAAAGCGGCGAAGAGTACGACAACCTCTTCGCCGCTGCTCGTTGTCGGGAATGGGCTGACTGGCTCGTTGGCATCAACGCAACCCGGCTGTTTTCCGTCCTGTATCACCGTACTCTGAATGTAGGCCGTGTGGTTTCTCCCACGCTGGCCCTACTGGTTCAGCGCGAGGCAGATATCGCCGCGTTCAAGCCCGAAGCTTTCTATACCATCGAACTGGACTTTGGCTCTTTTACCGCCGCCAGCGAGAAGTTCAAGAATAAAGCTGATGCAGATAAAGCACTCCGCGCTGCCACCGGCACAGCCGTGGTCAAAAATGTCAGCCGCAGGCAGAAGATCGAAAAAGCCCCTGCACTCTATGATCTGACCACGCTGCAGCGCGACGCCAACCGTATCTTGGGCTATACGGCGCAGCAGACCTTGGACTATGTTCAGAGCCTGTACGAAAAGAAGCTCTGCACCTATCCCCGAACTGACAGCCGATATCTCACTGATGATATGGCTGACGGCGTAAAAGCTGCTGTCATTTGTTCTGCAGGCATTTGTGGAGTCGATGCCCCTTCTGCGGTGCTTACCAAGCAGGTATGCAACAACAAGAAGGTGTCCGATCACCATGCTATCATTCCCACCATGGCCTCCGGTGAAGCGGATATGTCCGCGCTGCCTGCCGGTGAACGCGAAATCATGAAGCTGATCGCGCTGCAGGTTCTGCGTTCTGTCAGCGAGGCTCACTGCTTCTGCGAGACCGTTGCAGAGATTTCCTGCGGCGGTGTTGACTTCACCGCAAAAGGCAAGACTATCGAAAATGTGGGGTGGAAAGCCTACAATGAGAAAGAGCCGAGCGACAAGGTGCTTCCCGATCTGGAACACAATTCCGAGCTGAAAGTAGTCGGCACGGAAATCAAGGAGGGCAAAACCAAGCCTCCCGCGCACTATACCGAGGATTCTTTGCTCTCTGCCATGGAAGTGGCTGGGGCAAAGGATATGCCCGATGATGCGGAGCGCAAGGGCTTGGGAACCCCTGCAACTCGTGCCGGTATCATCGAGAAGCTGATTTCAACCGGCTTTGTGGAGCGCAAAAAGGCCAAGAAAACCGTCAACTTGGTTCCCGCAAGTATCGGCGTATCTCTGATTACCGTGCTGCCCGAGCAGCTCCAGTCCCCGTTACTGACCGCAGAATGGGAACACAAGCTCAAACTGGTGGAGCATGGCGAACTGGATGCCGATATGTTTATGGCTGAGATCAGTCTCATGGTAAATGAACTGGTCAAAACCTACTCCGTTATTAAAGGCGCGGAAGTTCTCTTTCCCTCCGGTCGTGATGTGATCGGTAAATGTCCCCGCTGCGGCGGCGATGTTACCGAAAGTAAAAAGGGCTTCTTCTGCGAGGGCAACGACTGCCGCTTTGGTCTGTGGCGCGACAACAAGTTCCTTACCGGCAAGAAGATTTCGCTGACCAAAAAGGTAGCCGCAACGCTGCTCAAAACTGGCCGCATCCCTGTAAAGGGTATTTTCTCCGAGAAAACCGGCAAGTCCTACGATGCTGTTCTGACCATGAGTGACGATGGTAAGAAAACCTTGTATGCGCTGGACTTCAGCAAGGAGAGCCAGTAATGAAGCTCACACCGGCAGAACGCGAAACCATCATTCTTTTCGATGATGCAGGCAGCACCGCGAATGTGTACACTCACGACCACAAACTGATAGAAAAGCTCAAGCGCCTGCATGTAAAATATCCCGATCAGATATTCCCAGACGGAAAGGCTCATGCAGGTGCAGTCAGCTATACCGTACCCAAGCGTTGCGTCAGCATCCGATCCCCTTACAGTGAGGAGCGACGCAAAGCTGACAGCGAACGAGCTAAGAAAGCAGGGGTTATCCCTCCCGGCAGAAACGCCCGAAATCTCTAAAGCCTTTACCTCCGCGTGGGTCATCGCAACACCCATGCGGAGGTATCTTTTTTTAAGACTTTGAGGCTATCCACATTGGAAAGGAGTGTCGTATGTCAGAAAAGCAAACGAACAAAGAAAGACTCAAAGACATTACCGACAGCATTGAAAAAGGGATACAGGAACTTTTTCAGTCGGACAAGTACGCTCAGTACCTTCGTACTATGAGCCGCTTCCACAAGTACAGTGTCAACAACACCATGCTCATCTACATGCAGAGACCCGACGCCACATTGGTCGCCGGGTTTAACAAATGGCGTGACCAGTTTGAGCGCAATGTCAAGAAAGGCGAAAAAGGCATTAAAATCATTGCCCCAACGCCTTTCAAAAAGAGGGTCGAGGAACAGAAGCTGGACCCCGACACCAAGCAGCCCATGCTTGATGCCGATGGCAAGGTCATCATGGAGGAAAAGGAAATCAAAATCCCCATGTTCAAGCCTGTCACGGTCTTCGATGTATCGCAGACAGACGGCAAGCCCTTGCCGCAGCTTGCATCTGATCTGAGCGGAAATGTGCAGAATTACGAGGTCTTCATGGAAGCATTGCGGAGATCTTCGCCGGTTCCCATCGACTTCAAGCCTCTGCAGGACGGCTCTGACGGTTTCTTCTCTCTGGACAATCAGAGCATTACCATCCGCGAAGGTATGAGTGAGGTTCAGACGGTTTCTGCCGTTGTCCACGAAATTGCCCACTCCAAGCTCCACAACGAAAAGAACGAGCCTGCCCCTCCCAATGCAACCAAGTATCAAGAGATCGAGATCTTTGATATTCCCGGCCTGTTCTCCAACGGACGCATTGATGCGGCAGATATCCCCGAGGGACTGTATCGATATGATCTGCGCGGTTCCGACTATGACCCCGGCGATCCCGTAACTGTCGAGGAGCGTGTTGTGGTCAATCATGCCGGTTCCATTCTCACCGCAAAGCCGCTGGATATTCCCGAGGGAGGCTCTTTGAGGCTCACCGAGGACGAGGGGATGAACTTTGTGGGTGGCGAGATCACCGCCTATCAGTTTAAGGCCGAGCAGAAAAAGGACCGCAATACCGAGGAGGTCGAGGCCGAAAGTATTTCCTTTGCCGTGTGCGCCTACTACGGCATTGCAACCGGTGAAAACAGCTTCGGCTATGTTGCAACATGGTCAAAAGACAAGGAACTGAAAGAGCTTCGTGCAAGCCTTGAGACCATCAACAAGACTTCCTCCGAGCTGATTACCGACATTGACCGCAACTTTGCCGAGATTATGAAGGAGCGTGAGGCTGATCTGACGATTGCCGAGCCGGTACTGCAGACACCTACGGAAGAAGCTCTCTATCTCGTAGATGATGTGGTATATCTTCATGTGCAGCCCACGGATGGCGGCTGGGACTACTCTCTCTACGACAAGGAGAGTAAAAAGCTTCTGGACGGTGGCGTGATCGAAACTGCTGATATCGAAGAATCTTCTGTCAGCTCTCTTGCCGGTGCGGTAAGAACGGAAGTGTTTGCCATCCAGGGCATGACTCCCACATCGGTAGTCTTTGAGGATATCGCAATACTGGAGGAACTGCAGGCAGCGCAGATACCCAATACCGCACCTATTGAAAGCGAAGAACCCACAACCGAAGCCGCAGACCCCATTGATGCTATCGCTCGTTCTGTGCAGGAGGAAGAACCCGTGCAGGCTTCCGATAACGGTTATATGCCCGATCCGTCCATGTCCATTGAGGCCATGAATGCCTACGGCTATACCGACTCCGATATGCTTCCTCTTTCTAAGGAGCGAGCTTTGGAGCTGTTTGAGCGTGATGTACCCATCTATATGCTCTACGATGGCAACACCGAAGCCATGGCGTTTGAGGCCGAGGATATTGTGCTGTTCTCTGGTTGCTTCGGCATTATCCGCGAGGATTGGGATGCCATCAAGGACCAAATCCCCCCGATGGATATGGACACGGTTCGCAAGAAGCGTGAACAGGCGTTTCTTGAAAGTCCCGGTGACACCTATGCTATCTATCAGCTGAAACGCGATGATGCTACCACTGATCTCCGTTTTATGAACTCTGACTGGCTCAGCAAGAAAGGCATTGAGCCGCAGCCCGAAAACTACGATCTGATCTACACCGGCGCACTCTATCCTGCATCCAGTCAGATTGAGACCTTGGAGCGTTTGTATCAGACATTCAATATCGACCATCCCGCAGACTTCACCGGCCACAGCCTGTCCGTCAGCGACATCGTGGCGCTCAAGCAGAATGGTGTGGTATCTTGTCACTACGTTGATAGCGTGGGCTATAAAGAACTGCCGTCCTTCATCCAGTCCGGAAACTATCTGAAAAATGCTGAAATGCAGATGGAAGATGACTATGGAATGATCGACGGTATTGTGAACAACGGCCCTCGCCAGACGGAGCCTCCTGCAAAACCTGCCCCCGAAAAGCAGGTCGATACCAAATCGAAGAAACCTTCTGTTCTCGCCAAACTGCGCCAGTACCAAGAAGAGGACAGAAAAGCAACGACAATGCACAGAAGTGCGGAAAGGGATTTGATATGATCTTCACCAACGACGAACTCAATCTCATGTGTATCTACGACACCGGTACGAGAACGGGGCTGATCGAAGCCCTGTCTACCATGAGGGAACAGCTTGAAGCTGACGAAACGGAGCTTCTGCAGATGACTGACTCTGCGATCAAGAAGCTTCGCACCATGTCTGACGAGGACTATGAGGCCATGGAGCTTTTCCCCGATTTTAACGAGGAGGACATTGATGCCGAGTAAATTGGATTTCTACGCACAAATGGCCGATCACACAGCGAAGCAAGTTACCGGCAGCTTTGGCGAGTGGACAGCATTCCTCGAAACCGCCGGTCGCCTGTACAAGTATCCGTTCCATGAGCAGCTGATGATCTTTGCTCAGAAGCCGAACGCTACTGCTTGCGCTGACTATGATCTTTGGAACAAGCAGATGGGCCGCTATGTCCGTCGCGGTTCCAAGGGCATTGCGCTGATCGACACCAGCGGCGATAATCCAAGGCTCAAATATGTTTTCGATGTTGCAGACACGGGCGGTCGGGAAAATTCCCGCCGCCCTTTTCTGTGGGAATATCGGGACGATCATCGGGATGCTGTTGCATCGGCCTTGGAACAGCGCTATGCCGTTTCTGGTGATAAGGGTCTCGCCAATCAGCTTGAACAGATTGCTTCGCAGCTCGTAACCGAATACTGGAACGACAACAGCCGTGATATTCTCGGCATCCTTGCTGACTCTTTCTTGGAAGAGTATGATGATTACAATGTAGGGGTGGCGTTCAAGAACGCGGCAACTGTCAGTACCACCTACACGCTCATGTCCCGCTGCGGATTGAACCCCGGCGACTACTTTGAGCATGAGGACTTTTTGAGCGTATTCGACTTCAACACCCGCGATACCATTGCCGCTCTCGGCTCTGTTATCAGTAATACCAGTGAGCAGGTACTGCGGCAGATTGAGGTCTCCATCAAGAACTATGAACGCGAAGCAAGCCTGCAGGCACAGGCAGAAAGGACACAGTACCATGAAGAACAATCTGAACTACACGCAGACCGGGGATTACTTGATCCCGAACCTGACCCTTTCCGAGACCGAGACGAAGCCCCTGGGCAAGTACGGACGGATGAGGAAGCAGTATCTGCAGGAACACCGGCAGGTACTGTGGAACAGCATGATCCTGTCGGAGACCCTGTACCCCCATCTGAGGGAGATCGACGAGACGGCGAACCGGAGACTGGAGCAGATGATCCCCGAACTGATGAAGCAGAACGGCGTGACGGAGAGCATGAAAGCCAGCGATCCGATGAAGTGGGTCGGGCTGATGAACAATCTGAAAGCGCAGGCCGAGGAAACCGTTCTGGCCGAACTGATCTACAGCTAAATACAACTGAACAGCTGAGCCTGTTCGATTTGCCCTCGTTCCCTTCGGAACTGGAGCAAATGTCCTTAATCGATGAAGCGGAGAGTGTAAGACCTACACCCTTCGCTTTTTCCTTTGCACAGGAAGATATCGATCATGTGCTCCGCACGGGAAGCAACGAACGTAATACAAGAAGTGTTGTGGTTGCCGCATTCCAGAAGCAGAAAAGCGTGGAAGAGATCGCCGTCGTTCTCAAAAAAGAGTTCTATGGCGGTGCCGGTTTCAAATCCGACAACGGCGAGTTTTCCGCATGGTATGCCGAGGACGGCATTCACCTTGCAAAAGGCCGAAGCTCCCGCTATGCCAAGGCTGCACAGGTTATCTCTTGGGAGTCTGCAGCCGAGCGTATCGGTCAACTGATGGAAACCGGTCAGTACGCCACCAATGTGGAGGTCGTGGAGGCTGAACACTATGAACGAACCAAGATGGCCGAAACTCTTTGGTACATGCATCGGGATCTCAGTAAAGAGGCCCACGAGCGCGGTTTCTTGGCAACGCTCAATGATTATCACAGAGGTGGGTTTCCTGATGCGACGGCGCGGCTTGCCGAAGCTCTGAAAGACCCCGATTTCCTGCAGAAGATCAACCACGAGTATGCCGATTTTCTTGCGGCATACAGTGAAGATCGTGATCTCATGCGCTTCCACTATCACAAAGTCCCCGTCATTGGCAAGGACCTTGCCGATCTGTCTCTCCCGAGACGCGAATACCAGTCGGATATGGCCGAGGTTCCCACCTTGGGAATGTTCATCACCGAAGATGAAATTGACGCTACTCTGACGCGCGGTGGGAATGTGGAGGGCGGCAAGGGCCGTATCTATGCCTATTTCACCGAAGCTCACAACACCAAAGAGAAAGTTGCCTTTTTGAAGAACGAGTACGGAACCGGTGGCAGTTCCCATGCAGTATCCCGCTGCGGCTCTGAAGATCACACCGGTAAGGGCATGAAACTGCAGAAGCCTTTCTGCACTCCTGTAGAACTCAACTGGAATAAGGTTGCAGCCCGTTTTGACAACATCATCCGTACCGGTAGATACTTCACTCCCGAAGAGCAGGCTCGTTACGATGAAATGCAGACGCGGGAGTGGCAGTTTAGACAGAATCTCAACGCCTATAACGACATCAAGCACGATCACCCCGACGATATCGTTCTGTTCCAAGTTGGCGATTTCTTTGAAATGTATGGTGAGGATGCCAAGGTTGCAGCCAGAGAGCTTAATATTTCTCTGCACTCAAGAGCAGTCTTGGGTGTTGGTCGTGTTGAGATGTGCGGTGTTCCCGCCAACAGACTGGAAGAGTTTGTGGAGAAGTTGCGCGAATCCCATTCTGTCACGATCTCACCGTTGAACAGCGTTATTAACGAGCATACAGCCTACTCTATGCCCGTAATTGCAAAGGATGAGGAAGTGCCCGCCGAACCCGTATATGCCGCTGAAACGGGAGCAAATGCCCCTGCAGCAGACATTGAAAGTGAACCGGCGAAGCCTACTATCCGAGAGCAGTTCGAGCAGTACAAGCCCGTTGTTATCGCCGCGATTTCGGAGGATAACGCATATCGAAACGCCTGTGCAAACTCTGACCGTGAGAACTCTGTCATCGAGGGTAACGCTGCAATCCGTCGCGCTGTTCTTGATTCCGGTGATATGGAGCTGATTCGTCTGTACTCGGATGTATCTGCCTTCCGCAACCGCCTGCATCAAGAGGCTGTGGATGAAACCTATCCCAAGCTCCATGAACAGCTTCGCCCGATCTCGCAGGAGGACATCGATGATGCGCTCCGTAGTTGGAACGGAGATATCGCCAGTAAACGCGCCGTGGTCAGATATATGGAAAACCACGCCAGAGACAAAGATACTGCGGCATGGCTCTCTCGCGAGTATGGCGGCGACGAAAGCAAAAGCCTTTTCATTACCCGTGCAGGAAGCACAGACAGCGTTGAGCTTTCTTGGGCCAAAGTACAGCGCAGAATCGCGCAGCTTATCAAGGCCGAGAAGTTCTATACTCCCGAAGAGTATGATCGACTGGACGATATCGACGGCATTGCCATTCGTGAGCATCTGGCTGAGCGCGGAATTGTAAACGGAGTGGTCGTAGACCACGAAGCTCTGGATAGAGACCCATTTATTCAGCGTGTGATGAACGATGTGGAGCAGATCGCCGCGCAGGAAAAGGCAATGAACGCTCCCGACCGTTACTCCATTCGCCTACACCCTAACGAGGGCGGCATTACCGGCATTTGGGATGCGGCACTTGATCGCTTCTACGAGGAGGGCAATCAAGTTCTGCGCTTTGCCGAGCAGGACAACGCCATCCAGTACCTTGCCGATATCCAGCGCACACATGGCATGGAGCCGAGCGACCCGATCTTTACAACTCCCACCGGAAAGCCTTACCGCGTTGGCGATGGTATTTCCTCGTTGGAAACCGAACACAAAGAAACCACGATTGTCATTGACCGCGTGGATGAGGATGATGTTTGGTACACCTTACCCAGCGCACCCGAACAGGAAGCAGTCAGCATCGACCGCACGGTATTTGAAAGATACCTGGACACCGGTTATTTCGCCGTTGTGGAACAGTCAGAACCCGTTAAGGAAGTGGAAGAGTCCAAGACTCTGCCCGGTGTTCCTTATGAGGTTGGCGACAGGGTATATCTGGATGATACCGCGTTTGAGATTACCAACATCGGCCTCTTTGATGTGCAGCTCCGAGATCCCACTCTCGCTTATCCCATCTTCCGTTCTGAAAGCAAAGAACGGCTCATGCAGCAGCTTCACCAAGACGAGCGCAACCAGTTCATCTTCGACCGTGAAGAACCGAAGGTAACTCATACCACAGAGGCAGTCGCGTTCTATCCTGCGGAAGAAAACAACCTGCCCTACGATGTGGTAATTCAGACACTCCGAACCGGTGAACCGGAGCCGCCTACGCCTACCGTTGAAGCTGTTCCTGCACAGAACTTCCGGATCACCGATGACCATTTGGGCGAAGGTGGTGCAAAGGCAAAGTTCCGCATGAATATGGATGCTATCAACCTTCTGAAAGAATTGGAGTTTGACGGCAGACAGGCACCCCCCGAGGAACAGGCCATTCTCTCCAAGTATGTCGGTTGGGGCGGTCTCGCAGATGCCTTTGATGAAACAAAGGACAACTGGAAAAACGAGTTTGCAGAACTGTACACAGCCCTCTCCCCGGAGGAATATGCTGCAGCGCGAAGCTCTACGCTGAACGCGCACTATACCAGTCCTGTTGTCATCGGCGCGATCTACGATGCAGTTGAAAAGATGGGTTTCCAGACCGGCAATATCTTGGAGCCCGCTATGGGCATCGGCAATTTCTTCGGTTGTCTGCCCGAATCCATGCAAAACAGCAAGCTCTACGGCATTGAGCTGGACAGCATCACAGGCCGTATCGCGCAGCAGCTCTATCCCAAGGCAGATATCACCGTGGCTGGCTTCGAGACCACCGACAGACGAGATTTCTACGATCTTGCCATTGGTAATGTGCCTTTCGGTCAGTACCAAGTGAACGACCGCGCCTACAACAAGCTCGGCTTCTCCATCCATGACTACTTCTTTGCCAAAGCAATCGACCAAGTTCGTCCGGGCGGCGTGGTGGCCTTTGTAACCTCCCGCTATACGATGGATAAGCAGTCTCCCGAAGTCCGTAAGTATATCGCTCAAAGAGCAGAACTGCTCGGCGCGATCAGACTGCCCAACACCGCGTTCAAGGCAAATGCCGGTACGGAAGTTGTGTCCGATATCCTGTTCCTGCAGAAGAGAGATCGTCCCATTGAAATCGAACCCGATTGGGTACACCTTGGGCAGAACAAGGACGGCTTCGCTATCAACAACTACTTTATCGATCATCCCGAAATGATGCTTGGTAGAGAAACCTCGGAAAGCACTCAGTACGGCAAACAAGATTTCACCCTCGAACCCCTTGAGGGCGTATCGCTGAAAGATCAGCTTGCCGAGGCAGTGAAGCATATTCGCGGCACTTACACGGAAGCGGAGCTGCCCGATCTCGGCGAGGGTGAAGCAATCGATACCTCTATTCCTGCAGACCCCAATGTGAAGAACTACAGCTACACCGTGGTTGACGGCGATGTTTACTACAGAGAAAACAGCCGTATGGTAAAGCCCGAACTGAACGCAACGGCAACGGAGCGTGTTAAGGGAATGGTTGAACTGCGTGACTGTGTTCAGAAACTGATCGGTCAGCAGATGGACGGATATATCTCTGATGAGACTATCCGACAGACCCAAAGAGAACTGAACGAGCTTTACGACAACTTCACCGCAAAACACGGCCTTATCAACAGCCGTGGCAATGCGCTGGCCTTCGCTGATGACAGCTCCTATTACCTGCTTTGCTCCTTGGAAGTTCTCGACGAGGACAACAATCTGAAGCGCAAGGCTGATATGTTCACCAAGCGCACGATCAAGCCCAGCGAGGTCGTAACTTCGGTTGACACCGCTTCGGAAGCTCTGGCAGTTTCCATCGCAGAAAGAGCCAAGGTCGATATGCCGTATATGTCCTCGCTCACCGGCAAGACCGAAGAGGAACTGGCAAGTGACCTGCGCGGCGTTATCTATATGGATTTCAACAGAAAGCCCGATGGCTCCTATACTTGGAGAACGGCTGATGATTTCCTGTCCGGTAATGTCCGTGAAAAGTTGGCCTACTATCAGAAAGCCTTGGAGTACACCGAGGGTACAGAGAAACACCACTTTATTCTCGACAATGTGGAAGCGCTTCGCTCCGCACAGCCCAAAGACCTCGATGCGTCTGAAATTGAAGTACGCCTGGGTGCAACATGGATTGACAAATCCTATATCCAGCAGTTCATGGTGGAAACCTTTGAACCTCCGTACTATCTCCGCAGAAGCATCGAAGTCAACTTCTCGCCGTTCTCTGCAGAGTGGAACATCACCGGCAAATCTCAGCCGTCCTATAGTGATGTGAACGCCTATATGACCTACGGCACCGACCGCGCTAACGCCTATAAGATTTTGGAGGACACTCTGAATCTACGCGATGTGCGCATCTATGACACCGTAACCGACCCTGATGGCAAAGAGCGGCGTGTGCTCAATTCCAAGGAGACCACCTTGGCACAGCAGAAGCAGCAGGCAATCAAGGACGCTTTCCAAGACTGGATTTGGAGAGACCCCGACAGACGGCAGGAGCTTGTCGCAAAGTACAACGAGCTTTTTAACTCCACTCGCCCTCGTGAGTACGACGGCTCCCATATCGTATTCAGCGGTATGAACCCCGAGATCAAGCTCCGTGAGCATCAGAAAAACGCTGTTGCCCACATCCTCTACGGCGGCAATACGCTCCTTGCACATGAAGTTGGTGCAGGCAAAACTTTTGAAATGGTTGCAGCGGCAATGGAAAGCAAGCGACTCGGCTTGTGCCAGAAGCCGCTTTTTGTTGTCCCGAACCACTTGACCGAACAGTGGGCAAGCGAGTTCCTCCGGTTGTATCCCTCGGCAAATATCCTCGCTGCTACCAAAAAGGACTTCGAGCCAAGAAACCGCAAGAAGTTCTGCGGCAGAATTGCAACCGGCGACTATGATGCAATCATCATTGGACACAGCCAGTTTGAAAGAATCCCTGTATCGCAGGAACGGCAGGAGCGACTTCTACAGGAGCAGATCGCAGAGATTGAGGACGGCATTTCTGAAATGAAAGCAAGCCGCGCCGAACGCTTTACGATCAAGTCTCTGGAGCGCACGAAGAAGGGATTGGAGACCCGCTTGAAGAAGCTGCAGGACACCACACGCAAGGATGATGTTATCACCTTTGAGCAGCTTGGCGTTGACCGGCTCTATGTTGACGAGGCACACAGTTTCAAGAACCTCTTCCTCTATACCAAGATGAGGAATGTCGCAGGACTTTCCACCAGCGATGCGCAGAAATCCTCTGATATGCTCTTGAAGTGCCGCTATATCGACGAGCTGACCGACAGCCGTGGCGTTGTGTTTGCCACCGGAACGCCCGTCAGCAACTCCATGACGGAGTTGTACACGATGATGCGTTACCTGCAGCACGACACCATCCGCAATAAGGGATTGGCACACTTCGACTGTTGGGCGTCCACTTTCGGAGAGACCACAACGGCCATTGAGCTTGCACCGGAGGGCACGGGCTACCGCGCAAGAACTCGCTTTGCGAAGTTCTTTAATCTGCCCGAACTCATGAACCTGTTCAAAGAGGCGGCAGACATTAAAACCGCCGATCAGCTCAACTTGCCGACCCCAACCCCGATCTACCACAACGAAGTGGCGCAGCCTACTGAAATTCAGCGGGCTATGGTGCAGGAACTGTCAGAACGCGCTGCCAAGGTCCACGCCGGTATTGTGGATGCTTCGGTCGATAACATGCTGAAGATCACCTCGGACGGACGCAAGCTCGGCTTGGATCAGCGTATCATTAACCCCAACCTGCCCGACGAGCCGACCAGTAAGGTCAACATGTGCGTGGACAACATTCACCGCATTTGGGAAGAAGGCCACGAGAACAAGCTGACACAGCTTGTCTTCTGTGATCTTTCCACTCCGAAAACCACTGGCTCCAAGAGAGCAGCCAAAGCACCTGCAGGCAACCTCGACAGTCCGGAGATCCGCGCTCTTGAAATGCTTGCAGAGAAAGACGGCGTTGAGGAAGAGGCCGATTTTACCGTGTACGATGACATCCGCGAAAAGCTCGTTGCCAGAGGCATCCCACGGGAACAAATTGCCTTTATCCACGAAGCCAATACCGAAGCTCGTAAGAAGGAACTCTTCTCCAAAGTCCGTTCCGGACAGGTGCGAGTGCTCATGGGTTCGACCTTCAAAATGGGTGCCGGTATGAATGTCCAGGACAGGCTTATCGCGCTCCATGATCTCGATGCGCCGTGGAGACCGGGCGACTTAGAACAGCGCTCCGGTCGTATCATCCGTCAAGGCAATATGAACCCCGAAGTTCACATCTACCGCTATGTGACGGAGGCAACCTTCGATGCCTATCTGTGGCAGACCCTTGAGAACAAACAGAAGTTCATTTCGCAGATCATGACCTCCAAATCTCCGGTGCGGTCCTGCGACGATATCGACGAAACCGCATTGTCCTATGCGGAGATCAAGGCGCTCTGTGCCGGTGACGAACGCATTAAGGAGAAGATGGACTTGGATGTTGATGTGGCTCGGTTGAAGCTGATGAAAGCGAATCATCAGAGTCAGCAGTATCGTTTGGAGGACAACCTCCTGCGGTACTTCCCGGAGCAGATCGAACAGAACAAGGGCTTTATCGCTGGCTTTGAGGCCGACATGAAAACCCTTGGGGAGCATCCACACCCTGTTGATGGCTTTGCCGGTATGACCGTTCGCGGCGATGTGCTGACCGATAAGGAAAACGCCGGTGCCGCACTCGTGGACGCTTTTAAGGAAGTCAAGGGCTTGGAGCCGGTGCAGATCGGCAGCTACCGGGGCTTCCAGATGTCGCTCACTTTGGAGGACTTCGGGCGCGACTATGTTCTGACGCTCAAAGGCCAGATGACCCATCGTGTAACGCTTGGCAAAGACCCTCGCGGCAACTTGACGAGAATTGACAATGCCCTAAACGGCATGGCTGATCGTCTCACCGCAGTCCAAGGAAAGCTCGACAGTCTGTATGCACAGATGGAAACTGCACAGGCAGAGCTTGGCAAGCCGTTCCCGCAGGAAGCAGAGCTGCGAACCAAGTCCGCAAGACTGGCAGAGCTGAATATCGAGCTGAACATTGATGATAAGACACCGCTTGAAGCGCTGGCAGAAGAAGCTCTACCGAGAGCTGAGATTGCCAAATCCGCAAAGCCTTCTGTATTGCAGAAGCTCCATTCCTACGGCACTCAGAGCCGCACAGAACCCAAGAAATCCGTTGAGGAGGTACGCTGACCATGGATAACGAAAAGATCAATGTGCTCGTCGTAGAGCCTGAGAAGAAACCCTACCCGAAAGAAATCTCTTCTGAACTGGCATCGTTGCAGAAAGAGGTAGGCGGTTATATTCAAGCCGTCTACCCCTATGATGAGCCGGTGGCCATCATCTGTGATGAAGAAGCGAAACTGAAAGGAAGCGAACTGAACCGAGTGCTCCGCGATGAGGATGGGCATCCCTACGATGTGATCGCCGGTACTTTCCTCGTGGTCGGCTTGGGCGAAGAGGATTTTACTTCTCTCACTCCCGAGCACATGAAACAGTTCAAGGAAAAGTTCGACACCCCCGAAATGTTCATGAGGGTCAACGGCAAGCTGATCGTGCTGCCGATGGAGGAAGAAAAACCCAAGGCCAAGAAACCCTCCGTCTTGCAGAAGCTCAATGATATGAAGGGCGCAGAAACTTCTACAGGAACTAAGAAGCCCCATGCAAAGGAGGAACGCTGATGGACAACGAGGCGTTGAACACGAAGCTTTACGAAAAGCTCTTTGCCGAACAGGAAAAATTCAAAGGGTGGCTGCTCACGCAGCCGCCCGAAGAAATCCTCAACCACGCATACGAATATACCATCCGAGAAGATATCGTCCTTGCTATGGAGTACCACGATGTTTCCGATGAACAGGCCAAGGCGTTGCTTGCTTCGCCTGCGCCGCTGGCGGAGATCTTCCAAGCCTTTGAGAAAATCGAGGGAGATCACATGGATACAATTCGCGGCTGCATCGAAAGCAGAGCAAACGATATTATCGAGGCACAGGCCGAAGCTCTTCGCACATTGCCTGTGTATAACAAAACCGCAGCTCATGCCGAGGAACACGGTGAGCGGGATCAGTACAGAGCCTCCATGCAGGCAAACATTATGTGCAGAACCGCCATCGAGGATGCAATCCACGATCATTACCGCGACAACCGGCTTGACCCCATCGGTGTCCAGGATGTTTTGAAACGCTTCGGCGTTGATCGCACTTGCTATGTGCTTGCCGCCACCGTGCAGGACAAAGATTGGGATGGCCGTATCTCAAGCTCCAACAAGCAGTGGGCCAAAGGAATTGAAATCCCGCAGGACAAGACCGCATGGAACAGCGCGTCGTACCGGCGCTTTGTGGTGGGGAACGCACATCCCGGATTGGTCGATCTGTTTGTGACCCAAGTTCGCAAAGAGGTCGAACTGATGAAAGAACGCAAGCCGTCTGTGCTGAAAAAGCTGAAAGAGGCACAGGCGGAGAATCCACCTAAAACTGCAACATCACCGAAGAAGGAGGCTGTACTTTAATGGCAAATCGCAACCGACCTGTTCAGGTCATTTTCCGCTGCACTCCCGAAGAACGAGCTATGATTGACAAGCGTATGGCGCAGCTTGGCACAACGAACATGGCTGCTTATCTTCGGAAAATGGCAATCGACGGGTATATGCTCCGCTTGGAGTTCCCCGAACTGCGCGAGTATGTATCTCTGCAGCGCAGAGCCAGCAACAACTTCAATCAGATCGCCCGTCGCGTCAATTCTACCGGACGCATCTATGAGTCTGATATCCAGACCATGCGTAAGGATCTCGATGATCTTTGGGGCGCGATGAACCTCGTCCTTGAAAAGCTCACCGCCATGGAGTGATATTGTGGCAGATCGACATCCTTGCCCGGTAATCACATCTACAGTACAATTAAGACAGTAAAGGAGGGCTAAGCCATGAAGTTCATCTTGAAAGTATTATTCGCTCCCATCATCGTAGTCCTTGCAGGTTTCATTTGGCTGTGTGCACTGACCCTCCGAATGTCTGCTTGGGTGTTTGGCATCGTGAGCACAATTCTCGGCATCCTTG
Source organism: Candidatus Avilachnospira sp. (assembly GCA_045580485.1). Lineage (GTDB taxonomy): Bacteria > Bacillota > Clostridia > Oscillospirales > Oscillospiraceae > Avoscillospira. Next base: position 3,410 of record JAZNNW010000159.1, on the reverse strand, counting down.
GCCTCGCGGTTCTTCTGCTCGTGAGCGTTACCAACGGTATCATCGTTTTGGTAATTGCGTTCCTTGTCAGTCCTGTCGGATTGCCAATGGCAGCAGCGTGGATGATCGGCCAGATGCAGAGATTTCGCTACTTCATTCAAGACGCTGTTTATGGATAAAAGAAATTCTGTCCAAGTTGGGCAGAATTAAAATGAGACGGGCGTGGCTTCGGCTGCGTCCGTCTTTCTGTTGCACCGAGGGGGTGATCGCTCATAGCAACCACACGCATAATTCCCATGCACATTACAAAGGGCAAAACCATCGCCCAATGTATTACCGATAGAACAGAATATGCTCTAAATCCAGATAAGACCAACAACAGCGAATTGATTTCCTCCTATGCTTGCGATTACCGCATGATCGACACAGAGTTCGCTTACTCAAAGCGGCAGTACAAATTCTTTTCTGGCAAAGACGAAAAGAACAATATTATCGCTTATCAAGTACGCCAATCTTTCAAGCCGGGTGAGGTCTCACCGGAGGAAGCAAATCAAATAGGCTATGACTTTGCATCACGCTTTCTCAAGGGAAAACACGCCTTTGTCGTTTGTACTCACACAGACAAGGCCCACATCCACAATCATATTATTTGGAACTCTACCACACTTGACTGCAAACGGAAGTTCCGTAATTTTAGAAACTCAAGCAAAGCTATAGCAAGACTCAGCGATCTGATCTGCACCGAGCATCAGTTGTCGGTAATTACAAATCCGCAACGTGGCAGCTCCTCTTATAACAAGTGGCATGGCTTTAAGGGTAAACCGTCGCATCGTGAACTTTTGAGAATTGCCATTGATGAAGCCCTGGAGCAGAAGCCCCATGACTTCGATGCATTCCTCGCTCTGCTTGCCGAGCAAGGGTTCAAAGTCAAAAAAGGAAAGCATCTCACTTTCACTCATGCTGACTTCAAGCAAAATATCCGTATGTACACTTTGAGTGATGAGTATTCCGAGGATGCGATCCGTGCGATCTTAAAAGGTCAAAAAGTCCATCAGCCCAAGAAGCGCAGAATGGTGTGGGATGCAAACAGACCGCAAAGCATTATCGACATTCAAGCCAAACTTGCCGCCGGTAAGGGTGAGGGCTATCGTCGTTGGGCTACGGTTGAGAACCTAAAGCGAATGGCGAAAACCAAGCTCTATATGGATGAGCACGGGTTCAGCTATGAGGCGATGGCTGAGCGCAAGGCAGAACTGTCGGCAAAAGAAAAAGAGCTTTCTACGAAAATCACAGAAGCTCAAAACCGTCTTGCCGAGATCAATGTCTTAAAGACCCATATCGTCAATTATTCAAAAACCAGGGATGTGTATGTTGCCTACCGGAAGTCCGGTTACTCTAAAAAGTTTTTGGAGGAACATGAGGCAGACATCATCATCCACAAAGCGGCGAAAAAGGCTTTTGATGAAATGGGAGTGAAGAAGCTCCCGACCGTCAAGAGCCTGCAAGTGGAATTTGCCGACCTGCTAACTGCGAAAAAGGAAGCGTATGCCGAACTTAAAAAAGTTCGTGATGAGCTGAGAGACCTTACCATTCATAAGGCAAATTACGAAGAATTGCGTGATCTTGAGGAACGAGAGAAGCGCAAAGAAAAAGAGCACGGTCGTGAATGATCGTGCTCAATTTAGCGTCGGAACGATGCGTGGCCACAGATGAAATCTGTGTTAAAGGGGTTCGGGGATGTTTCCCAGACAAGCGATTTATAGGCTCCTGCTTCGGCAGGGGCCTATAAATTTTGCACGAGTGGCTATCGCCGTGCATTGCTTGCCAAGTATGTTTCGCTAATCTTCCGCTCATTTTCAGTTCGCCATTTTCAAAAGAAAAGCGCAGCCTCCGGACGGAAGCTGCGCCTTTTTTCATGTTTCTTGTGTAGAGATTACCCAACCGGAATCTCGACACTACCAATACGGATAGCCTGCACCTCATCAAGATTTACAGGGATCATCCATTGATAAGAGCAGTTGAGCGTTGTGCCGTCTCCCAACGGAGTGCCGCTTCCACCACTGTAACCGATTGTTGCCCCGTTCTTCAACACAACCTCAAGGTGCGCCTCCATAGAGTAAGTGCCTTCCTGGTAGTCATACTGAAAACGAATTCCCGTGTTGGTAAGTTCAATATTCTTCAGTATGATAGGAGCTTCCTCCCGCAGTTCCAAGTTCATTGCCATTACTTCCGTGTCCGGCAGAGAGATGGTTGCAGGCGGCTGGCTGCGGTCGATGGTAAAATTAAATTCCCATACGCCCTCAGTAATCATTTTGCGATTATCGGATTGTGGGCTGCGCATGAAGTCCTCCAGAAGCAGATGGACTTCCAAGGGAGTGGTATCCAGTTCAAATTCTTCTTGAGTCGCATAGGAGTAATCCATAAGCAACAGAGCCGCACCATCTCCGTCCATGCCCTGGTACTGGATACCATGACTTCCAATTCCGCCAACACCTTCCATCGGGTCAGGGGAAACTTCCAAGGTGACACCATCGAAACTGTAAGAGTGTCGGTTGGACAACTCAACACCTTCGACACGCAGAAGCAAATAGAAGCTATCATCACCAACAGTCACAGAGTCTACCGTCACAGTCGTTTCACCAACGGTTTTGCTCTGACTGATATCCTGACTCAAATGGTCAATCAATGCAGTTTGTCCCTCGCTCATGTCTTGACCAGTCACCAGTTCAAAATAGTGACCAAACCAGTTCTGGATGCTGTCGCCGTAGATGACCGCTACAACACCCGCTCCCATTAAAAACAGACAAAGGATCGCGGCAATCAGTGCAACCGGCCAGCGGCGGCGAATGGGAACAACATTGGAGATGGTAGCTCTCTCGCTGCGCTCCAGAATATCATCATCGACTTCGTTGAAGCCATTATATAGGTCTTTTCTATTCACTGAAGAATCCCTCCTTTATGAGATGAACTTTCAGCTTCTTCCGTGTCCGACTTAGAATCACCATAACATTGTTATCCGTCAGTCCGTACCGCTTGGCGATCTCCGCCACAGGCTCAGTGAAGAAGTAGCGGCGCACGAATACATTGCCGTCCCGCTCCGGCAGCGCACGGACAAACATCCGGATGCACTGGCCAAGCTCTCTGGCCTCGTATTCGCTCTCCACATCCGATTCACCGGCAAGGCACTCGGCCAGTTCATCCAGAACAAGGACGATCTCGCCGCCGCCACGCTTTTCCGCAGAGCGGGAATTGAAACGGTTGAACGAAAGATTGCGGGTGATCTTCGCCAGGAACATCTGAAGCTTCGTGGGTTTCTGAGGAGGCATTGCGTTCCATGCGTTCAGCCAAGTGTCATTGACGCACTCCTCGGAGTCCTCTTTGTTGTGCAGGATATTGTCCGCTATGGCAAAACAGTAAGCGCCGTACTTGCT
>JAZNNW010000158.1:0-30170 GCA_045580485.1 Candidatus Avilachnospira sp. | reverse complement strand
GCACTCCCGTGGAAGTTCCCGCTTCCGACGCCATTCAGGTTCAGAAGGTCATGGAAGCTGCATACCGCTCCAACGACGATGCCTGCATCGTGAAGTTCTAAAATCCGCATAAAAAATGCTCCCTCAGATGAGGGAGCATTTTTTGTTACTTAATCTGCGTTCCGCAGGGGATCATATCATCCACAAAGATGACCTTGCAGCCGCAGGCATTGTTGGTGCCGGCCAGCAGCATACCCTGAGAGGTGACGCCGGTGATGCGGTGAGGCTTCAGGTTGGCCACCACGATGATCTTCTTGCCTACCAGTTCTTCACACTTATAATCGTGCTTGATGGAGGACACGATGACACGCTCGCCGATGCCGTCATCCAGCGTCAGCTTCAGGCAGTTGGCGCTCTTGCGGATCTCTGTGGCCTTGACGATCTTGCAAACACGCAGATCCAGACCGCCGAAGTAATCGATATCGATCTCATCCTTCACAGGCTCCACGGGATCGGGATCGCCGTAGATCTTCTCTTCCACCACTTCTTCCACGATCTCAGGCTTCTTGGCCTCTTCTTCGGTCATGGGAGTGGAGAAGTCCAGCAGCTTCAAATACCGCTCGGTCTCAATGGCATAGAGGAACAGGTACAGACGGGGACCTCTTTCCTTATCGATGAGCAGCTTATAGACAGTCTTGAAGAACTCGCCCTGAGCCGCCTTCAGTTCCTTACTGCCCTGCTCCAGACCACGGGTCTTGGCAGGAATGGCATAGATGGCGGTGTTCAGCTCTTCCAGGGTATAGCCGCCCTTGGCCAGATAGGCATGGAGATCGGCGATCTCCTGCTTCTCCTGTTCGGAAAGCTCGTTGTAAACATCCCAATTGCGGCCGGTGCGCAGGCGGTTGACCTGATCGGGAGCGCACTGCTCCAGCCAGAACTTGGCCCGCTCCAGACGGTCAGCGAAATCGGCTTCCTTGAAGGGCGTGCCGATCTTTTCAAAGACAGTCTCCAGCATGGGCACATTGAAGTCCACCACAGAGCCCATCTGCACCAGCAGGCTCATGGGCACAGTGTTGACCTCACGGCCTTCCACGGTGGTGTTGTACATGACAGCCTGCATCTGCTCGTCGGCCTTGCCGTTTCTGCAGGCCTCCAGCATACGGTCAAACTCGAAGTACTGCTTCAGAATACCGTCATCGAAGCAGAAGTCAAAGGCACGGGTAGGCTCAGTCTTGGAGTACAGCCACAGGATGACCTCGGGCTGATAGAGCTTCAGCAGAGTTTCGGGGGTCAGGTTCAGACCGGTGGAACCGGACATTTTGCCGGTGGAACCACGGATGCCGATGAACTCATAGCCCTGGAACAGAGGTGCTTCGAAATCAAAGACCTTCTTGGAGATGACCTTGGCATTGTTGTAAGAGCCGGTAGGCGCAGCATGATCCTTGCCGCCGGGTTCAAAATCCACGCCCTCATAGCGCCAGCGCATAGGCCAGTCCACCTTCCAGCCCAGCTTGCAGTCGGTCTGGGTCTTGAAGTCGAAGTGGCCGCGATGACCGCAGCGGGTGCAGACATAGTCGGCCTCGGTGCCGTCCTCGGACAGGTTTTCAATGGTGGTGAAGTCGGTGTGGCACTCCTCGCAGAAAATGCTCACGGGATAGTATTTTGCCTTCTCCTCGTCATGCTTCTGCTTCTGCTCTTCTTCGGACAGGCTCTGATCCTTGGTCTTGAAGGAGTCCAGAATCTCAAAGATCTCGCCACGCTTCTGAATGGCCTCCAGAATATCCTTGGTATACTTGCCGCTGCGGTACATATCCGCCTGATAACGGCAGTCCAGGGGAATCCCAAACTTCTCCATAGACTTGAGGAATTCCTCCTCAAAGTGTTGGGCATAGTTCTCATGGCAGCCCCAGGGATCGGGGATATCCACATAGGGAGAACCGATATACTTATCATAGGAATCGCCAACCACAGCCTGCACATTGACAGGGATCTTGCGGCAGCGGTCATATTCATCCCAGCTGAACAGCAAACGGGCCTTTTTGCCCATTTTCTGCAGGGCTCTGGCTACGAAATAGCTGGTTGCCACATCACGGAAATTGCCGATATGAACGGAGCCGGAGGGGCTGATACCGGCAGCACAGACATACTCTTCCTTGTCCGGCTTGCGGGCCACGATCTCCTGTGCGATCTTTTCCGACCAATGCATAAAATCACCTCATAGGATTCAATAATTTCTCAGTTTTTTATTTTACAATAGAAACTGCCACCCGTCAACAAAAACAAAGACTTCTGCCGTAGATTTTCTTTGTTTTTTCTGGTATACTGGTACAAAATCCTGTAAAGAGGGAAATTTCTATGAAACGAACCGTCATCGGCGTTCTGGCCCATGTGGACGCAGGCAAGACCACACTGTCGGAAGCCATGCTTTATATCACCGGAACCATCCGCACCCTGGGTCGGGTGGATCACGGCAGCGCCTTTCTGGATACCTTTGCCCTGGAACGGCAGAGAGGCATCACCATCTTTTCCAAGCAGGCCAAGCTGGATCTGCCGGGAGACCTCCATGCCACTTTGCTGGATACGCCGGGTCATGTAGATTTTTCCGCAGAAATGGAGCGGACCCTGGATGTACTGGACTGCGCCATTCTGGTCATCAGCGCACCGGCCGGCGTCCAGAGCCACACCGTCACTCTCTGGCGGCTGCTGCGGCAAAAGCGAATCCCCACCTTTGTGTTTATCAATAAGACCGACCTTCCCGGTCCTACCAAAGAGGAGCTTTTACAGGATCTTCGGCGGTCTCTGGGTGACGGCTTTGCCGACTTCTCCGATCCCGATTACGAGGCTATGGCCATGGGCAGCGAGGAATTGCTGGAGGAATATCTGGAGACCGGAGAACTCTCTCCCCAGAGCCTTCACAGGGCTGTCCAGCAGGGACAGCTGTTCCCCTGTTGGTTCGGTGCTGCCCTCAAATTGGAGGGCGTGGAGGACTTTATGGCAGGTCTGGGGCACTATGCGCCTGTCAGCCAAGATGCCGGTGAATTCGGTGCCAAGGTCTTTAAGATTTCCAGAGATGAGCAGAATGTCCGCCTGACCCATCTGAAAGTCACCGGCGGCAAACTCCGTGTCCGGGAGACTCTCAAAGGCAGCGGTTGGGAGGAAAAAGTCACCCAGCTGCGGGTGTACAACGGTTCCAAATTCCAGCCGGTGGAAGAAGCGCTGCCCGGCGATGTGGTAGCGGCGGTAGGACTTTCCTGCACCCACGCCGGCATGGGTCTTGGCTTTGAGGACAGCGGTACACAGCCCATTTTAGAGCCGGTTCTGACCTACAAGGCCATTTTGCCTCAGGGCTATGATCTTCACAAAGCCTTAGGTTTTTTCAAGACTCTGGAGGAGGAAGATCCTCAGCTCCATGTGGACTGGAGCCAGCAGCTGCAGGAGATTCGGGTGCGGCTCATGGGGCCCATTCAGCTGGAGATTTTGCAGCAGCAGCTGAAAGAGCGGTTTTCTCTGGATGTGACTTTCAGTCAGGGCGGTATTCTCTACAAAGAGACCATCGCCGATGCCGTGGAGGGTGTGGGACACTATGAGCCCCTGCGCCACTATGCGGAAGTCCATCTGCTGTTGGAGCCTGCACCCAGAGGCAGCGGCATCAAGCTGTGCAGCAGCTGCCGGGAGGACGATCTGGATCGGAACTGGCAGCGGCTCATCAGCGGTCATCTGTCTGAAAAGCAGCATCTGGGCGTGCTGACCGGTTCGCCCATCACCGATATCACCATTACCCTTGCCTCCGGCAAGGCCCATCTGAAACACACGGAGGGCGGCGATTTCCGTCAGGCCACCTATCGGGCCGTGCGGCAGGGTCTTATGCAGGCAAAAAGCATCCTTCTGGAGCCTTGGTACGCCTTCCGTCTGGAAGTGCCTCAAGCCAATGTGGGCAGAGCCATGACCGATCTGGAGCAGATGGGTGCCGAATTTGATCCCCCGGAGACCATCGGCGATTTCGCTCTGCTGGTGGGCAAAGGTCCCGTCTCCGCCATGCAGGAATATCCTCAGGAAGTCACTGCCTATACCAGAGGTCTTGGTCGGTTCTCCTGTTCCCTTTCCGGTTACGCTCCCTGCAAAAATCAGGATAAAGTTGTGGCGGAAATCGGTTATGACCCGGAAGCAGATGTGGAAAACACACCGGACAGCGTATTCTGCGCCCACGGCGCAGGCTTTAATGTGAAATGGAACGAAGTGCCTCAATATATGAACCTGCCCAGTATTCTGGCGAAGCCTAAAGAGGAAGACGAACCGGAATTGCGAGATCTGGCAGCGGAATACTGCTCTATGGTGGCTACGGACAAAGAGCTTCTGCAAATCTTTGAGCGGACTTACGGTCCTATTCGCAGAGATGTGAACACCGCCTTTCAGCCTGCCCGCCATGAACTGAAAGACAAGGTCTACAAAGCAAAACCCCAGCCCCAAGGGCCGGAGTATGTGCTGGTGGACGGCTATAACATCATTTTCGCATGGGAGGAACTGAAAAAGCTGGCCCAGAGCGATCTGGACCTGGCTCGGACAACTCTCATTGAAAAACTGCGAAACTATCAAGGCTTCCGCCAGCATCCTGTCATCGTGGTCTTTGATGCCTACAAGGTGAAGAACAATCCCGGCTCCATTGAGCATTTTGGAGACTTGGCAGTGGTCTACACCAAGGAGGCGGAGACGGCGGATATGTATATCGAACGGGTGACCCACGAACTTGGCAAGAAGCATAAGGTTCGTGTCGCCACCTCCGATGGACTGGAGCAGGTCATCATTCTCGGTCACGGCGCTTTGCGGGTCTCGGCAGAGAACTTCCGCAGAGAAGTGGAACAGGTGGAAACCGCCATTCGAGAGTATCTAAAAGGATAAGAAAAGAGAGGGCTTACGCCCTCTCTTTTTTATTCAATTATTCCCTGAAATTACTCAAAGGTCCAGAAGTCTTCGACATTGGTGCCGTCGACCATGTACAGAGCAATGTTGGTCACCAGGGGAACTTCGTTGCCTTCGAAGTAGTCGATGGCAGCGTCAACGATGAACTGAGCCAGGATCCAGGCGTCAACATTCAGGCAAGCCAGATAGTTGGGATCACCGTCATGGAGCTTGCCGAAAGGCTCGGCACCGTAAGCGCCCATGGACAGGACCTTGACATCGGTATTGCCGGCAGCCTGCAGAGCAGAGACAGCACCCATAGCACCGTTGTCAACATCGGAGATGACATAGTCATAAGGCTCAACAACAGCGGAGATAGCGTTGTAAGCGGTCTCGCGGTTGCCCTGAGAGTCATACTTGTTCAGGATGGTGATTTCGATATCGTCAGCAGCCTCGAAGGTGTCATGCAGGCCTTCGAAACGCTCCTGGCAGTGAGTGGAGACAGCATTGGTCAGCTCAACGATACGAGCGGAGGTCTTTCCTTCTTCTCTCAGATGGTTCAGGAAGTACTCGCCAACGATAACGCCGGTCTGATACTGATCCCATGTGACGGTGGAGATGGCCTTTTCAGCGCCTTCGGTCCAGTAGCCGTCATAGATGATGATGGGAATACCTGCATCATAAGCCTGGTTCAGAGCGATGCCAACACCGTCGGGGGTGGTGGGGTCGCACATGATGATGTCAACATTGTTGGCGATCATGTTCTCAACCTGCTTGGTCTGGGTCTCGTCGTTCAGGTCGCCGTCTTCGACAACGATGTCAGCGCCGTAGTAGGTGCCCAGCTTTTCCAGTGCTTCGGCAACGCCGGCGCACCACTCATCGCCCTTGTAAACGATGGAGCAGCCGATCTTCTTGCCTTCCAGAGCAGTGGTCTCACGGAGAGTGACGGATGCGGGGAAGCCGGTAGCTTCGTCCACGACAGAGGAGTCAACGACTTCGGGATTTTCTTCCACTTCAGTCTTGGGGGATTCAACTTCGGGAGCTTCTTCCACGGGAGCTTCCTCAACAGGAGCCTCTTCCACGGGAGCCTTCTCAGCGCAGGCAGCCAGGGAGAACACCATGACCAGAGCCAGCAGCAAAGCGAGCAGTTTCTTCATTTGTTTTTCCTCCTAATTAATTGTTTTATCTGCAGCGGATTTTTCCGCCATAGATCGATGAAATAAGGATATCATTTGTTGACCTAACAATCAATGCCGAAAATAGCCAAAATTACCAGTCTACGACTGTTCAATTAGCCAAATTTTCGTCAATATCACACACAAAGTGCCATAATCTTTTCCTGGGTGGCCTCTTCTGCCATCAGTTCGCCCATCTTTTTGCCCTCGTGGAGGACCATGATGCGGTCGCACATGCCCAAGATCTCCGGCATTTCGGAAGAGATCATGATAACGGTCTTGCCTTCCTTGACCATCTGGTTGATCAGGCGGTAGATCTCAGCCTTGGCGCCCACATCGATGCCACGGGTAGGCTCATCCAAAAACAGGATCTCAGAGCCCTTGAACAGCCACTTGGCGATGACCACCTTCTGCTGGTTGCCGCCGGAGAGGTTCATGACCTGGGTCTCCATGGAGGGGGTGACCACACGGAGCTTCTTGCAGTATTCTGCGGAATACTGATCTTCCAGCTTCTTGCGGATGATACCGCCCTTGATGACGCCCTTTAGATTGACGAGAGTGGTGTTGCGCTTGACAGTCATCATCTGTACCAGACCCTGCAGTTTGCGGTCTTCGGGGATCAGACCCAGACCGTCACGGATGGCATCGGCAAAGGTGCGATATTTGACTTTTTTACCGCGGACGAAGACTTCGCCGCTTTCGATCTTATCGATACCCAGAATGGCCCGTGCCAGCTCCGTACGACCGGCACCAACCAGACCAGAAATGCCAAAGACTTCGCCGGCCTTGACCTCAAAGCTAATGTCCTTCAGCAGACCGCAATTGAGGTTCTTGACCTCCAGAATGGTCTTGCCGATGACACCGGGCTCCTTGGGATATTCCTGACCCATTTCACGGCCGACCATCATGTTGATCAAACCCTGACGGGTGATCTCATGGATGGGCAGGGTGTCGATATGCTGACCGTCACGGAGGACGGAGACATTGTCGCACAGGTCGAAGACCTCGTCCAGACGGTGGGAGATATAGATGATGGTAATGCCCTTTTCACGAAGCTGCTTGACGATGCGGAACATGACTTCCAGCTCACGGTCCGTCAACACAGCGGAGGGCTCATCCATGATAAGCACCTGGGCATTGTTGTTGATGGCGTGCATGATCTCGACGATCTGCTTCTTTGCCACGGTGAGGGAGGAGACCTGTGCATTGATATCGATATCCATGCCCAGATCTTCCACGATCTCCTGGGCGCGCTTGCGCATGCCTGCCCAGTCCACCAGCTTGCCCTTCATCATAATGTTGCCCAGGAACATATTTTCCGCAACAGACAGGGTCTCAGAGAGCTTGATCTCCTGATGGACAACGGAGATACCTGCCCGGCGGGCAGCGATGGGGGTGGGGAACTTCTGGACCTTGCCTTCCAGAACCACCTCGCCTTGTTCCGGCTGATAGATACCGGCCAGAACCTTAATGAGGGTAGACTTACCTGCGCCGTTCTCACCGACCAGACCGTGGATGGTGCCGCGCTCCACATGGATGGTGACATCGTCCAGCGCCTTAACGCCGGGGAACACCTTGGTAATACCCTTCAAACTCAGGATATAATCTTTTTCCATAGAACGAACCTACCTTTCGTAATACTTAATCGGGACAGGTCCGATCAGGACTTCTTTTTGCGGTTGCTGTTGAGGGTATCCAGCGTGATGGCAACGACCAGCACGACGCCCTTCAGCACATCCTGCAGGAACGGATCGACACCCATCTGGGAGAAGCCGTTGAACAGGGTGATGAGGAAGATACAGCCGAACATGGTGCCGATGACACGGCCCTTGCCGCCTGCCAGAGAGATACCGCCGATGATGGAGCCGATGACGGCATCGAACTCGTAGTTCTGACCGTTGGTAACAGCCACGGAGTTCAGACGGGACATGAGCACCAGACCGCCGAAGGTGGACAGGATGCCAGCCAGCAGGAAGGTGCCGAAGTAGTACAGCTTCACATTGATGCCGGAGAAGAAGGCAGCCTCACGGGAGCCGCCGACGGCATAGAGGTTACGGCCGACCTTGGTGTAGGAAGTGATAAACTGGGCGATGATGTACAGGGCCAGCATCAGCAGGACGCAGTAGGGAATGGTCTTGCCGATCCATTTTTCAAAGATGTAGCCACGACCCATCCATGCAATGACTTCGGGCATATTGGGGATGGGCGTAGCCTGGGTCAGCAGCTTGGCAACGCCGTAGCACACATACTGGGTGCCCAGGGTGGCGATAAAGGCGGGGATGCCCACATAAGCGGTCATAAAGCCGTTCCATGCGCCCAGCAGGATGCCCAGAGCGAACATGATGACGATGCACAGCCACACGGGCAGACCCACATTGATCATGAGGATGGCGCCGACACAGCTGGTCAGACAGACCATACGACCGAGGGACAGGTCAAAGTTACCGGTCAGCAGGATGATAGACTGACCAAGAGCCACAATGGCCACAGTGGAGCTCTGCAGCAGGATGTTTTTCCAGTTCTGCAGGGTGAAAAAGTACTGTGCGCCAAACTTGATGTAAGAAATAGTAGAGAAAATAACGATCAGTAGCAGGATGCCCACAATGGACATATAATCCTTGCTGAACTGGACGACTTTTGCGCCAAAGCCGTTTTTGTTGGTTCGGGTTTCGGTTTTCGTGCTCATGAAGTTTTCCTCCTAAGTTATATAGGGTGGGGTTTGTAAACATTCCTTGCGGAATGGAAACAACGAATTAATTTGACGGTCTAAGAAATGCCGCCTTGCATTTTTCATCACACTGCGATACTATGAAGAAAAGGAGCGTGATCTCATGACGCCCATGATACCCAGATCTTCAGATCGTCCTGTCTATTCCCAGCAGGTCATCAAGGATCGGAATTCGACCCATTTATTCAATCTGGTGCGAAAGCTGGCACCTATTTCCAGAGCCGATCTGGCAAGAGTTTCCGGACTCTCCCCTGCCACCGTCACCGTTCTCATGGAAGAGCTTTTGGAAAACCAGTGGATTCGGGAGCTGATGCCCGCCATGACACCCGGCACCCGGGGACGGCGTCCGGTACTGCTGGAGGTCAATGCCACCGCAGGCTATGTGGCAACGCTGGAGCTGCTGAGCCAGGGCTATATCTGCAGCCTTTACGATATCTGCCAGAACAAAATCGCAGAACTGCGCTGCCAGAACGAAGTGACCGATACAGACGATATCTGCAAAACCATGCTGCAGCTGGCCAATCTCCGTGGCATCGACCGTCTTCTGGGCGTCCATGTCCTCTATCCCGGTCTATTTGATACGGAGACCGGTCGCCTGGGCTTCTCTGCTGTGATCCCCATGGAGAATATGGTGCAGCAGGATCTGCCGGATGTGCTCCGTTCCATTTTGCCTCAGGCACATATCATGGTCAGCAACACTTCCACCGCCATGGCCTATTCCGTCTATGCCGCCCATGCACCGGAGATCGCTGTGCCGTTGCTGGCACTCTCCATCCATGAGGGCATCAATGCCGGTGTGGTCACAGGCTCTCATACCTGCCTGCCTCTGGAGGCCGGTCATATTATCGTCCGCCAGAACGGTCCTGCCTGTATGTGCGGCAACCGGGGCTGTCTGGAAACCCTCTGCTCCACTCCTGCCCTCTTCCGGCAGATCAAAGAGCAGACAAATCTGAATATCCAGTATTGGGAGACCTACGGCGATGAACGCAACCAACAGGCCATGTCCAAAGTGGCAGATGCCTTCCACAGCGGCGATCCTCAGGTCACCAAAGTGCTGGAGGACTTCGCCTATTCCCTGTGCTGCGGCATCGTCAGCATCGTCAATCTCTTTGCGGTCCAGTCGGTCTGCATCGGCGGTACGGTCCGTCTGCTGGGCAAACCTTTTGCCGACCTGCTGACCAAAACCCTGCAGGAGCGGTTCTCCATCCTCACCACCAGCCGTCAGGTGACCATCGACCTCTTTGACGATGATCTGGAAGCCAGCCGTCAGGCGGCGGTCATGCTGACCATGGAGCGGATTTTCCGTCGGAATTGATTTGACCGCCAAAAAATATGTATCCAAATATACATATATATTATTTTAACCTTCGGAGGGGCGTTTGTCCAGAAAACAAACCCGTTCCTAATCCCAAAATTCCTGTGTAATATTTGGCGAATTTTCATAAATTTTTATTTTTTTGTCGAAGTTCACCTGTTGTTTTTGTTAAATATTTCCATATTTTGATAGACAAATTAAAAGGAGTCTTACCATGACACAGTTAAAGGATCGAGTTGTCCTCATTACCGGTGCCTCCGGCGGTATCGGCTCGGAACTGGCACGGCAGCTGGCACCCATGGGTGTCAAACTGGCCCTGTGCGGTCGTTCTCACGAAAAGCTGAACAAGCTGAAAGTAGAGACCGAGGCTCTGGGTGCCGAGACCATGGTCTGGGTCGGCGATATCACCGCCGATGACGCCCCCAAAGGCTGTATACAGGCGGTTGTAGAGCACTTTGGACAGCTGGATATTCTGGTGAACAATGCCGGTCTTGCCCTCTCCTGCCCTCTGGAGCAGACCACCGCCCGGCAGTTTGACGATATTATGGCATTGAATGTCCGTGCCCCCTATTTCCTCTGCCAGCAGGCATTGCCCGCTTTGCGGAAGTCCGATGCCCCCACCATTTTGAATATCGCCTCTGTGGTGGGACACAAGGGCTATCCCCTCCAGAGTGCCTATGCCGCCTCCAAGCACGCCCTTATCGGCATGACCAAATCTCTTGCCAATGAGGTCTATGCAGAGGGCATCCGTGTCCATATCATTGCCCCCGGCGCCGTCTACACAGGCATGGTGCGGATCTCCCGTCCCGATCTGAGTCCCGAAGGCATGATTTTGGCAGAGGACATTGCCGACATTGCCATTTTCCTCCTGACCCACCGCACCAACGCAGTCATCGATGAGATCGAAGTCCACCGGTCAGGCAAAGCACCTTTTGCATAAAAAAGGGCTCCCCTATGGGGAGCGCCTTTTTATGCATTCTCTTTTCCGATTTTGCCGTGTTTCGCCTCGTACTGTTCAATGCAGTCCCGAATCAAAATCTGACTGTTGGCGGAACGACCTTCATAATCAGCAACTACATGGAGCTTATCAAGCATTATTTCATCTATTCTGATGGTGTGGACTTAGTCGTATAATGTATCTAAACGAGGTCTTCTTCAACCATTGTTTCTATCCTCGGTGGCCTACCTTTTCCGGTCTCACCGGCAGCATTGGATTCTCCTCGTCTTTCTTGCATAAATAAGGTCCTCGGCATCTTCTTCCGCGAGTATGCGTTCCCATTGTTTGAGAGATGCTATACTTTTCTCGTTAAGATGAGGAAAACACATTCTCATAGTCTCTCGATAGCCCAAACGATGTTCCCACATATCTATTATAACGCTTATCTTAAATTCCAGACTATAATTCCTGTTTTTTCTTCATGTTTTGCTCACAAAAAATACACCCCAAAAGTGTCTAACCTTTGGGGTGTATATCTCTGCGGCGCTTTTCTTCACTCTGTGATCTCTCGGTACATGCCCACGGCATCGTCCTTGCGGACATTATCCGCCACCTGCAGCACTTCCACGGACAGAGCCTTGGCTCCGAACTGAATCTGCAGCTTATCGCCCACCTTCACATCATAGGACGCTTTGGCGGGACGACCATTGACCGTCACACGGGCATTATCACAGGCCTCGTTGGCAACGGTGCGGCGTTTGATGAGCCGGGACACCTTGAGAAATTTATCCAGACGCATTAAATTACTTTGCCACCTTGTCCTTCAGAGCCTTGCCAGCCTTGAAAACGGGAACGCAGGAAGCGGGGATTTCAATAGCTTCACGGGTCTTGGGGTTGCGGCCCATACGAGCCTCACGCTTCTTGGTCTCGAAGCCGCCGAAGCCGACCAGCTGAACCTTGTCACCGGCAGCCAGAGCGTCGGAAACGGTATCCAGAGTAGCGTTCAGAGCCTTCTCAGCATCCTTCTTGGACAGGCCAGCCTTGGTAGCGATTGCAGCGATGAGTTCAGTCTTGTTCATAATTTCCTCTTTTCCGATTTTTCAATCTATTATAATTTTTCCCAATCTCCTTGGTCTTATGTTCCCTCAGTTTTCGCAGCTTCCCAGAAGGTCAGCTGTTCCGCCGGGTCACAATCTTCCAGGCAACGACATTGGGCCCTCGCTGCCTGCTCCATGGCGGTAAACCGCCTAATGAACTTTTCACAGGCACTGTGCAGTGCCATTTCGGGATCCTGCTCTGCCATAGCTCCGGCGCAGACGGCTGCAAAAAGCACATCGCCCAGTTCCTCGGCTACATTGCCGCCTTCCTTGACGGCCTGCCGCAGTTCCCCCACCTCTTCTTCCAGCTTGCCAAGAGCGCCTTCTGCATCCTGCCAGCGGAAGCCGGCCTTTTCAGCCTTCTTCACAAGCTTCTCCGCACGCCACAGAGCAGGCAGAGAACGGGCAACGGCATCCAAAGTGGAAGCGTGGGTGGTCTGACCCTTTTCCAGGGCCTTCATATCATCCCAGGTTTGCTCCGTCTTGGGGCCAAACACATTGGGATGGCGAAAGACCAGTTTCTTACAGGCGCCGTCACAGACATCGTCCAGTGTGAAGCGGCCTCGGTCTTCCTCGATACCGGCGTGGAAGATGACCTGCATCATCACATCGCCCAGTTCTTCCTTCATGAGTTCCATGTCGTCATTGTCCAGGGCTTCACAGCACTCATAAGTCTCCTCCAGAAAGTTTCTGCGGATGGACTGATGGGTCTGAACCCGATCCCAGGGGCAACCCTCGGGAGAGCGGAGCAATTTGACAATTTCCACAAAGTCACGGAAGTCGTAACGATCTTTCCTAATAAAATCTATCATACTTTTCTCTCTTTCGCAAGGGTTTTTAGTGGGAAATTCGAAGAAATTTAGCAATTTTTTCACCTGCAGGCAGGAGCATGCAGTCGTCATAGGTGATGATCTTCAGAGCAAAGACCAAAATCACATACACCAATGCTGCCAGGGCGATGCTGACCAGGCACCCAAGAGAACCGCCCAGATAGACGGAAAGGAAGCCGTTTGCCATGTAGGCCACCGCACCCATCAGCAGACCTGCCAGCAGAGGCTTGCCAAGACCGACAAAGGATCTGGGGTCCACCGTCCGTTTCCGCACCATGGCAATGACATTGAGCAGAATGATGCTCAGATAGCAAATGAGGGTACCGATGGCGGCACCGACGATATTGAGGCTGGGGATGCCCACCAGAATGAAGTTGATGACAACTTTAATGACGCCGCCGGCGATCATATTGGCAACGGGGGTGGTCACATCGCCGTGGGCCTGCATGACCGCATTGGTCACCAGGATCAGAGAATTGAAAATGACCGTCAAGCCCAGAATCGCCAAGAGGATACCGCCAATTTGCAGATCCAGTGCCGTATACTCGGCATCGGAGGTCAGCAGATCCACAATGGGCTCTGCAAGGCTCACCAGACCGAAGGCACAGGGGGCAGCAATGAGACCGGTAATGCGGAGGGCAGAACCTTCCACCATGCGGACGCCCTTCTCATTTTTCACCGTCAGATGACCGGTGATGGAGGGAATGATCGCCACCACGATGGGGGTGATAAAGGCGCAGGGCAGATTGAAGATGGTGCGGCAGAAATCGTAGATGCCTTTCAGCTCGTCTGCCCGCTCGGAGGCAATACCGGCTGCGCCAACCAGGCGGCGCATATAGACCATGGTATCCACCAGATTGATGATCTGCAGACCGGCAGAGCCGATGGTGATGGGCACAGCAATGGCAAGGAGGGTCTTCATGGTCTGACCGGTGGTTTTGGCTTCGCCGCCAAGAGGCAGCTCTCTGGAAGCCTTGCGGTAACAGCCGAAGAGGTACACCGCAGAGACCACACAGCCGATGGTGACACCGATGATGGCGCCGCCTGCACCCAGAACCGCATCCTGATTGAGCTTCATGATCAGCCAGGCTGCGCCCAGTCCGATGACCAGCTTGCAGATGGCTTCAAAGACCTGACTGACGGAGGTGGGAGTCATGTTGCTCTGACCCTGGAAGAAGCCACGGAAGGCGGAGATGATGCAGATAAACAGAACCGCAGGGCCAAGGGCCATGATGGCAGCCCAGCTTCTGTCATGCCCCACCATCATAATGGACAGCTGGCGGGAGAACAGCACCATCAGCAGCATACCCAATGTACCGATGGTCAAAAAGACCCGGAGGGCTGTGGAGAAGATTTTGCGGATCTGATCGTGATTATCCAGCGCCTGCGCCTCGGAGATCATACGGCTCATGGCAACAGGCAGACCGGCGGTGGAGATCATCAGCAGCACATCATAGATCTGGTAGGCAGTGTTGAAATAACCGAAGCCTGCCTGCCCGATGACAGACTGCATGGGGATTTTATAAATGGCGCCGATGATCTTTACAATGGCAGTGGCTGCCGCCAGAACGGCTGCACCCTGCAGAAAAGACTGTTTTTTGAAGGATTTTTCTTTCATAGCAGCCTCCTTATGTTTCACTTTCCTGACCGAAGACGGCAGGAATGACCCGCTGGGTCAATTCTTCCATGACCTTGGGCAGGTCGATGGTGAAATACCGTCCTGCGGCATAGAGGATATTACCCCGTACCATGGTCAGGCACACATCGCCGCCGGAAGCAGCATAGACCACAGAGGCCGTCAGATCATGGCAGGGAATCAGATGAAGCTGATTGAAATCCAGCATGGCCAGATCGGCATCCATGCCCAGTTTGATCATGCCCGTTTCTTTGGCTCTGCCCTGGGCTCTGGCACCGCACCCGGTGGCCATGAGCAGAGC
This sequence comes from Candidatus Avilachnospira sp., assembly GCA_045580485.1. Classification (GTDB taxonomy): domain Bacteria; phylum Bacillota; class Clostridia; order Oscillospirales; family Oscillospiraceae; genus Avoscillospira. Next base: position 15,276 of record JAZNNW010000158.1, on the reverse strand, counting down.
CGCAGCGGCATTGAGGGTGGTGGGATCGCCCGTTTTCACCTTGGCTGCCAGGGCCGTGGCCCGGACCTGCCGCAGCAGATCCAGAGAGCCGACGGCAGCAGCGGAATCTGTACCCAGAGCCACATTCATACCGGACTTGACCAGAGAAAGGACATCTGCCTGTCCCACCGCCAGCTTCTGACCGCTGACGGGGCAGTGGATGCAGGACACATTCCGCTTGGCAAGGAGGGGCAGATCTTCGCTCTCCAGATGGTTGCAGTGGGCAGCCTGGGTGCGGACATCGAACAGATGGTAACAATCCAGAAGCTGCGCCTGGCTGAGGCCGCTGGCATCCAGACAGTCCTCCTGCTCCTCTTTGGTTTGAGAGAGGTTCAGATGAAGACCCACGCCGGTGTTGATGGCATACTCTGCCAAGGGCTGCCACAGTTCATGGGAGGAAGTGGACTCGCCGTGGAGACCGGCTTCCATCAGAATTCTGCCGTTGTCGTGATTATGCCAGGTTTCCACCGCTTTGACAAAGTCACAGCACTGGGGGTCGGCTTCAAAATCGAAGTCCTCACCCATGAGCATGGTCATCTCCGGGGCGATATTGGCCTTGATACCGCTTTCCGCAGCAGCTTCTGCCACAGCATTGGCATGGCTGCCCAGATCGGACACAGAGGTGACACCGAAGCGCAGACATTCGGCAATACCAAGGAGGGCAGAAGCCTTTGCACCGGCTTCATCCAGCTTTTCCATGGGCGGATAGACCCGCTCCTGCCAGTATTCGGCAGGGGTCCGGTCATCGCCGCAGCAGCGGAGAATGGTCTGCTCCAGATTGGTATGACAGTTAATGAGGCCGGGAATCAGCACCATACCGGCACCTTCTATGAGCCGCTTGGGGGTTTCTTCCGGCTCTTTTTTGCTGAGCCATGTGATTTTCCCGTCGGTCACGCCCACGAAAGCATCGGTCAGAACCGACATCCGCTCGTCCATGGTGATGACGGAGATATGAGAAAACAGGGTATCCACAGTTATGCCTCCAGTCCCTGTAAAATAGCAAAGATTTCGTCTTTTTGCTCGAGAATCCTGTCGATTCTCTGGATATAATCCTGAGGAATTTTGGGGTTATGGAACCGCTCCAGCTGGTTGATGCCAAGGTTGACCTTGTTCATGCCGCCGCCACCCAAGGAGAGGATGGTGTGGAGTTCTTCCATCATGTAAATCTTGTAAAGTCCCGTATAGCCGGGCTTGCCCCAGGCCACATTCTCAATGCTGCCGGACATGTACTTCTGGCGGTAGAGATAGTAGGGCTCGTAGCCCGCCTGCCGCAGGGCTTTTTCCGTCCTGTCCAGCATTTCCTCCACTTCCTCCCCAGAGGGCAGGTCGGGACGCTGCTGATACATGGCTGCCGCTTTTTTCAGCGCCAGAGTATGGACGGTGATGTTGCTTGGGTCCAGCTCAATGACCCGGCGGACACTTTCCAGAAAGCTCTCTGCCGTATCGCCCGGCAGACCGGCGATGAGGTCCATGTTGATCCCCTCAAAACCGGCTTTCTTTGCATCCTCGTAAGCCTGATAAAGCTGAGCGGTATTATGGCTTCTGCCAATTCTTCGCAGGACATCGTCGCTCATGGTCTGGGGATTGATGCTCATACGGTCGGCGCCGCCCTGACGGATGACCTGCAGCTTTTCCAGATCCAGGGTATCCGGTCTGCCGCCTTCCACGGTGAACTCTAGACATTCCGACAGATCAAGATGCTCGTTGATGGCATCCAGCAGCCGTTTCATCTGGGAAGCGGACAGGGTGGTGGGCGTGCCGCCGCCCATGTACAGGCTGCGGATCTTCCAGCCGGACTCCTTCAGCTTCCTGCCTGTGTAGGCGATCTCCTTCAGCAGAGCTTCCAGATAGGGTTCTAAATAAGAGCCAAACTTCTCGATGGACTGGCTCACAAAGGAGCAGTAGGCGCATCGGGTGGGGCAAAAGGGAATGCCGATATACAAAGACAGGTCTTTTTTTCGCAGGAGACCGGCTGCTTCAATGGTATGCTTGGAGCAGTCGATGGCCAGTTTCCGCCGCCGGGGCGTGACGAAATAGACCTCTTTCAGCAGTTTATCTGCACTTTCCTCCGTGCCCCCTGCCTGCATATGCTGGGTGGACAGCTTGGTTGGGCGGACACCGGACAAAGCGCCCCAAGGAGGCGTAATGCCCTTGACCTGCACCGCTGCCAGAAAATAGCTCTGCTGCAAAATCCGGCGGCGAAGTCTTGCATCCTCCGCAAGGGTGACATCCATCCGTCTGACCGCACGGGCGTTCTTTCCCTGCCATGTCATAGTGGTCACTGCTGTGAGCCACTTCTTTCCGTAATGGAGGGCAGAAACAGCGCCGTCCCCTTCCTTGAAGGGAGCTTCCACCGTCTCGGTGGGTTCATCGGGAAACAGCTGCATCTGCAGCTGCTCCACGGCGTAAAGGTCGCTATGCCCCTTCAGATACAGCTTCATGCCTTGGTTGCCTCTTTCATATAGGGATTGAACTTCCGCTCACGGTCCAGAGTGGAATCCTCGCCGTGACCGGACAGCACCTGCAGGTCGCCCTCCAATTTGGAGAGCCGTCTGAGGCTTTCCATCATCTGAGACCAGCTGCCGCCGGGAAAATCCGTTCTGCCGCAGGAACCGGCAAAGAGGGTGTCACCGCAGAACAGGGCTTTCTCTGCCAGCAGGCAGACGGAGCCAGGGGTATGACCGGGGGTGTGGAGCACACGGAAGTCCACACCACCAACGGTGAGACTGTCACCTTCATTATAATGATGGGTCCATTGCAGGCCACGGCTCAGGTCCGCCGTCAGATGGGTATCGGCCTCATGGACATAGACCGGGATGTCTGCATAGCGGCAGCGCAGAGCTTCCACGCCGCCCACATGGTCATAATGACCGTGGGTCAGCAGGATAGCCTCCGGGGTCAGACCGGCACTCTCCAGCCAGTCAGCCAAGGCTTCCCCGGACGCACCGGGATCGATGATGGCACAGGTCTTCCCTTCCCGGACGATATAACAGTTGGTGCCGAGAGAACCCAGCTGAAAGACAGTAATTTCCATGGTGTGCACCTCTCAGTCACGGCTTCGCCGTGCCAGCTCCCCTCAAGGGGAGCCTTATTTTAAATCTTTTGTATCCACGATCATAGTCACAGGGCCATCGTTGATAGATGCCACTTCCATCTTGGCGCCAAAGGTGCCGTGCTGAGGCGGAAAGCCCAGCCGCTCACACTCTGCCAAAAACTGCTCATACAGCGGAACGGCAATGTCAGGACCGGCTGCCGCCAGAAAGTTGGGGCGGCGACCGTGGCTGCAATCGCCATAGAGGGTAAACTGGCTCACCACCAGCACACTGCCCCCTACATCGGACAGTCCCTGATTCATTTTATAGTTTTCATCGGTAAAAATACGCAGTCCCAGCACTTTTTCCGCCAGTTTTTTGCAAGTGGCGGGAGTATCGTCATGGGTAATACCCAGCAGGATCAGAAAACCTTTTCCGATCTTGCCGGTCACTTCTCCGTCGATGGTGACGGAGGCTTCATTGACACGGGTCACAACTGCTCTCATGGTTCTTCTCCTTACGATTTGCCTCTGCGGACGGCTTCCACACCTGCCACATTGCGGATTTTGGCGCAGGCAGTATTCAGCTCCGCCACATTGCGGACGCTGAAGGTCAAGCTGGCCACGGCACGACCGGGTCCTACCAGACGGCAGTTCAGCTCGCTGAGGCGCAGCTTCATGCCGCTCATGACCGTTGCCAAGTCCAAAAGCAGGTTGTCTCTGTCCTGGCAATCCACTTCCAGAGAGGTATCGAAGGGCTCCTCTGCCTCCATATTGGCCCAGGAAGCACTGACCCAGCGCTCCGGCTGACGGGCGATGACCTCAGGACCTGCATTGCAGCAGTCGCACCGATGGATGGACACACCGTAGCCCTTGGTGATGAAGCCGATGATGTCATCACCGGGGACAGGGGTGCAGCACTTGGCAAATTTCAACAGGCAGGAGCCGATATCCTCCACGATGACACCGGAGTTGGAAATACCGGCAGACTTTTTGCCCACATTCTGCATGGGCTTGGGCGGCTGTATATCCTTGGAGGTGGACTTGCTGGCCTTCACCAGTTCATCCCGGAAACGGTTGACGCACTTGACGGCGGTCATGCCGCCGTAGCCAATGGCGGCATACATATCGTCCAGATTTTCAAATCCGGTCTTACGCAGGACCGTAGGCAGCAGTTCTTCACTCTGGATGATGGCAGGGTCCACATTCATGCGGCGCACTTCGCCTTCAAAGCTGGCCTTGCCATGGAGGATATTTTCCTCCCGTTTTTCCTTTTTGAACCACTGCTTGATCTTGTTTCTGGCCTGGTTGCTCTTACAGATCTTCAGCCAGTCACGGCTGGGACCCTTGGCAGATTTGGAAGTCAGGACCTCCACGATATCGCCGTTTTTCAGCTGAGAATCGAAGTTGGCGATTCGGTTATTGACCTTGGCACCCACCATGGAGTTGCCCACGGCGGAGTGGATGGCATAGGCGAAGTCGATGGGCGTAGAACCGGCAGGCAGAGAGATGACCCGACCCTTGGGGGTAAAGACAAAGACCTCGTCATCGAACATATCCACCTTGAGGGAGTGGATATAGTCCTCGGCCTCCGTCACCTGCTGGTTTTCCAGCAGACGGCGCACCCATTCAAATTCCTTTTCTTCACCGGCACCGGCGCCGCCCTGCTTGTACTTCCAGTGGGCGGCAACGCCGTATTCCGCCGTCTCGTGCATCTGCCAGGTGCGGATCTGCACCTCGAAGGGAATACCCTGGTCGCCGATGACGGTGGTATGCAGAGACTGATACATATTGGGCTTGGGGGTGGAGATATAGTCCTTGAAGCGACCGGGCACCAGATTGAACAGGTCATGGACATGACCCAGAATGTTATAGCAATCGGCGATATCATCCACGATGACACGGAAGGCATAGAGGTCGAAAAGCTCATCGATGCTCTTGCCCTGCTGGTTCATCTTGCGGTAAATGGAGTTCACATGCTTGATGCGTCCATAGACCTTGCCATGGATGCCCACGGATTCCATGCGCTGGGTGATCTTGTCCTGAATGGTCTCCATAAACTGATTATCCTGCTCCCGATGGGCGCGGAGATAATCCACGATCTGCTGATAGCCGTGGGGGTCCAGATATTGCAGGGAAATATCCTCCAGCTCCCATTTCAGCTTCTGCATACCAAGGCGGTGTGCCAGGGGGGCATAGATCTCCATGGTCTCCGTAGATTTGGATATCTGCTTGGGGGCTGTCTGATATTCCAGTGTCCGCATATTGTGCAGACGGTCGGCGATCTTGATGAGGATGACCCGGATGTCCTTGCTCATGGCCATGAACATCTTACGCAGGTTCTCCATCTGCTGCTCTTCCGAGGTGGAATAGTTCACACGGGTCAGCTTGGTAACACCCTCCACCAGCTCTGCAACCGGTCTGCCGAATAGGCGGCAGATCTCATCGAAGCTGGCATCGGTGTCCTCCAGACAGTCATGGAGCAGCGCTGCCAGAACGGCATCGGTGTCCAGACCGATCTCCACCACGATCTCGGCGACCGCCAGAGGATGAATGATATAAGGCTCGCCGCTCTTTCGCAGCTGATGCTCATGCTTGGCATCGGCAAATTCATAGGCCCGGTTCACAGCGGCAATATCTGTGGAAGGTGCCGTCCTTGCGATGGTTCTTAAAAGAGATTGATATCTGATTTCTGCGGTTTCCATTCAGTCACCGGCTTTCTGTTTTTTTAGTTTTTGCAGCATGGGATTTTGTTCCAGATCCACCTTGTCTTCCGTATGGCACAAGGTGATGGCCACATCGTCCCAGCTGTCTGTGCAGTGGAGCAGTCCCCGCTCCCGGAACACCTGCAGACAGACCCACAGCTTGCCGGGGTTCAGATACACACCGGCGTAACGGGAGACCTTTCGGCTGAGACAGCTCAGTTCTTCATGGAGGGCATCTTCCTCCGTATAGGCGTTCAGATACCGCCACAATGCGGCAAAATCGCTCCGTTCCGGCAGCAGCACCGATGCCTCCCGGGAGGCAAGGGGCAGTCCCCTTGCAAAGCGGTCAGCCAGTTTGTAATCAAACTCGCTGCTTTCCCGACTCTGCCGGTCGGGACGGATATCCACCAAGTTCAGCTGCACGGATTTGAAGCCCTTGAATTCATTAATCTGAGGGGTGAAGGCGATCTCCACCCGGTCACCGATGGTGACGCCGGAGCGAAGAATATTGGCAGAGAAGAAGATGGCATTGAAGCCCATATTGCCGCTGCTGAGGCGCAGCCGCAGATGCTTGCCGCCGCCTACCTCCGACATTTGCTCCACGGTCATATTATCCATATAGAACACCGGCTTGGGGCAGCCGGAACCGCAGGGTTCCAGTTCTTCCAGAGCCAGAATGTTGGCGGTGTTCAGCAGCTTGGGTTCTACGGCGCAATCCACTTCCAACGCCGCTTTCTGCTTGCCGCTGGCCACAAATTCCTCCGCCAGTTTTCCGATCTCCCGGCGGAATTCTTCAATATTGCTGCGATGGATGGTAAATCCGGCAGCCAGCTCATGTCCGCCGTAGCCTTCCAGCAGATGGGAAAGTTTTTCCAGAGAGCCAAAGAGATTGAACCCGCCGAAGGAACGGGAGGAGGCCTTTCCATGATCTCCGTCCAGACAGATCAGGAAGGCCGGGCAGCTGTATTCCTCCGCCATACGGGAGGCCACAATGCCCACAACGCCCTGATGCCAGGTCTCCCCTGCCAGCACGATAGCAGAGGGCTTCTTCTCACCCTGCAGCATTTGCTCTGCTTCCCGGTAGATCTCCGCTTCCACATCCTGCCGCTGCCGGTTCAGTTGGCAGAGTTTTTTCGCCAACACAGCTCCACGGGCAGCATCCCGGGTCAGCATCAGTTCCGTGGCCAGTTCCACCTGACCCATTCTGCCTGCGGCATTGATCCGGGGTGCCAGGGTATAGCCGATGGAAATGGCAGTCATGGTCTTTCCGTCGCAGCCGCACTGGTCTGCCAGAGCGGCAATACCCGGTCTGGGTTCTTCGTTGAGGGCTTTCAGTCCGCAGACCACAAAGGCTCGGTTTTCGCCCAGCAGAGGCATCACATCTGCCACAGTGCCAAGGCACAAAAGATCGCTGAATCGATTCAGAACCACCTGCTGATCACCCAGAATGGCGGATGCCAGCTTAAAGGCCACACCGACACCTGCCAGATCATGGTGGGGATAGGTGTCGTCCTTCCGATGGGGGTCCACCACCGCCACAGCCTCCGGCAGTTCGTCCTTACATTCATGATGGTCGGTGATGATGAGATCCACACCGACCTCTTTGCAGAACAGTGCTTCCTCATTGGCAGTGATGCCGCAGTCTACGGTGATAATGAGGCTGACACCCTGCTCCTTCAGCCGCAAAACGGCATCTTTGTTGAGACCGTAGCCCTCCTCGATGCGCCCGGGGATGTAATGAGTCACATGACCGCCCTGGCTGCGGAGAAACTCCGTCAGCAGGCAGGTGGCGGTGATGCCATCCACATCGTAATCGCCGTAGACTGCCATGTGTTCCTTGTTCACCAATGCCTCATGGACCCGACGGGCAGCCTTATCCATGTCCTTCATAGTCAAAGGATCGTGCATCGGCACGCAGGCGGAGAGGAATGCTCTGGCGGTCTCGGGATCGTCATAGCCCCGTCCTGCCAGCACATGAGCCGTCAGAGGTGAAAAGCCTGCAGCTTCCAAATTCTTTATTCTGTTTCGGTCTGTTTTCGTTATGTTCCAGCTTCCATACTTCATCGCAAATTCCATCCATTTTAAAGCATATTCAAGATATTATATCACTCTTTCCGGTACAGCGCAACGATTTCCTGGGGCAGTTGGTAATATTTTCAGTAGGCAATGGAGCATTTTTGTGATAAAATGAAGAAAAGACTCACAAGGAGTGATTTTGTGCGGTATTGGAAGCGACTGCCGGTGCCCGGACTGTTGAATTGCCGGGATCTGGGCGGTTTTGCAGCAGAGGGCGGTATTACCCGTTACGGAGTGTTCCTCCGCAGCGAAGCCCCCTGTAATCTGGAAGAAGGAGCTGGGGAAATGCTCCGGGACTACGGTCTCACTACCACCTTTGACCTGCGGGGTCAGCCGGAGATCGACTGGCGTCCCAGTGCTTTGGAGCATGAATTTGACTATCGGTTGCTGTCTCTCAGCGGCGGTGCCGAGACCTTTGAAAAAAAGAACCTGCCCGAGGGCGAATTCTCCTGGGACAAGGTCTACATCAAACGGGCTAAGGAGCATCGGGATTGGATTCGCAATAGTATCACCGCACTGACAGAAGTCGAGGGCTGTGCCCTGTTCCATTGCACCACCGGCAAGGATCGCACCGGTATCCTTACCTGCTGCCTGCTGGGTGCTGTAGGTGTCAGCAAGGAGGATATTTCCGCTGACTACTGCCTCAGCCAGGTCTATCTGCAGCCCATGTTCCAGAAAATGAGGGACGGCTCTCTCACCATCCGAAAAGAACCCAGCCGGTTTGAAGAATATGTGTTCCAGACGCCCTTCACCGCCATGATGAAATTCTGTGAATTTTTTGAAGAAGAATTTGGCGGAATCCGCAATTATCTGCTGGATATCGGTGTCACGGCAGAAACCCTGAAAAAACTCCGTCATAAACTGGTAGAAGCATAAAAAGACCGCCCAAGGGCGGTCTTTTTTTAATAGATATCCGGGCTGATCTGATCCATCAGCTCCACCGTCACCTGATAATAGCTGCCGCTCCGGTAGACCGTCAGCTGCACGGGATCACCGGCGACGCAGTCGCTCTTGATCCGTACCAGATCCTCCAGAGAGGAGATGGGCACACCGTTGAAGGCTACGATGACATCATCGGTTTGCAGCCCCTTTTGCGCTGCATCGGAATCCGGCAGAAGCTCCGTAATGATAATGCCGCTGGGCAGATGGTAGAACAGCTGCGCCCGCAGATCCAGGCTCTGTCCCCGGATGCCGATGGCCGGTCTGCCGGATACATAGCCCTGGGAGACCAGTTCATCGATGATGGGCTTGGCTGCTGCAATGGGAATGGCAAAGCCCAGGCCTTCCACCGTGGCAGAGGTAGCGGAATAGCTGCTCATTTTCATGGTATTGATGCCGATGACCTGCCCGTAGCAGTTGATGAGCGGTCCGCCGGAGTTGCCGGAGTTGAGAGCTGCATTGGTCTGAATCAAAGTCATCTTCCGTCCCGACAGGTTCAAATCCCGGTTGATAGCGGAGACGATTCCGTCGGTCATGGTACCACGAAGCTCTGCGCCCAAAGGATCGCCGATGGCAACCACAGCATCACCGACCCGAAGGGCATCGCTGTCACCGAATTCCGCAGGATTTAGCCCCGCAGCATCCACCTTGAGAACGGCAAGATCCGTGGTCTCATCGCCGCCCACCAGCTGCGCCGTATAGGAAATATCATTCTCGAGGAGCACATCGATGCGCTGGGCATTTTCGATGACATGGTAGTTGGTGATGACATAGCCGTCCTCAGACATGACAATGCCCGTTCCTGTACCGGAGCCGTTGTGGAGGATACAGGAAATGGACGCCACACTGGGGCTGACCTTTTCATAGATCTGCTGTAAGCTTAAGGCTCTGTCATCGGCAGCCGGGCGGTTTTCCACGCTCTTGGGCGATGTTTCCACCACCAGGCCCGAAAATGCATTGTTGATCTGCGCCGTCTCAAAGGAAGGTGCTTCCGTCTCCTCCATGGCAGGCAGGGGTTTTTCTGCCGCCTGCTCTCCAATGGTCAGACTGGCACTGTCTTCATCGATCTCCAGATCCACATCCAGCACATTGACCACCCATGACACGGCACCGGCGATCAACGCCACGACCACCAGCACCGCCAGCAGACCGGTGCGTTTCTTTTTCGGTTTTGTTTGGGGATAATAGTAGTTTTCATATTCCGGCCAGCCGGAATTCTGTTCGTGATCCTGCAAATAAGTCACCTCTCAGTCATTTGCTTCGCAAATGCCAGCTCCCCTCAAGGGGAGCCTCGTTTTAATTTTATCTTATCAGAGGCAGGGTAAAGGTAAAAGTTGTCACACCTTCCCGGCTGGTGACGGAAATATCCTCTCCGTGACCGCCAAGAATGGTTTTTACAATATAAAGACCAAGTCCAACGCCGTCCCGGTCTGCAGAACGGCTCTTATCCGTCTTATGGAAACGGTCAAAGAGCAGAGGCAGTTCCTCCGGGGGCACCGTAGGGCCGGTGTTCTGTACCGTCACCCGGGCTTTTCCCCCTTCGGCTGCCAGCCAGATGCTGAGCCTGCCGCCTTCATTGCAGAATTTGACTGCGTTGTCTGTCAGATTATACAGCACCTGAGTGATGCTGTCCTGATCGGCACGGACCCACAGGCTGCGATCCGGCAGACGCACATCCATAAACAGTCCCTTGGCATTGACCTGCCGCTCAAAGGAGATCAGCACCTGACCCACGGTTTCGCACAGGTCAAAACGGCGTTTTTTGTCCTCGCTGATGCCCTGTGCCTGCAGTCTGGAGATCTCCAGCATATTCCGCACCAAACGGGACAGACGGCGGACCTCATCGGCAACCAAGCGCATATAATGACCGTGCTTTTCTTCGGGAATCGTACCGTCCAGCATGCCGTCCATGAAGCCGGAAATGGTGGTCATAGGCGTTTTCAGCTCATGGCTCACATTGGCAACAAACTCCTGCCGCTGCCGTTCCGACTGAGACAAACTCTCCGCCATGACATTGAAGGCCATGGCCAGTTCGTCCACTTCCACGGTGTTCCTTCCGCCGGTGGTCACTCGGGTATCCAGTTCGCCCCGTCCCAGACGGACAGCAGCCTTTGCCACCTGCCCAATGGATCGGGACTGATTGCGGCTCAGGATATAACTGGCGGCCATGGCCACCACCAGCACCACCACGGACACATAAAAGAGCAGAATGGTAGACTGCATAATAACGCCGCCGATCTGCTGCCGGGGAGAAGTGACGATGAGAACACCGATCAGTTCCTCCGTATCCTGTGCCCGAATCGCCATGCCTTCCATATAATGACTTTCTTCATAGATGCCGGGCATGGTGCCTTCCCAGAAATACTCGCCCTCTGCGGCGATGGTCTCCACCAACGCAGAATCGATGGTCTGATCTTTGTGGATGCAGTCCATTTTCCGGCAGGCGCAGATGCGGATCTCTCCATCGGGATTGCAGATCATGGCATCCGTTCCCGCCACCTGAGCGGCAGAAGTCAGGGCGATCTGGAAATCGCCCCAGGGGGCATCCAGTTCGCCGGTGCCTTCATAGGCCGCTGCCAGATCCACCAGAGTGGCGGCATTGGTATGGAGCGTTTCCCGTTTTTCATCCTCCAGATAGTCTCTCAGAAGGATACGGAAGGACACACCCAGCAGCAGCAAGCACAGAAGAATCACCGCCGCAAACAGGCTGAACAGCCTGCTGAATGTGGTTTTCATTCTCACAGCACCTCGAACTTATAGCCCACGCCCCAGACAGTCTTCAGGGACCACTGCTCCGAAACGCCTTCCAGCTTTTCACGGAGCCGCTTCACATGGACATCCACTGTGCGGCTGTCGCCGAAGTAGTCAAAGCCCCAGACCTCGTCCAGCAGCTGATTTCTCGTATAGACCCGATTGGGTGAGGATGCCAGATGGTACAAAAGCTCCATTTCCTTGGGAGGCGTATCCACCTTTTTACCGTCCACGACCAATTCAAAGGCATCCAGATCGATGACCATTTTATCAAAGGTCAGACGGCGGCTCTTTACCTCTTCACTGTCACTGCCGCCCCGGCGGAGAACTGCCTCGATCCGGGCCAGCACCTCCTTCATCTCAAAGGGCTTGGTGATGTAATCGTCAGCGCCCATTTTGAGACCGGAGACCTTGTCATTCAGTTCGCCCTTTGCGGTGAGCATGATGACCGGCACCTTGGACTCCTGACGGATGGTGCGCAGGACACCCCAGCCATCCAACACCGGCAGCATCACATCCAGCAGCACCAGCTCCGGCTGCAGCTTGCGGAACTGCTCCACAGCCTCGCCGCCATCGGCGGCAATGGTGGGGGCATAGCCTTCCTTTTCCAAATATAAACGGAGCAGATCGGCAATATTCAGATCATCTTCCACGATGAGTACCGTTTTGGCCATGGTTCTCCCTCCTGTTTTCTTTCGTTTTTTTCATTATACTCTAAAAACCCAGGTTTCGGTGAATTTTTTGTAAAAACTCCCGTCCTTTTGAAATATTCAATTTTTATTCACAATCTTTTCGCCCTTCGTTCACATCTTCCGCCGATCTTTCCTGTATGATAAAGCCGTGGTAGATCCCACCCTCATATTTTCTCTCTCTTTTCTTTCACAGAAGCCCTACAGCCAAAAGCTGTGGGGCTTTTGTGAAAGAAAAGAAAGCATATTCCGCAAACAGAATCAGTTTGCGGAATATGTTTTTATTGAACGCGAAAGGGGTCTTAACCCCTTTCACTCTTTTCCCGCGGCTCAATTCCGGAACTCTTTTTCATCATCATTGACAATTTCCTTCGTTATTCTTTTCCTTGTATATCGAAGAGAAGCCGTGTATAATGGAGAAAAGGCAGGTGACAGCTATGACAGACGATCTGGGTCGGAACATCCACTATATGCGTATTTCCGTGACGGAGCTTTGCAATCTCCGCTGCCGCTACTGTATGCCGGAGGACGGCATCGACAAAAAAGAGCACAAAGAAATGCTTACCGAGGAAGAACTGGAGCTGGCTGTCCGGGCCGCCGCTTCTTTAGGTATTGACAAAGTTCGCATCACCGGCGGCGAACCCCTGGTGAAAAAGAACATTGTTTCCATCTGTCAACGGGTGGCACAGGTGGAGGGAATCAAAGAGGTCTGTCTGACCACCAATGGCATTCTCCTGCCAAAGCTGGCAAAGCCCCTGCGGGAAGCAGGGGTCACACGGCTCAATCTCAGCCTGGACACTCTGGATGCAGAAAAATATCACTACATGACCCGTTGGGGGAACCTTTCCGATTTTTGGAAAGGTCTGGATGCGGCGCTGGATGCCGGTTTTGAAAAAATCAAGATCAACGCCGTCCTCATCGGCGGCTTCAATGACGATGAGATCGTACCCATGGCGCAGCTGACACAGAAGTATCCTGTGGATGTTCGTTTTATTGAACTGATGCCCATGTATGACAGCGGCGACTTCGGTCCCGATGCCTTTCTCTCTCAGCAGGCGGTGCTGGATGCCCTGCCGGAGCTGACACCCATAGATGGCGATGGCGGTGTGGCAAAGCTCTACCGTCTGCCGGAGGCACAAGGGAACATCGGTATCATCAGTGCCATCACCCGGCATTTCTGCTCCTCCTGCAGCCGTATCCGCCTCACTGCCGACGGCAAGCTGAAGCCCTGTCTCCACAAAGAGGCAGAGCTGTCCATCAAAGGTGCGACTTATGAGGAAATGGTGGAGATCATGTCCCGTTCCATCAAGTCCAAACCGGAATGGCATGGGCAGCTGGATGCGGACCACCGCAGTGAAGCCGGACGGAACATGAACCAGATCGGAGGTTAATCATGGATTTTACCCATTTTGATGAAACAGGCCGTGCCAAAATGGTGGATGTGGGAGACAAGGAGGTTTCCTGCCGCACCGCTGAGGCCGCAGGCCGTGTGTTTTTGAACAAAGAGACCCTTGATCTGATCCGCACCGGCGGTGTGAAAAAAGGTGATGTGCTGACTGTGGCACAGATCGCCGGTATTATGGGCGCCAAGCAGACGCCCAATCTCATTCCCATGTGCCATCCCATCGGTATGGACGGGGTGAAATTAGCATTGGAGCTGGACGAAGACCAATGCGCTGTGGAAATCCGTGCCCGTGTGACCTGCACCGGTCGCACCGGTGTGGAAATGGAGGCGCTGACTGCGGTTTCCGTGGCAGCTTTGACCGTTTACGATATGTGCAAAGCCGTCCAGAAGGACATGGTCATCGGCGACATTCGTCTCCTTTCCAAGACCGGCGGCGTTCATGGAGATTTTCTCAGGGAGGAATAATAATGTTTCAGGCTGCTGTTATCACCGTCAGCGACAAGGGTTATCTCGGTCAGCGGCAGGACACCAGCGGTCCCGCCCTTGTGCAGCTTTTGCAGGAAAAGGGCTATGAGGTGATCCACACCCAGATCGTCCCCGATGAACAGGATGCCATCCGAAATGCCCTGCTGGCTTGCATAGATGAAAAACAGATCCCTCTGATTTTGACCACCGGCGGTACCGGTTTTTCTCCCCGGGACATTACCCCAGAGGTGACCATGGAGTTGGTAGAGCGCCCCACGCCCGGCATTCCCGAAGCCATGCGTGCCGAGAGTATGCGCATTACGCCCAGAGGCTGCCTGTCCCGCTCTGCCGCAGGCATCCGCAAGAGAAGCCTCATTATCAACCTCCCCGGCAGCGAAAAAGCCGCCAGAGAGAACATTCTGGCAGTCATCGATGCGGTGGGGCACGGACTGGAAATGCTCCTGTCCCAAGGCTCTGCCGACTGTGCAAAATAACATCAAAAGCTCGGAAAGCAAGGCTTTCCGAGCTTTTTCAGAACAGTTCTGTCTCTGTGACACATTCTTTTTTCAGTCTGTCTACCAAATATTCCAGACCGCCAATGACACGAGGGCGGATGTCGCCGCCGACCATGACATACATGAGATCGTCGCCGACCTGCAATGCTCCCCGGTTGAGCCAGACTTTCACATAATAGACCCCCGGTTGGGCGTAGGTGTCGGCAATGACTGCCGCCACCTTTTTTTCATCATAGTCAAATACCATGCCCCTGACGGGCTTGGTATTTTCTTCACCATTACGCACCAGCGCCTTGGCGCTTTCCCGCACCACGCCATTGTGGATCAGATACATACCCACCTTCCCGGCATTTTCATAGCTTTTGGCTTCCTTTAGCCAGATATCCATAGACGGAACCATCTGCCCACCTCCTTTCGATTATTATAGCAAATCTGCAGCCCTATTGCCAAGAAAAATCCCTCTCCATACGGAGAGGGATTTTTGAGATTTGTGCTAATGTGGTAATGTTGGAACTTTACATTAGCCGAAGAGTGTTCTTGCGGCATCACCGTAGACGACCAGAGCCTTTGCCAGACGGCCGGCAGTGGTTTCCTTCTGATAGTTGGTATAGCCATAGCGCTCGGGGCTGTAGACTGCTACGCCGCCATAGTGCACATTACC
>JAZNNW010000157.1:0-14056 GCA_045580485.1 Candidatus Avilachnospira sp. | reverse complement strand
CTCGGGACAACTTGTCTCGAAGCAAGAACGCAAAAACGCACCCGCATGGCGTGAAGCCATACGAGTGCGTGAAATGACGTTATTTGCAATGTACTGGGAGATTTCACCTTTGTAGCCAGACTTACCTGCGGGGGGAGCTACGCTTTTTTTAGCTGGTGAAGATCATGGGTACTATGTAGAAATCCTAAGATAAGCAAGGGCGGCATCCTCCTGTATGCCGCCGCATCGGGTCTGATTTACACATCCAAGCCCTCTGCGGCAAGCAGAATTGGCCGTAATACTACGGATGCGTAAATCGTATTTAGAAAAAGGAAAATCTTAGGGAGAGTAAAAGGAGAAAAAGAGGAAAACCGGATGACGGTTTTACTCGTCATCCGGCTCGTGATGAAATCGGTAGCCTACGCCCCAAACATTCTTTATGTACTCTTTTCCTGCGATTGACAGCTTTTGCCGCAACAAGCGGATCTGCGACTTTACCACATCATCCACATTGTAGGCCGAGTGTTCGTCCCACACTTGGTTATAAAGCTGCTCCCGGCTGAATACCTGTCCGGGGTTGCTTGCAAGGCAGAACAGTAGATCAAACTCCTTGCGGGTGAATTGCAAATACTCGCCGTTTAACTGTACTTGCCTTGTAAGCGGGTCAATAATGAGGTTTTTGCCAAAAGCCAGCGTGTAGCAGACTTCCTTTTGGTGTTTGAGGTCACAATAGAGCTGCATAAGCGCCTGTGCCTGGGCAAGACATTCCTCCAGAGAATAGGGATGGCCGATGTATGCGTGGGCTCCGGCTTGCAGAACTTTCAGCCGCTCCACATGACAGGACTGCGAGGACAGGATCAGAATGGGTGTTGTCCGGGCCTTTCGCATGGCTTTCAGCAGCTTGTGGTCATCCTCTGCGGAGATACAGGCATCCAGTATTACCAAACAAAATTCCTTGTCCATAAATGACAGCAGCGCCTCGTGCATGGAGGATACGCAAAGAACATTGGTGTTGGGGCAAGCAAGGTTGTCCTTCACAATTCGAGCAGCCTCACGATCCGCATTGATTATCATAATATTTTTCTTCATGGCATCCTCCTTTCAATGGAGTAATAACAACAAGCCTATTGGGGATAGGTAGGACTTCGGGACATTTTGTCCCAAAGCCCTCACCAAATTCAATCATCATTCACGCAGTCGCTCTACGACAGATTTTTGTGCAACGATACGATAAGCCACAAGTGGCAACACCGTCCCCAGTATTGCAAATATCGGCAAAACCGCTAATACAGGTGCCGCGGTAAATCGGTAGCTGAAAAACCAAAACATTGCTTCAAGTGCTACTTTTAAGATAGGGGCAGTGATGATGCACAATCCCGTTGAAAATAGCACGGAACCAAGTGTTTGAAATAGTCCTTCCCAAACTAACATGGCTTTAAGCTGATGACCTGTCATACCGATTGCCTGTAAAACCGCAAACTCCCGTTTGCGTGCAAAAATGCCCGTTAGTATGGCATTGAGAAAATTAAGCATCCCCACAAAGCCAATGATGACGCAGAGGACTCCACCAAGGGCAGTAAACATATCACGCAGCGAATAGAAACTCTCTGCCAAATCTGTTTTACTTTCATATCCGTATTCTTTCTGATTTTTCAGAAAAGTACCTATACCGTCATTGGCCTCATCGGTTGTATCAAAAGCATAGAGCATTACACTACTTGTATTGGTATCTGCAACAAAGACCTCGGAGCTTAATACCCAAGGATCGGGGCCGTAGTAGCGATAACCGAGCGCATGAGGAACTACAACAAGCGCAGCAACCTCATATTCTACATCACGATATGCTACTGCTTTTTTATACCCGGAACTGCTATCCGCTCCATTTGCAATAGGCTGTCCGCTAAACCAATCATAGTATTGCCATTGTTCGACGTAGCGGATTGTTATAGTATCTCCAACCTTTGCCCAATGCGTACCCATCATGGGATTGCCATAATCGTCCGCACGATATACAGCCGCAATATAGCGATTGTCTGGATCATTCAGCTTCGTCACATCTCCCTCCAGCACAGTCAATTTTGAGAGAGCAAAATCGTCTAAACCCAAAAGATGTGTTTCTCTGCCGATTAAGCCATTTAGCTTGTCGCAGTTTTGCAACCAAATGTTGACTGCTGATGCCGAACTTGTATCACTTAGGCCACTTCGGTAATATTCCTCTGTAACGAAATCAAGAGCATTATTTTCAGTTAGTCCGAATACCCTGCCACCGTCCACCACACCGTTCTGCTGGTCGATTTGAGCTATAAGTTGTTCCTCCACAGGCTGCCATTCACGAGCTGGGATGTCGAAATAGCTATCGTCAGCAACTACATAATCAGAGACAACTGTGTTGAGGTATTTATCCATATCAAAACCGCTTGTAAACGTAAATGTGAGATTTAATAGGACAACTGCCAAGGAGAGAGAAATGAATGTTATTATAGTTCGGCTGCGGTTTCGTCCAAGATTAGCAAGTGCCATTTGGGGGATAGATGTGCCGGAGTGTGTATCTCGCAGTTCTTTTGCAGAAGTTGTAACCTCTGTATATCGTACTGCCTCCACAGGCGAAACCTGGGCGGCGGTTTTTCCCGGTTTACTGCAAGAAATAAAGACAGTAACAAGCGAAACCAGCGCTGCTCCAATGAAAATAAATGGACTTGCCGAAATCGTATTAGACTGTACTTCGTTAAGCTGCTGAATAATTGCTGGCGTGAGCCGAACACCAATGACCCATCCGCATAGCAATCCCAGCGGTATGCCAGCAAGCGAAAGTAAAATTGCTTGAATGTGAATGATGTGCCGAATCTGTTTTTCCGAGGTGCCGATTGTCTTTAGTAAGCCGTATAAGCGAATATCGCCTGTAACCGAGATTTGAAACACATTGTAGATAATAAGAAAACCTGTAAGGAAGATTAGAAGCAGTAACACTACAATAGCAAGTGCGGTTGACAGATCGAAGCTACTTGCTAATTGTGCGCCTGTATAGCCCCAATTCACACCGACAGCAACGCTATTGTCCGTTGCACCGTTCCCATACTCATATCCGTGATTTGCAAGGACAGAATACATATCGCTTGAAATGTGCAGCGAACTATCCAGCATGACACCCATATTCCATTTCCCGGTCATGCCGTCTATCCCCTGTGTATCGAGCTTTGCGAAAATCTCCTCGGCATTGCCACGGGAAATAAGTACATGGCTCACAGCAGCCGCCTCGTTGTATTCCCACCATCCGCAGAGAGTAAAAGTCTCAGTTGTATTTGTGCCATCAACAACAAACGGCATGGTAAACTCTACACCGACTTCGGGTTTGATTCCAAGCAATTCAAGCACACGAATATCCGTGGCGGCTTCATTCGCACCCTCGGCGGGGAGTGATCCTTCTATGGGGTCAAGATACATCCACTTGGCTTGATTTGTGTCGCAATAACTGATTTCCACAGGCTCTTTATTGAATGGATCTTCCGCTGAAGTTCCGACAATGATACGCAAGCCATATTCCTTTATGAGTGGATCATCCTTGATTTTGTCGTACTGCTGCTGTGACAGGGCCTTAAATTCGCCATGACTATATGTTCCGATTTGGCGGAAATTCGCATCTTCCACAGAAGCATTGATAGAGAATAAAATCGTGAAAAAGGTTGTAAATAATATGGCGGTCAGCATGATTGCAATAATAGCAATAATGTTCCTGCCTTTTGAAGCCTTCATACTTTTTATGCCCAGCTTACGAATACACTTTTTTGACATATCCATCATTTCGCCCCCTTATTGCGAAACGATACGCCCGTCCTCGATACGGACAATGCGATCCGCCATTTGAGCAAGCTGCTCGTCATGCGTGATTATCACAATAGTCTGCGAATATTTTTCGCTTGTCATTTTAAGGAGCTTCAAAACATCCAGACTTGTCTTTGAATCAAGATTACCTGTCGGCTCGTCTGCAAGGATGATTGCAGGCTTTGTAGAAAGCGCACGGGCTATTGCAACACGCTGCTGCTGGCCGCCAGAGAGGTTGCTTGCGAGATTTTTAAGTTTACTGCCAAGCCCCAATGTCTCAACTATGCTTTTGATGTAGTCAGCATCGGGAGTGTTGCCGTCAAGCTGGATCGGGAGAACAATATTTTCATAGACATTGAGTACCGGGACAAGGTTATAGTTTTGGAACACGAAACCAATTTTGCGGCGACGGAATACCGTTAAATCATCTTCTTTGAGGGAAAATAGCTTTTGTCCGTCTACCGTAACACTGCCACTTGTAGGACGATCAAGGCCGCCGAGCATATGTAAAAGTGTACTTTTGCCGCTACCAGAAGTACCAACAATAGCTACAAATTCCCCCTTATCAACGGAAAAGCTAACGCCATCGAGGGCGTGGACGGCGGTATCCCCGCTACCATATATCTTTTTCAAATTTGATGTTTGTAATATGCTCATAAAAAGCTCTCCTTATCGTGGTGATAAGGAGAGCTTAATCTATAATTCTCAAAAAACGCTCAAGTTTTCAAAATCTAAATATTGCGGTTGCTTGAGCTCCATTTTTATGGTTTTCAAGCAATAGACTTCCACCATGCTTTTCGCATAGTACCTTGCAAATATAAAGACCCATACCAAAGTGATCTACTTCTTCCGTGTGCTTCTGGAATGGCTGGATACCATTTTTCAAAAGCTCCGCAGGAAAACCGTAGCCATCGTCTGCAACCTCAAGTTCCAGACCATTATCGTCAATAGAAAGCGTGACAGAAACAGTCTGCCTTGCGAAACGTAGTGCATTTGTTGTAAGATTTTCCGCAACTTGAAATAGCATCCCTTTGTCCATCGTAACAGTACCGGCATCATAACATCCGTGAAATACAAGCTGTTTCCCGCTTTCTTTGGCAGCAAATAAAAGGGCGCTATTCAAATCGGAACTCAAGCAAGCAACATCAATAACTACTTTTTCGGGCTGTACTTGCTCCAATCGTTGAACGCTACTCATAGTTTCTACATACTGTTCGATCCGTCCCGTATATGCTTCTATGCGGCGCAGATTATCCATAAGCTGCGGTGTATTAATGTTCTCGCCATCGACACACAGTTTCGCCATTTTTGCCGAGCCTTTCAGGACAGTTACCGGGTTTCGGAGATCGTGAGAAAAAGCGGCGTTCAAGCGTTTCCGTTCCTCTGCTTGCCGCCATAGTTCACGGTTACTTTCCAGCAAGGATTGCCGCATAGTTTCAAATGCTGAACAGAGTTGACCTAATTCGTCAGACCCACAATCGGGTATCTCAAAATCCAATGTCTGATTTTGAATTTGCTGGGTACTATGTATCAAAACACCGATAGGACGTTTCAACTTCCTTTTGTAAAAAGTAGCATCTGCCAAAAGCAATGCTGCCACTACAATGATTACAGGCCCAGCAACCCGCAAAAACTTTACGATACTGTACCACGGCTCAACGGTATAGTAGAAAATTTGATTTGCCCCTATATGAAGCTCAGAGGGCATAGACGCTCCGCCGCCGATTGATTCTAAATATTCTTTGGCGCTCTCATAATCCATGCTACGATATAAACCAAATTCATCAATAGCCTTATCGCACAGATTATAGCACAGTACACTTAATAAGATGGCGACAACCAAATAAATAACGGTAATTAGGAAGAAGTATTTGCGTAGGCTCAAATTCTTTATCCGACCCATTTATAGCCCACCCCCCAAACAGTTTCGATATAGCTATGAGAGGACACAGCGGTAAACTTGCTTCGTATTTTTCTTATATGCTCCATGATCGTATCGCTGTTGCCATCACCCTCTAATCCCCACACAAGTTCGTATATGCGCTCCCGATCAAAGACCTGTCCGGCGTTGATGGAAAGCAACTCCACAATATCATACTCTTTTTTCGATAAGGCCACTTTTTCTCCGCAGATAGACACCTCTCTTTTAGAATAGTCTATCACCATGTCAGAGAAGAAGCGAAGTGTGGACTGTTCTTGTCTGCGGTTTTCCCGGCGTATATGAGCGGCGACTCTGGCACCTAACTCGTCAAGATCAAAGGGCTTTACAATGTAATCATCCGCACCGACTTGAAAACCTTTGATTTTATCGGCTGTTTCAATTCGAGCCGTCAAAAATAAAATCGGACAGGAAATGTAATCACGAATTTTCTCGCAAACAGCTAATCCATCTATATCTGGCATATTGATGTCAAGCAAAACGATGTCCGGGTTATTTGCAGCTTGTTTAATAGCTGTTTTGCCATCGTATGCTGTATATACTTGAAAGGTACGCATTTCAAAATAGCTTTTCAGCACATCCACAATTCCTTTTTCATCGTCTACCAATAGTATCTTTTTCATTATGACGCAGACCTCCTTCCGGCATGATAAAAGTATCTCGCATAAATCTCAATTATTTCTCAAAGGACGCAATAGCCTTTGGGACAAATTGTCCCAAAGTTCGCTTATATTGTAGCTCGCTTTAATTAAATAAACAAGTGACCAAAACACGAAACAAAATACTACCTATATATAAAATTGTGCTTCGTTCAAATATTCTCACCCGAAATGTAAAATAATACAGGGGTGATATAAAAATGTACCAAGATAACATACGGTTTGACTTCCATGCTTTAGGTAAGGAGATCAAGCGCAAAAGAGAGGCAAAGGGATGGACACAGGAATACCTCGCACAGCTTGTAGACCGCACGCCTCGTTCCATTATGTACATAGACAACAGGGGCCAGCATCCCAGCCTCAACACCTTTTATCAGCTCGTCACCCTGCTGGAAATTTCCGTGGATCAGTTCTTCTATCCCGTCAGCGAGAGCGGCACCAGCGATTGCCGCCGCCATATTGATATGCTTCTCAGCACCATGGACGAAAGAGAATTGACCATTATTGCCGCAACAGCGGATGGACTGAAAAAGGCCAGAGAAACGGTGGAAGTGTAGTTTGCACTACCCTCCGTTTGCGAGGGGTTTTCGGGGACGCACATTTTGGCAAGCAATTCAAGTGTGGCCACACTTGATATTTTCGCATCCCATTGGGCCTGCGAAAATGCTTGTTGGGAAGCCTCCCCAAACCCGGCCTTCGGGACAAGTTGTCCCAAAGTTTTGTTGGCTGCGTCACAGGCGCTACCGCTCCTGTTCCTTATTCGTGCGCTCGTCTGTAAGGCCGAGCAGCCGATCAATATTTGCCTTCACAGTCACCGCCTCACGCATGGCATCCTGGGCTTGGCGGTATTCCATATACAGGGTCTTTTTCTGCGCTGCCAGTTGGCGGCGTTTTTCTTTTAGCTCGTCGATCCGGGGCAGCTTTCCGCCGTCCAGAATTTCTTTCATGGTAGCTCGTGCCGCCCGGTAAGTTGCCAGCTCGCCCTCGTGTTGGGCAAGATATTTCTTGCTGTATTTAGATGCCTTATACCCGTCAAAGACAGGCCGGGTCTTGGCATAGTCCACCACAGCGCCCATAAGGTCAGAGGTTTGTGCCAGTTCTGTTTCCACCGCTTGCAGCTCCGCCGCCAGCTTGTGAGAACGCTCCACCGCCGCATCCGTTCCGGCGGCCAGCTCGCCATAATCCGCTATACCGTTTTCTTTTAGGTATTGCAGCGCAGCGGCCATCTGTTTGAGGTTATACACCTTGGCCCAGCGCTCATAGGCGGGGCCTTTGCCGGAGCGCAACCGCTCCTGTATGTCGATCACAAGACTGACCTTTCGGGGAGCCGGTGCCTCATGTGGGATCTCCGGGATAGGCCGCTTTCCGGCAATCACAGCCCGGATGTCTGCCGGATCAAAACCAGCCCCCAGCGTGGATGCCCGTAACCGGGTAGGTTTTTCCTGTCCCGGCGCAAGGAACGAAATCACACCGCCTCGGCCATGCTTGACCGCAAAGCCGGGCTCCTCCATGAGCCGCAGAAACGCCTCAAAGTCAGCGGGCTTTTTCTCCAGCGCCGCAACAATAGCAAGCCGTACCCGCTGCTTGGCAGAGAGCGGCTTTTCACCGATCCATTGACCGTAGTGCAGAAAACGGCCTTTGCTATGGGGCTTGGGATTAAGGATCACAGACAGGTCATTTTCCAGACATACCCGGTCAGAGAGCCGCCGGAGCGCAAAGCTGGAGCCGATGAAATTATGGTGCTTCCGGGAGCAATCATAGGCCGTGGAATTGTAATAGATGTGATTGTGGATATGATCTTTGTCAATGTGGGTACAGACAAAGAATTGATACTTGCCCTTCGTCCAGCGCATAGCAGTTTCATAGCCGATCCTGTTGGCCTCCTCCGGGGTTATCTCTCCGGGTTTGAACGCTTGGCGTATCTGAAAGAACAGCGCCCCACGGTCAGTTTCCCGGCCCGTTTCGGACTTGTACTGGCTATGCACCAACAGGAACTCAGAATGTGCCGTTGTATGGTCGCAAAGGTATGAGGACACAGCGCCCAGCTTCTCCGGGTTAAGGGCATATTCAAACCGCTCCTGCATGGTCTGGACAGCGCTTTTATCTGTTGCCCTTTTGTAAGGCTTGATGTAGGTTGTGGCCGTAGGCAATCCTCCTTTACTGTACAGAAACGCTCATGATTTTCAATCATTGAAAACGTCTCAATGTCATGCTATACTTGAAATGAATAAACAAATAGAATTTGGCGGTGTACTATGAAACGATATCAAATATTTATTAGCTCTACATATAAAGATTTGCAGGAAGAACGGCAAGAGGTTCTGAAAAGTGTTCTTAAACTTCGACATATTCCTGTTGGGATGGAGCATTTTGTCGCAACAAATAAGGAACAGTTTGATTATATCAAGCGGCTCCTTGACGAAACAGATTACTATATTCTCATCATCGGAAACAGATATGGGTCCCAAGCTGAAGATGGAATTAGCTATACTGAGAAAGAGTTTGATTATGCTGTTAGTTTAGGAATACCAGTAATCGCATGCATTCATAGCAATCCGGATTCTTTTCCAGTTAATAAATCTGATGTAGCAGCAGATGCAAAACAGAAGCTTCAAGAGTTTAGGGATAAAGTAATGCATCATCGGATGGTAAGCTATTTTAATTGGGAAAACCCGTCCGCTCTTTCTGCTGAAGTTGTTGTTGCTTTAATAAATGCAATTAATGATAATCCAAGGCCTGGTTGGGAGAGAGTCGCATCTTATGAAAACTCAGATTTGTTAAATCAAATAAATGATTTGAGAATTGAAAATAATAGAATGAAAGCACTGCTCGAGGAAAAAACACAATTAGAAGAACAAGAGCAATTAATAATGAAATTTCCGTGGAGTGCAGTTCGTACCTTTTCAGGGTATTCAAAGTGGCATGATTATAGAAATATTTCTATACCAGTTTCTATTACATGGTCACAAATCTTTTCAATATTTGGTCCAATTTTGTTGGTTGAAAACAATATTAATTTAGTTCACTACGCTATCAATCATGCATTATTTTTAGATCACGAACCTTATTTCTGCGTGCCTGATGTAGAATTCCAGTTGATTGTTGCAGAATTCTTAAAATTTGGAATAATTGATATTGATGGGAATAAAATATCTTTGACTAAAGCAGGGAAGCAATGTTTGCACACGATAAGGCTTCCGGTCGATGAAGAACTCGACTTAATTCATATGCAGGTAATGGAACTATGCAATAGTATTCCACAAAAGCCGCTTAATGAAATTACCAATTACATAAAATTGCTATCGGATTTTAATTCAAATCCAGAAGCAATAAATTATATTGGACAGACTTTGCTTAGTTTAAGAGTATTTTTAGGTAATCAAACTGGATGGGATAAGAAAGAAGTAGAAACTGCGCAGAAAGAAATCGAGGATATTCTAAATGAAGCTTCTGAAAGTGAACGAGCAGAAATGGGGGCGTTTGATCCTATTTTCAATCTTTCAAAAATCATGAGATTAATTGATTTCTTGAATGCAAAAATACAGGATAACGGAAACAATCAATGAAATCATGATATTTCTATAAAGACAAATTCTAGTTTGTTGAGTTGTTTACAAAAAGCGGTGGCTATACGGCTACCGCTTTTTCTATTTGGGACAAATTGTCCCAAAGTCTTACACCGTAATGAAGCTCTGCAGAGAGCAGTTCAGATCACCCAGCTTTAGGATCAGCCACTCGGACAGGGCCGGAAGTCCAAAGGGTGAAATGAGCGCTGCCACGATCAGCACCCGGATGCCCGATGCTGGATCTCCGCCGATGGTACAGGCAAACAGCCCACAGGCGGCGGCAATCAGAGCGAGGATGCTCAATACCCCGGTAGTCAGCGTGTGTAGCAAGGTCAGCACCGCCAGCACCAGCGACAACAGCAGAACAAAGGGAGCAGCAAGGATTTTCAAGATAATTCGCATGATAGCACCTCCTGTAAAATGTCAGTTGTTCCTTCCACCTATATTATAACTCCGTAGAAATTCCCACACAAGGATGTCGGGAAAACACCGTTTTGAGAAATAATTGTAGCTATTTGAACACTAAAGTGATATAATCCGATTGATGAATTGGGGGTGTGACAATGGCAAGTAAGCGTGATGATTTCAAAGCAAAAACCATAGATATTATGGCTAAGCGTGTTGGCTATCGGTGCAGCAATCCTAATTGCAGAAAGCTGACCTGCGGTGCTAATGATGATCCCGAAAACTATAATAATATCGGCGTGGCAGCTCATATCTGTGCAGCAGCTCCCGGCGGGAAACGCTATGATGCAAACATGACCCCAGCGGAGCGAAAGGACATACACAATGGTATTTGGCTGTGCCAGTCATGCTCCAAGCTAATTGATAGTGACGATCTACGCTACACTGTTGATCTGCTGCATAAGTGGAAGCGGCTTTCCGAGGAAGCTACCATATTGGAGCTGGAAACTCTTTCGCCAGCACAAAACACAGAACAGGATAAGACATTGATAAAGTTCTATGTGCAATGCTTTGACCGTCCGGCCTTCCGTGACGATATTCGTCAAGAGGGCCGTATGGAGGATTTTGATAGAGCAATCGAAGATACTATTATCGCCTTGAATACAGGCGTTCTTCGCACACGGGATGGCGATATAATCAAACAAGCAGAGGGAAAGGCTTTTGTACAAAACCCGGAATGGCGTGAAAAGTTGTATAATGTGGTTGACATCTTAACGGCCATTCGCAGACGATTGAAAGTAGCAGAGCGTGACCATGTTTATTCATTTTATAGTGATAACGGCAAAGAAGGAATGTATTGCTTCAATGATCGGGAGCTGGAAGAATGGTTTAATTCTTCCCGTGAGGAGATTTTGAAAATTATGTCCTCAATTTGCAGTGAAATCGGCATACCCGAACTTCGCTTTCCTCACCGTCGCTATTATTGGTAAAAAAATATGCGGGAGTGCAGACCACCAAAGTCTGCACTCCCTTTTTCACATTTCAACCACCCCCGCCAGTTTCTCCAAAAGATCAGACAGCGGCTTCCACAGGGCCGCACAGTCCTTTTGCAGCGCTGCTATCTCCTCCGGGTACACGCCGTAGGTGTTGGCATGGATCGCCACTTGGTTGAGGTTATTGGCGCACCGCCGCTGCAAGGATACCAGCTCCCGGACGGGAGCCAGATCAACGTGCAGCACATAGCCATTGAGGGCCATTTTCCGCACATAGGCTCCCATGTTCCGAATACCGGCCTCCGCCATGCGCTCCTGTATCAGCGCCTGTTCCTCCTCGGACACCATAACGTGCAAGTGGATGGGACGGCGGCGCTTCTTTGTCACCGTTCCTCACGCTCCTTAACTTTGGCCTTGGGCGGCATTTCCCGCACCTTATCCACGGGCTTTTCCGTTTGCTCTTTGGCAGCTTTCATCTGCTCCGCTATGGGCCGCTTCACCTCCTGTACACCGTAGCGCCGCTGATAATCCGCAGATCGGGCTGCAAAGTCCTTGACGGCTGCTGCCTCCTCCGTGTGGTAGTGACCCCAATAATAATCCCGGTGGCCGTTCTCCTCGGCAAACTGCCATGTTACAAAGGGAGCAGGCGCTCGGTCATTTTCCCCCAGCGCAAAGCCCCGGCCATTGTCAAAGAGAATGGACTCCCGGATCTCATAACCAGCGTTCTTTTCCAATGTGACCTCCTTCCAAAATGTTAGCAGTATTTGGGCCTTTCCGGGGCCGGATGGGATAACATATTACCCCCTTGTTTTCCGGCCCGGAAAAGCCTTGATACAGGCGGCTTTTTTCGGGGCAAATGCTAACACATTACCGCGGTATTTCCGCATATAACTCCGCTGCTTTTTCAGCCTTGCGGCATGAGCGCAGACCGCAGAACAATACCGTGTCCGGCCATCCGGGAGAAAGGCCCTGCCGCACACCGGGCAAGCCCTTGTGTCCGGGGCTGAGCCACCGCTGGTCAGCGTTGCCTCCAGCACCGGATCATTAGGCAGAACAGCCTCCCGGAAGTAGCGGCAGTATGCACCCGTCCAGCACTTGTCCAGCATATAGCACGGCCCGCCCAGCGGTAGGCAGCCGTATTCCCGGTCATAGTTGGCGCAAAGCCTTGTCACCAGCTTACGGATCGCCGCCTTCTCCTCCCGTGTCAACTCCCGCTCGGCCATAGCATCACTTTTTATCACCGGGCTTTTTCAGCAGTTCCCGGTAACAAGTCATACACTCGATGCCTTTCCAGTAGGGGCAACCATGACAGCGGGTACCTTTGGGAGCCAGCTCCGGCCCGTTGGGGCCTCGATAGTGGGAGGGCTGTTTCATAAAAGGCTCATAGGGGCTGTTGGTGAAATTCATACATTGTCCTCCTCGTCCCACGCATCGTCCTCATCGGCATAGGCGCTGTAATCCGGCTCCTCGTATTCCTCCTCCGGCTGGGCGGCCTGTTTCTTGGGGCGGTAGATTTTGAAATACCATGCGCCCACGCCGCCGATCAGCGCAACAGCAACGATCAGAATAATTGTCCCGGTGTTGTTACTTTCAACCTTGGGCTGCTCCGGCTCGGGATCGTCCGTAGGTTCGGGATCAACGGTTTGCTCCACCTCGGGAGCCATGCCCATGCACTCGGTCATATTGGTGGCGCATACCGGGCAATCTGTGTTGACAGCCCCGGCCATGCACTTATCTGTACATTCACAGGCGGGCAACTCGATACCCGCAGCCTCCGCAGCGGCCAGCAGATCAGCCTCGTCCACCACGCTCAAGAAGTAGGTCTGATACTGTTCGCCGTCCTCATCCACGGGCTTGTCGTAGTCAATGATGATGTAAAAGGTGTTGCCACCGCTGGTCTGGACGGTGATAAACTGCTTGTTGGTATGTTCATCGTACAGAAGATCACGGGTCACAAAGCTGCCATCCTCCGAAAATCCGGCATCCGGCTCGGTGGACTCGGTGGTTTCTTCCACGGGATCAAAGCCCTCCCAATGGTCGGGATTTTCCGTGACCTCGGGAGCGTCCTCGGCCTTGGCATAGGCCGTCATGGTAAAGCCGCACATAAAAATAGCGACGCACATAAGCGCCGCCAGCATACGAAATCTTTTCATATTCAGTTATCCTCCATTTCCGCAGCGCCGGACTTCGGGACAACTTGTCTCAAACCTTCGCCGGAACGCAGCTTTTCCAGCAGCAGGGGCAGCTCCGTGAGGGACACGCTCATGCCACGCACCATATCCACGATCTCGCTGTTTTCCGCTTCGATCTTGCGCTGTTCCAGTTCCTTCAGCCTTGCCTGCTGTTCGGCAATTTTGGCCTTAACCTTTTCAATCTCGGCCTCAATCTTTGCGCTTTTGCTTACTGCCATGTAATCCTCCTTTTAAGATAATCGCCCGTAGGCGTAGAAATGTGACTGCCAATAGCTGGCCGACAAGTCGGCATATCCGATGGGATCTCCGCAATGGAGCATCCAGCCATCACCCACATAAATGCCCACATGAGAAACGCCGGGGGTATCGTATGTCCCGGTGAAGAACACCAGATCTCCGGGCTGGGGGTTATGCACACGGGTACTGATGTTATACAGTCCCTGGGCACCCAACCGCCCAAAATCCCAGCCGCATTGATTGTAGACCCATGATACATAGCCGGAGC
>JAZNNW010000156.1:0-4399 GCA_045580485.1 Candidatus Avilachnospira sp. | reverse complement strand
AATCAATGCTTATCACATCAAGAAGGCGTTCCCGGACTTGAAAATCTATGTCAATCCGTATGCACACGCAAAACTGGCCTTGATCGGGCCGGAGACCGTATGGCTTTCCTCCGAGAACCTGGGCAAGAAAAAGAACACCTTCGATGCCTCCATCGGCATCCACAGCAAGGAAGCCTACGACCACTACCACGCACAAGTCGAAAGCCTGCTCCGTAGCAGGGACACGAGAGAAATCAAGGAGGTTACTTACTGATGTTCACCCTTTACCATGCGGATTGTATCGGACAGGCAGGCAACTGCCTGTATCCGCATAAAGTTGAAATCACCGATACCGACAGTCTGGAACGGGCGGTCAGCCGGGACTATGTCTGTGCTGAGTATGAGGGGTCCTATCGCAGCAATGACAATTTCATCGGCAGTGATTGTCTGTCCGTGGAATGCGATAACGACCACTCCGATAATCCTGCCGACTGGAAGACCCCGGACGACATTGCCGATGCTTTCCCCGGTGTGGAGTTTGCTGTCCACTACAGCCGTAACCACATGAAGGTCAAAAACGGCAGAGCCGCCAGACCCAAGTTCCACGCTTTCTTCGCCATCGACCACATTACAGATGCCGAAGAGTACGCCTCGCTCAAACGCCTGCTGAGTGCCATCTTCCCGTACTTCGATACCAAGGCTCTGGATGCCGCCCGTTTCTATTTCGGCACAGCGGATGCAAAGGTCGAGATGTTTGATGGCTTTATGACGCTCACGGAGTTCCTCACCAGTGATGAGTTCGATGCCGGAATGAATCAGCCGAGCCACGGCACGCCCCAGGTCATCGCCGAAGGAAGCCGCAACGCTACAATGTCCCGTTTTGCCGGCCGTGTCATCAAAAAGTACGGCGATAATGACACCGCCTTCCAGTGCTTTATGGAAGAGGCTGAAAAATGTACCCCTCCGCTCGAAGAGCAGGAACTGATGACCATCTGGCACAGCGCCCAGAAGTTCTATGGCAGAGTCCAACAGCAGGAAGGCTATATTCCCCCGGAACAGTACAACCAGGGTTACAGCCTTCGCCCCGCAGACTTCTCCGATATCGGACAGGCCAAGGTGCTGGCAAAGGAATATGCCGGAGAAATGGTCTACACCGATGCCACGGATTTTATGCGCTATGACGGCAACCATTGGGCGGAGTCCAAGCAGTTAGCGGTTGGCTGCTGTGAGGAGTTCCTGGATCGGCAGCTTGCAGAGGCTATCCTCGCCGTGGACAAAGCAAAACAGGCTTTGATGGATGCAGGCATCGGACAGGATGTGATCACCTCCGGTGGCAAGGCTCTGGAAAAAGCCGTCGATGACCGCAGCGAAAAAGCCTTTGCGGAATACTGCTTTGCCATCTCCTATAAAGCCTTCGTGATGAAGCGCCGCGACATGAAATATGTAACCTCTGCTCTGCAGGCAGCCAAGCCTATGCTCCTGCGAAGCATCCAGGATTTCGACACCCAGGAGTATCTGCTCAACACACCCACCGCCACCTATGACCTCCGACTTGGAATGAGTGGCGCCCATGACCACTGCCCGGAAGACCTTATTACCAAGATGACCACCGTTGCTCCCTCAGATGAAGGTATGGAACTGTGGATGTCCTCCGTGGATAGCTTCTTCTGCGGTGATAAGGAACTGATGGACTACGTGCAGCAGACCGTGGGCTTGGCTGCTATCGGTAAGGTATACCAGGAGGCTCTCATCATTGCATACGGTGAAGGCAGCAACGGCAAGTCCACCTTCTGGAATGCCATCGCAAAGGTCCTCGGCTCTTACAGCGGCTCCATGTCTGCTGATGCTCTAACCGTGGGATGCAAGCGAAATGTAAAGCCGGAAATGGCAGAACTGAAGGGCAAGCGCCTGGTCATCGCTGCGGAATTGGAGGAAGGTATGCGCCTGAACACCTCCATCGTAAAGCAGCTCTGCTCCACCGATGAAATCTCCGCAGAAAAGAAGTACAAAGACCCGTTCAAATACACTCCGACCCATACGCTCGTCCTTTACACCAACCATCTTCCCAGGGTCGGTGCCAACGATGACGGTACCTGGCGCCGTCTGATCGTGATTCCCTTCAATGCCAAGATCCGTGGCAAGTCCGACATCAAGAACTATGCCGACTATCTGGTACGCAATGCGGGCGGTGCAATTCTGGCCTGGATTATCGAGGGCGCACAGAAAGCCATCCATAATAATTTCAAGCTGACCGTTCCCCAGGTGGTGCTGGATGCAATCGCCCAATACCGCGATAACAACGACTGGCTGTCCATTTTCCTGGAGGACTGTTGTGAGATTGACCGCACCTATACGCAGAAGTCCGGCGAACTGTACCAGGAGTATCGTGCGTACTGTCTGCGCAACGGCGAGTATGCCCGTAGTACCACAGATTTTTATGCCGGTCTTGAAAAGGCAGGGTTTATTCGCAGAAAAACCAAAGCAGGAATGGTCATTTCTGGCATTCAGTTGAAATCGGATTTCCTGGAGTAATTCCCAAAGGTGCAGGTCGGTGAAGGTCTTTTCTTAAAACCCCTTTAGGGCGGAATTTTATAGAAAAATCGTTCTAAGAAGAGTTTATGAAATGACTTGCATCGACCTGCACCCACCAAGAAAGGAAAGCCTTATGAGAGAGAAAAGCATCGAGCAAAAATTTGCCCTGATGGTAAAAAAGCGCGGTGGGATTTGTCCGAAGTGGGTGTCACCAGGATTTGATGGCGTTCCCGACAGAATCGTTCTGTTGCCCGGTGGCAGAATTGCTTTCGTGGAAGTGAAGGCTCCCGGCAAAAAGCCCCGCCCGCTCCAAACCGCAAGGCACAAATTACTGACCCGCCTCGGTTTCAAGGTTTATATCCTGGATGCCGAAGAGCAGATAGGAGGTATCCTTGATGAGATACAAACCGCATGACTACCAAGCCTACGCCATCGACTACATCGAAGCCCATCCCGTCGCCACCGTCTTTCTGGATATGGGTCTTGGCAAAACGAGCATCACGCTGACCGCCATCTCCGACCTCCTCTTCGACAGTTTCGAGGTACACCGTGTCCTGGTCATCGCCCCGCTGCGAGTAGCACGGGACACATGGACCGCTGAAGTAGATAAGTGGGATCATCTTCAGAACCTCATCTGCTCCGTGGCTGTTGGCACAGCGGATGAACGCAAAGCAGCGCTGATGCGGCCTGCTGACATTTACATCATCAACAGAGAAAATATCCAATGGCTCGTGGAAGAAAGCGGCATCCCGTTCACCTTCGATATGATTGTCATTGACGAACTGTCCTCCTTCAAGAACCACAACACAAAGCGGTTCAAATCTCTGCTGAAAGTCAGACCCAAGGTTTCCCGTATTGTTGGGCTGACCGGCACTCCTGCCTCCAACGGTCTGATGGATCTATGGGCAGAGTTCCGCATCCTGGATATGGGTCAGCGCCTGGGACGGTTCATCACCAAGTACCGTACCGACTACTTCATGCCGGACAAGCGGAATGGGCAAATTATCTACTCCTACAAGCCTCTGCCGTATGCCGAGGATGCCATCTACCGGAAAATCGGTGATATCACCATTTCCATGAAAGCAAACGACCACCTGCAGATGCCGGAACTGATCAGCAGCGAATATGAGGTGCGTCTCTCCGATGAAGAACGGGAGCATTACGATGGCCTCAAGCGTGACCTGGTTCTCACCCTGAGTGATGGAGAGATCACAGCCGCCAACGCAGCATCCCTCTCCGGCAAGCTGTCCCAGATGGCAAACGGAGCCATATATAACGATGAAGGCAACACCATCCATATCCATGACCGCAAACTGGATGCCCTGGAGGATATCATCGAGGCGGCAAACGGCAAGCCCCTCCTGGTGGCCTACTGGTTCAAGCACGATCTGGAACGCATCACCGCAAGGCTGAAAAAACTGCATATACCGCACTCCCGACTGGATGACTCCAACAGCATCCGAAGATGGAACAACGGAGAAATTCCGGTTGCGCTTATCCACCCTGCATCGGCAGGACACGGTTTGAATCTCCAATCCGGCGGTTCCACTCTTGTGTGGTTCGGTCTGACTTGGAGTTTGGAACTGTATCAGCAGACTGTTGCCCGTCTGTGGCGGCAAGGTCAGACCTCCGAAACCGTGGTGGTACAGCACATCGTAACAAAGGGCACCATTGACCACCGCATCATGAAAGCCCTCTCCCAAAAGGAGCATACACAGACGGCACTTATTGATGCCGTAAAAGCGGGCCTGCAAATCTGAGACAATATTTCGACAAAATACGACAATCTGTGCCAATCCGAGGATTTCAAATATCGGAGGTACAAATTATGACCCCTTATCAGGCATTAGCCAACGCCATTGTAGAACTGGCCGTAAAAGACTACAAA
>JAZNNW010000155.1:0-7001 GCA_045580485.1 Candidatus Avilachnospira sp. | reverse complement strand
GCAGAGATAACCACCTTCTTGGCGCCGGCAGTGATGTGAGCGGCAGCCTTGTCCTTGGAAGTGTAGAAGCCGGTGCACTCCAGAACGACGTCCAAAGTCGGAGGCCAAGCGGTCTTAGGAAGACAATTTCATCACACAACTCCTTGGCTCACAGAACGACATGGCTACGATCCGACTTGCAGAGATAACCACCTTCTTGGCGCCGGCAGTGATGTGAGCGGCAGCCTTGTCCTTGGAAGTGTAGAAACCGGTGCACTCCAGAACGACGTCAACACCGATCTCGCCCCAGGGCAGCTCGGCAGCGTTAGCCTTGGCATAGATGGTGATCTTCTTGCCATCGACAACGATGTTGTCTTCGCCGGCTTCGACAGTGTGAGTGCCGAAGGGAGCTGCGTATGCGCCCTGAGTGGAGTCATACTTCAGCAGGTGAGCCAGCATGGCGGGAGAAGTCAGGTCGTTGATAGCGACGACATCGAAGCCCTCAGCACCGAACATCTGACGGAAAGCCAGACGGCCGATACGACCAAAACCGTTAATAGCAACTTTAACAGACATGAGAATTTCCTCCTTAAATTATAAAAGTAACAAAACCGTACTTTTTCATGATAATTATTATATACGATTAATCAAGCCCTGTAAAGCCACATTTTAGATGAAAGGTGACAATTTATCCTGTTTCTATCTGTGAAAAATGGTAAAACGCAAATCATTTTTCCGATTTATTGATTGCGCACCCTAACTATTTGTCAGCTTCACTAAATTTTATTTAGAAATTTCTGCATATTGTCCTGCACAGTCTCCTTGCAGAAGATTTCCCTTAGTGGTAAAATGAAGAAAAGGAGGCGTTACTATGTCCACTTTCTTTGTCAACGGCAAATCCGTAACCGTAGAGCACAATCAAAAGCTCATGCGTTATCTTCGTGACACTTTAAGACTGACCTCCGTCAAGGATGGCTGCAGTGAAGGTGCCTGCGGCACCTGTACCATTCTGTTGGATGGTAAGCCCGTCCGTGCCTGCGTGCAGCAGACCGACAAGCTGGAGGGCAAACAGGTCATCACCGTGGAAGGCCTCAGCGATTTTGAAAAGGAGCTCTATACCTATGCCTTCGGCGCAGCCGGAGCTGTTCAGTGCGGTTTCTGCATCCCGGGCATGGTCCTCTGCACCAAAGCCCTGCTGGATCAGAACCCCGATCCCACAGAGGCAGACTGTGCCCTCGCCATCAAGAATAACATCTGCCGCTGCACCGGCTATGTGAAGATCATCAAAGCCATGCTGCTGGCAGCAGAGTTGAAAAAGAAGGGCGAGATCCCTGCTCATTCCGAGGATTGGAGCCTGGGACAGCCTGTCCACCGTATCGATGTCCGTGAAAAAGTGCTGGGCTACGGTCAGTACCCCGATGATGTGTACATGGATGGCATGATCTATGCCTCCGCCGTCCGTTCTGCCCATCCCAGAGCCAGAGTCCTGGCCATCCATACGGAGGCCGCCAAGGCATTGCCCGGCGTAGTAGGCGTGTTCACCGCCGCCGACATCCCCGGCAAAAATAAGGTGGGACATCTGAAAAAAGACTGGGACACCATGATCGCCGTGGGTGATATCACCCACTATTTAGGCGATTCCATCTGCATCGTAGCAGCGGAGACCCCGGAGATTCTGGCAGAAGCCAAGGCACTGGTGCAGGTGGACTACGAAGTCTTGGAGCCTGTCCGCAGTCCCTATGAAGCCATGGCAGAAAACGCCCCTCTGGTACATAAGGAAGGCAATCTTCTGGCCCATAAGCAGATCCGCCGGGGCGATCCCGAGACAGCCCTTGCCTCTGCTCCCCATGTCATTACCGAAAAATTCTCTACCCCCTGGACAGAGCACGCATTTCTGGAACCGGAATGTGCCGTGGCCTATATGGAGGACGATCATGTGATGATTCTCTCCACGGACCAAAGCGCCTACGACACCCAGCATGAGACAGCCCCCATGTTGGGTCTGCCCAATGAAAAGGTCTGGGTGCAGAATATGCTGGTCGGCGGCGGCTTCGGCGGGAAGGAAGATGTGACTGTACAGCATCAGGCGGCACTGGTGGCCTATCTCACCGGCAGACCGGTGAAGGTCAAACTGTCCAGAGCCGAAAGTATCCTCATCCATCCCAAGCGGCATCCCATGGATATGGAAATTTCCGTTGGCTGTGATGACAACGGCAAAATCCTCGGTGTCAAAGTGCAGGTCATCGCCGATACCGGTGCCTATGCATCCTTGGGCGGCCCCGTTCTGGAACGAGCCTGTACCCATGCAGCAGGTCCTTATCAATATGACAACTTTGCCTGTGACGGCAAAGCCTACTATACCAACAATCCCCCTGCCGGTGCCTTCCGTGGCTTCGGCGTCACCCAGACCTGCTTCGCCATGGAAAGTGTCCTGAACCGCATGGCGGTAAAACTGGGCATTTCTCCTTGGGAAATCCGCTGGCGCAATGCCATCCATCCCGGTCAGGCATTGCCCAACGGGCAGATCGTGGATAACTCCGCCGGT
Source organism: Candidatus Avilachnospira sp. (assembly GCA_045580485.1). Taxonomy (GTDB): domain Bacteria; phylum Bacillota; class Clostridia; order Oscillospirales; family Oscillospiraceae; genus Avoscillospira. Next base: position 4,477 of record JAZNNW010000155.1, on the reverse strand, counting down.
CTGGCAGAGACCCTGCTGGCTGTGAAAGAACAGTACGAAAATGCCAAATATGCCGGTATTGCCTGTGCCATGAAGAATGCCGGTGTGGGTGTCGGACTGCCAGATACAGGTCGAGTCCGTCTCACCGTGGAAAATGGCAAGGTCGCCATCCGTGCCGGTGCCAGCTGTATCGGTCAGGGCTTGGGCACCGTTCTGGTGCAGATCGTCTGCACCACCCTCGGTCTTGGCAGAGAGCAGGTGGAATATGTCCGTGCCAACACCTATAACGCCCCGGATTCCGGTACTACCTCCGGTTCCCGTCAGACTCTCGTCACCGGCGAGGCCTGCCGCAGAGCCTGCGAGCAGCTGAAGCAGCGTCTGGATGCAGGCAAGACCCTCGCCGATCTGGATGGACAGGAATTCAAGGGCGAATATCTGGCAAAAACCGATCCTCTGGGCGCTGATTTGCCCAACCCCGTTTCCCATGTGGCCTACGGCTACGCCACTCAGGTCTGTATTCTGGATGAGGAAGGCAAACTGAAAAAGATGATCGCCGCCCATGATGTGGGCAAAGCCGTCAATCCCCTGTCCTGTGAAGGGCAGATCGAAGGCGGTGTGGTCATGTCCTTGGGCTTTGCTTTGACGGAGAGTTATCCTCTGGTGGACTGCAAGCCCACGGCCAAATACGGCACCCTGGGTCTGTTCCGTGCCAACCAGATTCCAGAAATTGAAGCCATCGTGGTGGAAAAAGAAGGTCTGGATGTGGCCTACGGTGCCATCGGCATTGGTGAGATCACATCTATCCCCACAGCCCCGGCAGTGGCCGACGCATACTATCAATTCGACGGCATCCGCCGCAACACCTTGCCGCTGGATGACACACCCTACAGCAAAAAGAAGAAGCTGCCGTAAGGCAGCTTCCTTTTTTATTGGTACATTGCCATGTAAGGTCCATGGGCTTCCAGCAGTTCATCCACCATCTTTGCCATATCGTCAATGGACAGCTCCGCTGTTGTATGGGGATCCAGCATGACCGCCCGGAGGATATCCTCTTTCTTTCTGGTGCGAGCAGCTTCGATGGTCAGCAGCTGGGTGTTGATGTTGGTCATGTTCATAGCCGCCAGCACAGGAGGCAGATGTCCCACATAAGTGGGATGGATGCCCATACCGTCCACCAGACAGGGTACTTCCACGCAAGCATGCTCCGGGAAATCCTCGATGAGATGGCCCTTGTTCAGCACATTGCCGCCGATCTGATAGGGCTTGTTGGTGACTATAGCCTCCATAATATAGGAAGCATATTCATGGGAACGCTCGTGAGTGAGAGTGGGATCGGAGGTGAGCTTCTTACTCATTTCCTTCCACTCCTCAATCTGGCGGACGCAGATGCCAAGATAATCATCCAGCACCAGTCCGTAACGCTCGATCAGCTCGGGATATTTGGACTTGATGTAGAAGGGGTTGTATTCGGCACTGTGACCGCTGGATTCCGTGCAGTAGTAGCCCAGCTTGTCAATATAGTCATAACGGATCATATCATAGTGCTTTTCGGAGGCGTTCTTTGCCTTGGCACGGCGGCGAATCTCGGGATACAGATCATTCCCGTCCTTATCCCGGATCTCCAACAGCCAACCCATGTGGTTGATACCGGCGATCAGCTCCTTGCGTCCGGGGATCTTGTCCTCCATGCCAAGGTCACGAAGCAGATTGTTGGAGCAGACCTGCACACTGTGGCACAGACCCACCATCTTCACGCCGGTATACCGGGAGAGATAGCCTGTCAGCATAGCCATGGGGTTGGAGTAGTTCAGCAGGAAGGCATTGGGACAGACTTCTTCCATGTCCCAGGCGAAACTCTCCAGTACGGGAATGGTACGCAACGCCCGCATAATACCGCCGATGCCCAAAGTATCGGCAATGGTCTGGCGGAGACCGTATTTCTTGGGAATCTCAAAATCAATGATGGTGCAGGGGTCATAACCACCCACCTGAATGGCATTGACCACAAAATTGGCATTTCGCAGGGCCTCTTTCCGGTTCTCCTCCCCCAGGTAAGCCTTGATGACCGCCCGGTTTTCATTGATGTTCCCGTTGATGACCGAAAGAATGGTGCGGCTTTCCTCCAGCCGGGTGGCATCAATATCATAGAGGGCAATTTCACAGTTTCTCAGTGCCTCGGCAGACATGACATCCCCCAGCACATTTCTGGCAAATACGGTGCTGCCTGCACCCATAAAGGTAATCTTCAGCATGGCTCGCTCCTCCTTTTTCTTTAATGTAACAGAAATTTATTCTGAAAGCCATTGCAAAAAGGAAGTGCAATTTGGTAAAATGGAAGAAAATCCGCCATCAGCGAGGGATGATTTATGCGAGAAAAATCCATTCTGCCCGATCACTGGCAGTCCGTTGTCCCCATGTTCTACGGCTATGAGCCTCCTGAAATGGGTCACTCCTGGGGTCCCACCATCCGTGGGCACTATCTGCTCCATTACATCTTTGAGGGCTGCGGAACCATCGAGAAAAACGGTAAAATCTATACCGCAGGGAAAGATGATATTTTTGTCATCACCCCCGATGATATGACCACCTACACTGCCGACAAGGATGACCCTTGGGCCTACTGCTGGCTGGCTTTCCGTGCAGACGGACCGTTGCCCGGCTTGGATCAGACCGTGATCTCTGCACCTTCCGCCAGAGGTATTTTTCGTGCGTTGCGGGAAAGTCTGGAAGCAGATGTTCCCAACAGCCGTATTTATGCTTTGACCTATGAACTGCTGTGGCTGCTGTCCCGGGAGGAGGCCTCCAATGTCTCCCGGAATTACGCCGCCTATGCCAAAGTTCATCTGGAAAACACCTATGTGACCGCCGTGACCATCGAAAGCATTGCAGAGACCCTGCATATTGACCGACGCCATCTGACAACCGTGTTCCGAAAGGCCTACGGCATCACACCCCAGCAGTATTTGATGCAGCTCCGATTGGAAAAAGCCAGGGAGTTCCTGTCCCTTGGCTTTAGTGTCACCGAAACCGCTGCCATGGCAGGCTTCTCCGACCTTTCCAATTTTTCCAAAAAATATAAACAATATTACGGCATTGTTCCAAAAGAACAAAAAACTGGGGTAAAGTAAAACCTTTTTTTCTTTTTCTCGTCTAATATAAGCAGAAGCAAATAACAGGAGGAACCCTTATGACAAAGAACCGCTTTCTCATTCTTTTGCTCTGTCTGGCACTGGTAGCAGCCGTCTTTTTCCTGCTGCCCAAAAATTCTCCTGCCGTGGCAGAAAAGAATCAGCCGGAAACCCCGGAAACCGGTGATCTGGAAGAAGAAACCTTTGGAATGTTGCAACTGAATATGACTATGGCTGAAGCAGAGACACTTCTGGGCAAACCGGAAACGATCACGACCGACGGCGACATCCGCTGGTACTATGAAGCCCTGACCGTCACCTTTCATAATTTCAACGAAAGAGTTTCCGAAATACAGGCACAGACGGGGTGTTCCTTCACATTGGACAGCGACATCACTCTTGGCAGCACAGAGGCAGAGGTCCGAAATGCCTATCCTCTGGCTTACGAAACCGAAGGAGATTTGGAGATTGACAAGGTAAACACCTGGTTCTATGTAGATGACCCTGACCGGGGCTTGCAAATCGGTATCACCAACGGCACCGTCACGACGATCCTTTTGAAAGACTACGGTGATCCGCTCCTGGAAGCACTGACCGTCAACAAGATCATCCTCTATGCCTCAGAGGGTATACCGGTTCAGGCTGTCGACAAAGCCGCAAAACGAATCTGCACCACCATGACCGTTTCCGAACCAGAAACTGCCCCATTGCCAGGAAGTGCTCCCATAGGCTGGATGGATTTTGGAGACGGTACAGCCGTGTGCCTATATGAGGGAGACTATGCCGTGGTTTTCCGATATGAAGGAACTTTTGAACCCATACTGACCGCAAGCACCCATCTGGAGGGTATCTTCACCGGTTTAGGAGATGCTTTTGCACAAGCTCTGGAGAATCCCACGAAGACATGGTAAGCATCTGAATCAAAAAAGTCGGCTTTCGCCGACACAATACTTCTTCACTATTACCTATTACTTCACACAAAAAGAACTCCATCCGAATGGATGGAGTTCTTTTTGTGTTGGCATTACCTATCTTCCCGGCCGGTCACCCAGCAAGTATTGTCGGCGAAAGTGTGCTTAACTTCTGTGTTCGGGATGGGAACAGGTGGACCCACACTCCAATCAACACCAACTTCAACCGGAGCTTTCGCTCCTTAAAGGGATATACCCTGAAAACTGAACATGGTCATGCATTCTGCAATCTATTCGAGGCTCCTTTGAGTCTGCTTGCTTCCAATTGTAGGTCAAGCCCTCGGCTTATTAGTATCAGTCAGCTACACGCATTACTGCGCTTCCACCCCTGACCTATCAACGACATAGTCTACGTCGAGCCTTACTCCATGAAGGATGAGAGATCTTATCTTAGGGAGA
>JAZNNW010000154.1:0-9036 GCA_045580485.1 Candidatus Avilachnospira sp. | reverse complement strand
ACCGCTTGGCCTCCGACTTACTCTTCTTCAAAAGCGAGGATCTTCTTGTTTATTTCCTGTTTTGATCTCCCGTAAAAGTAATGGCGTTTACCGTCAATCGTTATCGTTTTACATAGGCGGCCGTCTGATCTACGCTTCATACTGAATTTCTAATTCTCCGTAATAGATCCGCTCCGGCTGTTCTCCTTTCCAGTCTTTAGGAGTGAAGGACCTGACAGTGAGATCTATATACTCAATTTTCTCCAGAGCGGCTGTGACAGCATCAATGTCATCTTTTGGAATTTGGCCAATGCACTGCCCGTCATAGAGAACATAAATTGCAGGGTGGCCTTCAAATTCTCCGAGCTTGAGGGAGACGGTGCCTTCAACTTTTTCACGCTGTGCTTTTCTCAGGATCTTCTGTCTGCTGGTCCCGTCTTCATTATCGAAAGTGACTCCGGCGACCTTTGTATAGATCTTCGGGTGTTGTGCTCTGTAAAGAGCTGCCTGATCTCTCTCAGCCTGGAATGTCGCCTTGTCTTTTGCCATTTTCCTGCAAACAAAACCAAAGCCAATAAAAAGAAGACCAAATGGTGCAAATACCGTTAATTTAACAAGAACGAAGATAATCAGGCATAATGCTGCAACTACAAAACAGAAAACAGATAATACTTTCCAGAATTTCATTTTGTGCCGTCCTTCTGTGTATACTTTGGATTTGCTAACAGATCGTCAAGGTAGTCCAGGAGCTTCAGCCGCCCTGCTTCGTTCAGATTGTGTGTCCAGCTGTGAATTAAAGGGGAAATATCGTCACCGTAGGTTTCAATATTTATCGTGCGGCCGCCGTCAACTGTTGCCGGAATAATTTTCCCGTCATCCATAAGGGCATCCTTATTGATTCCGAGTGCGGTACATAATTGCGATACATTCTTGTAATGTGCTTTTCCCAAGCCACGGCTGAGCATACTGTATACAGTCGTGTAAGGAAGATTTGCACGAATCGCAAAATCTTTAACTGTGCCATACCTGGTGATGATGTATTTAGCGAGATCCTTCTCTACGAATTTGTTTTCTTCCATAATTCGCACCTCCGTAATCGAATCTTATCATTATTGTCATTAATTTGCAACAAAATATTGAATATAAGCAAAAATTTTCATCTGAGAATTGATTTTTTGTTTGACAATACGCAATCGCATATTTATACTGAATACGCAAGTGCAAATTACTGAAAGGAGGTCAGGCAATGCACAATAGGATTAAGTCGGAGATCTACCGTTACGGATTCACGATCACATCGGCAGCTGCGGCGATTCATATCTCTACGGCGGCCTTGTCTAAGAAGATTCTCGGACAGACACCGTTCACCTGGGAAGAAGTCAAGGCACTGAGAAAAGCAATCGGTTCGCAACTGAGTGTTGAAGAGTTTATGGAAGAGAACGACTAATTATTTTTTTATGCAGCGATACGCAACTGCAAATCAGAAGGAGACAATAATGAGAGAAACAGAAACCTACAGATCCGTCCTCGCTGACCTTTTAAGTGCAAAGGACGAGCGGATCTGGAAGCAGAAGGAAATCGCAATGTACTTCGGATTGGATCCGAGAACGGTAAAGAGCCGTTACGGAGTCGGCCGTGAAGGAATCGAAGTCCATCTGCTGGCGAGGAGAGTGAGCGGAAATGGCTGAGAAGAAAACAAGAGCGGCACGGGTCGGAGTGCAGTACGAAGCGAAGTCGAAGTTCTACGATTATGTGAGTATGCCGAAGTTTTGGTTTTATCAGAGCGATCCGGGCGTAAAGCACGATAACAAGCAGTGCCGGACTTGCATCTATCGGAGCAACCACCACGACCAGAACGCAGAGATGATCCATTGCGACTACATCGGATTCACGGGTCACATGAGGGGATGCCATTCGTCACCGACTTGCACGAAGTATGTGAAGGGCAAGCGACTGAGAAAGAGGCAACAGTTTAATCCGAAGCACAAGGCGGGATTCAGCAACACGATAGACGAGCCGCCCTTTGCAAGGCTTAAAAGGTTCACAAAATGACCGAAGCGGAACGGAGAACGATTTACGGCAATATCGATAAACGCCGTATCAGAGAGCTTGAGGCGAAAGTCAAACGCCTCGAAGAAGAGAACAAAGCCCTATTAAATAGGGTAGCGGAATTGGAAGGAGACAAACATGAGCGAAACATTTTCAAGCGAGTTTAAGGAGACGGTTGCGGTCATCGCCTTAACGGCATGGGACGGCATCACAAAGGCGGCCAAGTGGTATTGGAAACGGTACGCAAGAGAGACCCTATGCTTCTTATGCGGGTTTCTGCTGGCCATTATCATCTTAAGATCGGGGCAAGCGAAGCAGATTGCCGCAATGGAGCAGAGACTTATCGAAGCCCAGCAGACGGCCGAGATGGCAAAGGAACCGACACCCGGTCAGCTTTGGAGTGCAGAACAGGAAGGCTACCGAGATATATGTAGAGTCCTTGCGGGTGTGAAACAGTACGACCTTTCAGACGAGGCGAAGAAAGCCATTTGCGATGTGATCGTGAACAGAGTCAATGCCGATTACGATGTGTTCAGCAACGACAACACTATTTCGGAAGTATGTCAGCACGAAGGGCAATTTGAAGGATTTAAAAAGGACGGGAGCTTTTCACAGGCTGATTTCAAACTCATAAGCGAGTATATGCAGAGCAACGCCGGAAGGGTATTGAACTCGGACAAGTATTTTTGGATTGAAACTCATCACGGTTACATCATTGCCAAAGACAGTTTCAACGGCAACGGAAGTCAGCAGAAGGTGAGTTGAATGGAAGAATACATAAAGAAAGAAGATGCGGTTGAAGCGTTAACTAAACAAATAGTTGATGCGTTAAGGCTTGTCACAAGATATTATGTCCGTCCTCAAGATGTGGTTGAGAAGAAGCGTGGCGAGTGGTTTGACCGAGGCTCGATGTCATGCCGATGCTCAAACTGCGGGTGCAAGTCCACGAAGGAATACAACTTCTGTCCGCATTGCGGAGCAGATATGAGAGGTAAAGACAATGGCTGAGTATATTGATCTTGACACTCCGCTTGAGCTTTATGTCGTGCGTGGCGGTTACTGTAAAGAGCGGATTTCTACACTTCGAGATTTGTTAGACACAAATAGAATCCCGTATACCGCCGCCGATGTGATAGAGCGGAAGCGGGGGAAGTGGGAAGTAATTTCAGTAGCCAATTTAGAACTTGCTTATGGTGGAAGAATTTATGTTCCAGAATTTAAATGCAATCAATGCGGTAGCTATTACGAAAGCGATATCAGATGGGTCGAACCAATAATGCCAGAAGACGCTGACTTCCCAAAGTTTTGCCCCAACTGCGGAGCGGATATGAGGCATTCCGATGATTGAGTGCGACAGATGCGGAAGATACATCTTGCCGGACACGGAGGAGTACATAGTCCACACCGACTTTGGCGAGGAAAGCTATTGCGAAAAGTGCGCTATGGAACTGTTACAGGAGCAGAAGACGGACTCCGAGATTCTTGACAAGTTTTTCCTTCATAGGACGGTGGGATGCGATGACTAAATACCAGCAGTACGAAAAAGAAAAGAAGCGCATCGCCTTAACGGCGAAGAGTGCGGAAGAATACCAGAGGCGGGTCAAAGAACTTGCCGATAAATTAAAAATATAGAAGGAGATTAATAATGACACATTGGAAAAAACTTACAAACCCGAACTATCTCGGGACATACGCTCTCGAAAACGGAGAGGACATCATCGGGACTATAAAGAGCATCGGAGAGGAGACGGTCACAAACGCACAGGGCAAGGAAGAGTGTGTAGTCTGCCACTTCCTCGAAAAGGATATGAAGCCGATGATAATGAACAAGACCAACCTCAAGGCGATAGAGAAGGTCGCCGGGTCTCCGTTCGTAGAGAAATGGGCGGGTGTGCGCATTCAGATCGGAGCCGAAAAAGTGGCCGCATTCGGAACTGTGACCGATGCCCTGAGAGTAAGGGAGTTCAAACCGACCGTGATTGAGATCCATTGCGATGAGTGCCACGGCCTTGTCAAGCCCAGCAACGGAATGAGCGCAGACAGTCTCGCCGCTTACACGAAAGCGAAGTACGGCAAAGTGCTTTGTGCTGATTGCGCTAAGAAGGCGGCCAAGAATGGGTAAGCGGTTCAGGCTAACAAAGAAGACCTACTACACGACCGAGGCCGATTCGAGATATTGGTCGGCCTCTTTCGTCAAGGGAATGATGGAATGTCCGGCACGGACACTCGCCGAACTCAGAGGCGAATACGAACAGCCCGAATCCGAAGCATTGCTGGTCGGCTCGTATGTGGATTCATACTTTGACGGGGCAAAAGCGTTCAACGCCTTTACGGACGAACACCCGCAGATCTTCAACTCCAGAACGGGCGAACTCAAGGCTCCGTTTAAGCTGGCCGACACAATGATACGCAGAGCCGAGAACGAAGACGGATTCATGCTGTATCTTCGTGGCAGAAAACAGAGGATATTCACGGGCGAGATTGAAGGGATCCGTTTCAAGTGCAAGCTGGACTTTATGACAAAAGACCGCATTGTTGACCTCAAGACCGTCAAGGACTTTTACCCGGTATACAAGGAAGGACAAGGCAAGGTAGATTTCGCCACGGCGTGGAATTGGCCGTTACAGCTGGCGATATATCAGGAAATCGTCCGACAGAATATAGGAGAAAAACTGCCTACATATCTGGCTTGCATAACGAAACAAGACCCGCCGGATCTCGCAATCGTTGAGGTAACACAAGAAACGCTGGATGCGGAGATGGCCGTGCTGAGACAGAAACTTCCATTGTTCGAGGCGATGAGGCTCGGAGTGATAGAAGCTCCAAGATGCAATCATTGCGCTTATTGCAGACAGAGCCGGACAATTACACGGCCGCTCAGTATTACAGAATTTAACTAATCAGGGGTGATTCAATGGTTCAATATGTGTATTTCCTATACGGGAAAGATGGCGAACTGCTCTATGTCGGGCAAACGAACAGTTTAAAGTCCCGAATCGGAGCGCATCTGATAAATCATGAATGGAGTGAAGAGATTGCCGAAGCCAAGTACATAGAGTTTATGGGCGACAAAAACACTGCACAGGCAGTCGAAGGTATTCTGATCTGGAAGATGTCTCCGAAGTACAATCGAAGAGGAGCGGGGTATGTCTACTTCACAGACAAAGTCATTGAATCGCTCGATGCCTTATACGGCGACAAATTCAAGCTGAACAAGCTGATGAAGACATTTGATATCAAAACAGAAATAAACCAAAACAAAAGGAGTAAATAATGAACAAGATCTTAATTCAGGGAAGACTTACAAGAGACATCGAAATCGAATCCGGCAAGAACGGAACCGAGTACGCACACTTCTCGGTCGCAGTTGACCGCAGAGGCAAGAAGGGCGAAGACAAACAGACCGACTTCTTTAACTGTGCCGCTTTCGGACAGACAGCCGCCTTTATCAAACAGTATTTCCATAAAGGCGATGGAATCCTTATCGAAGGCAGTATGCAGTCGAGTCAGTACGATAAGGACGGAGAGAAGAGACAGTCGTGGTCGCTCATCGTCAACAATGTCGAGTTTCCGATACAGAAGAAAGGTTCGTCCGGCTCGTTTCAGCCTCTGCCCGATGACGAAGGCGGGGAGCTTCCCTTCTAAGCCGTAATGGAAATCATCATAGACAGCCGTGAGAAAAGAAGAGTTATCGCTCCGATCATAGAGTATTTCGACACGCACGGTATCGTCTGGGTTTCAAATGCGCTCCCGGTCGGTGACTATATGAGTTTTGATAACGCACGAAAAGTCATCGATCGAAAGCGCAACCTTCAGGAGCTGGCGGCGAACTGTTCAGAGCCGGACATCAAACGGTTCCGTGCCGAATTGGAACGAGCCAAGAAGCTCGGCGTTCAGCTCGTAATTCTCTGCGAACACGGAGCCAAGATAAAACGCCTTGAAGATGTGATTAAATGGGTCAATCCCGTATGCAAGAAGCATCCGATAGCAATGAGCGGTGAGAGGCTCTACAAGGTTCTGTATGCGCTCCGAAGCACTTACGGCATAGAAATATACTTCTGCGACAAGAGGCGCACAGGAGCCGAAATAGTGAGGTTGCTGAATGAGTAATCTTGGGTATTTTGCGAACGAAATCAAGAGGAGTCTCGACTTTAGGACGGCCACGGAATATTACGGAATCCAATACCATAACGGCAAGGCTCTTTGTCCGTTCCATGCCGAGAAGACAGGCTCGTTTTCAATCAAGAACAATTACGGGACTTGTTACGGATGCGGATGGCACGGCGACATAGTTGATTTCGTTCAGAATTACTTCAATTTGGACTTTAAGACAGCCATTCAGAAGTTAAATGACGATTTTATGCTCGGACTTCAAATCGGTCGCACTCTCTGCCGTGACGATAAGAAACGGATCGCAGAGGAGCGGAAACGGATTGAAGCGGAGCAAGCTGAAAAATCTGCCCAAAAAGCCGAGGATTTAATGCAGATTGTAAGACTCGTCAGACAGTTTGCGTTCATTGAGAAGGTGCTGGCGAAACCGATTACAGACCTCTCAGATCTCACGCCGGATGTCGTCTGGGCTTTGAAGGAAAAGGACAAGATAAATTATCTGATGGATGAAAGGGGGTTATGAGTATGTATGAGAAACGCAACGACCTTCATCAAGCTGGATAGGAATATTCTTGATTGGGGATGGTATCAGGATGCAAATACATTCAGAGTGTTTGTGCATTTGCTTCTGACCGCAAACATAAAGGACAATTATTTTATGGGTGTCAAAATCAAGCGGGGAGAAGTCGCAACCTCTTACGGCAGTATTGCTAAAAAGCTGTCCCTCACATACGACCAATCACGAACCGCAGTACAACACTTGCAAATCACAAACGAAATCACAATCAAAAGACACCCAAAATTCCTTGTGATATCAATAGTTAACTACGATAGATACCAAGACAAATCCCAATCACGAACCCAATCAAATCCCAATCAAATCCCAATCACGAACCCAAATGAATCCCAACAATCAAAGAATAAAAAGAATAAAGAAGACGGCCGTTTTCCTAACGGAGAAACGGCCGAGGAAAGAAGAAAACGCCTTGAGGAGTTGCGGAATCAATGAGTGCCTACATAAAGTCGATTGCGGATGTGCCTCAAGTGGACTTGAACAATCTGCCTCGCTTCAAGACGAACATTCCCGAACTGGACAAGTGCATAGGCGGTCTTCTGTTCGGCACGGTCACGATCCTGACGGGCAAGAGAGGAAACGGAAAGAGTACATTCATGTCCCAGCTTATATGTGAAGCAATCGATCAGGGAGTGAAGACATTCGTGTACAGCGGCGAGTTGGCAGACTTTCATTTCAAGGGGTGGATAGATCTCCAACTCGCCGGGAAGGAGAACCTTGATTCGGTGCAAGACGAGTTCGGAAACACGCTGTACTCAATACCAACCGCCATAACGGCGAAGATAAACGAATGGTACCGGGAGCGACTGTATCTGTACGACAAACGGTATGTACCCAAAGACGGGGAGTATGAGAAATTGGAAACCGTTATTAAAGATGCCGTGGACGAATACGGAGTCAGGTTCGTTTGCATAGACAATCTCATGACTGCGATGGAAACGGTATCTAATGTCAACGAGCTGAATCTCGCTCAGTCCAGATTCGTGGGTATGCTGGCAGACATAGCCAAGACCAGATATGTAGCGATTCTGCTGGTGTCGCATCCGAAGAAGGGCGACAGCGATGACCTGAACGATTGGGTGTCCGGCTCGAGCGATATCACAAACAAAGCTGATGTGGTCATGACATACAAGCGGATTGAAGAGCAAGACCATGATGGCGAACTTCAGGTATCGAAGTCAAGATTCTACGGGCGATATGCGCTCGGAAAGAATGCAATCAAGCTGACATACTCAGAGGCAACAAAGCGAATTGCTTCATTTGAGTACGGGACTAAACGCCGATATGGATGGCAAGAAGATTTCTCCGAGCTGGATCCCGATTCGGAAGATGCCGTGATAGATTTGCCGTTTTAAGGAGATGAAACATTGAAGGAAACATTATCAAACTACAGATACCTCTTTGACGAAATCAAAGCGTGGATGATACACCGTGAAGAGATCCTGACGATGGCGACCAAGATAACCGCATCGATGAACGGATTGCCAAGCGGTTCGGCAGAGTCCCGGAAGGTGGAGACATGGGCGGTCAAACTCGCAGAAGTAGACGATGAGATAGACAAGAGAGTGGATATGATATCCAAACATCTTACATCTCTGGCCGATTATATATACCGACTGCCGCCGGGCAACGCACGGAATGTTCTGATATATCATTACATTGACGGCCTCAAGTTTTCGGAGATCTGTGTGGAGCTGAGATATTCGGAGCGGCAAGTGTACAGACTGCATCGCATCGGGATAGAATTTCTTTCAAAGTTGGCATTAGATGTCAGCGAATGACATTGTATGTCAGTATGAATGTGTAGTATATTGTAGAGTGAAATAAGGCAGACAACAGGAGCGCATCGTTTGGCAGGCGGTGCGCTTTTGTTTTAGTCTTTCTCTTTTTTCATTTTTCCTCCTTTCATCATTGCCTCGTTCGGACATTCCGGCTTTTCCTTCCCCGGGTCGGCGGGGCAAACCTTCTAAATTATGAAAGAATATGCAGAGAAGTTTTATAAGAGCAAGACATGGCAGAAGTGCAGAGTGGCATACGCCAAGAGTGTCGGCGGTCTGTGCGAGATCTGCCTTGCCAATGGAGTGTACATACCGGGCGAGATAGTTCACCACAAGAATCATATTTCACCAGAGACGATCGATGACCCGACAGTTACACTTGATTGGCGTAACCTTGAGCTTGTCTGCCGTGAATGCCATCGCAAGCTCCATGAGGACGAAATAAATAAAAAGAAACAAAAAAGATATTTTGTTGATAATTTTGGCCGTGTGACGGCGAAGGACGAGGCCCCCCCTTCAAAATTTTTAACAACAGCCCCGGGAGAC
>JAZNNW010000153.1:0-2352 GCA_045580485.1 Candidatus Avilachnospira sp. | reverse complement strand
GTCAAAGATTGCATCCTTGATGAGGTATGAGTGAAGGCATTCGCCGAACAGTTTGCCCGTGGTCTGAATAACCTTTCCCTCGGTTTTTCCGTTAATCTCAAAACGAGGTGTGCCGGTAAATCCGAAGAACTGTGCCTTTGCGAAATGGCGGACGATATCCTTATGCATCTCACCAAATTGGCTACGATGGCATTCGTCGATGATAAAAACAACCTTTTGTTCTCGATATTCCTCCATTACTCTCGCATAGCGAGGATTCTTAACGGCGTTTGCCATCTTCTGAATAGTTGTAATGATGAGCTGACGGTTCTTGTCCTTCATCTGCTTGACGAGGACATCCGTGCGGTCGGTAGCATCGACAGATCCAGCTTCAAACTTGTTGAATTCTTCCATCGTCTGTGTATCCAAGTCCTTGCGGTCAACCAAGAAGACCACCTTTTTAACGACAGGATTTGCCGCTAAAACCTGTGCGGTCTTGAATGCAGTCAATGTCTTGCCTGCGCCTGTTGTGTGCCAAATATAGGCGTTTCTGTTCGTCAGAGTGGCTTGTCTGATTAGTGCTTCGGTTGCATAGACCTGATACGGACGCATTATCATCATAATCTTGTCCGTATCGTTTACTATTGTGAACTTGGTGAGCATCTTGACGATATGGTCACGAGCAAGGAATGTTACCGAGAAGTCCTTCAAATTGGTGATGCGAATATTATCTTCATCCGTCCAGAAGAAGGTATGGGAATACAAAATATCCTTGTCAGAATTGGCAAAGTATTTCGTGTCCATGCCGTTGGAAACAATGAAAGTCTGTATGTAGTGATAAAGTCCGTTATAGGAGTGTTTTCTATAACGCATGATTTGGTTTACAGCTTCCTTGATGTCAATTCCTCGGCGTTTCAGTTCTATTTGAATAAGGGGTAGACCATTGACGAGGATAGTCACATCATATCGGTTCGTGTATTTACCCACAACGGTGGTCTGATGCGATACTTGGAAGGTGTTCTTTGTGTGATCCTCGTCGATAAAGGCAAGGTAGACCTTGCTTCCGTCATCTCTTTCAAGAACATATTTGTCACGCAGAATCTTGGCACTCTCAAAGATGCTCTTTCCGTTCAAGTGATTGAGAACTCGTTCCCATTCCTTGTTAGAGAGAGGCTTTGTGAGCTTGGCTGCATTGAACTTTTCGAACTGCACTCTGAAGTTTGCAACGAGGGCATCATAATCGGGGATGGCTACTTCCTCGTATCCCTGACCTTTGAGCTGATCTATAAGTTGCTGTTCGAGTTGAGCTTCGCTTTGATAACTCATTGTTTTACCTCCGTTGTTTCAATTATCTCCATTATGTCTGTGATATCACAATTTAATGCGGCACATATCTTGACAAGAATATCAATGTTAACACTTTCATTTCTGCCAAGCTTAGCCAATGCTTTTGTTGATATTCCTGCTTTTAATCGCATCTCTGTTCTGCTCATTTCCATGTCGATAAGCTTTTTCCAAAGCTTATTATAATTAACTGCCATAATACACCTTCCCAATTAAAGAAATTAGTAATAAACATATTATAACATAAAATGTGTGAATGTGCAATATCATATTTCATTCGGAAATGTAAAATTTCTAACTGAAATACATAATTGTTTGAATTTTTAAGAAAATTTTCGTTCCGGTTGGCGATCAGGTCAAGTGTTGGTCTGTACGCCAATTCATAAGTTCACAAGTTTTTTATATAATATTAGTATAGGATGTTGGCACAATAAGTTGGCTGTTAGCTTGGAGGTGAGGTTATGGATTTATCAGCAATAGGGGCGAGAATCAAAGAAGCTCGCTTGAAAAAGAAACTTACACAGGAGCAATTGGCAGAACTGGCCGATGTCGGCTTCTATTATATCGGAGAAATTGAGAGAGGCCAAAAGCTTCCGAGCTTGACCGTTTTTATTCAGATAGTTGAAGCTCTTGGTGTTTCTGCAGACTCGATATTAAAGGATGAAATATCGGCACTTCCTCATTTCAACAATGAAATATCAATGAAACTTGATAAGTTATCGCCGAAGCAACGGGCAGGAGCAGTTGCAATATTGGAAGCTTACATTAATGCTCTGTAAGATGGTTTGTTGATTTCTGAAGATACCTCCGGGTATCTTCTTTTTTGTTGCATTTTGTCGAACGGTTACATTTTTCGACAGCACACTTCGACCTTTTTCACGCATATCTTCGTGTTATAATTGGCTCACAGACCAAGTACAGGTCTAATTGCCAACGGCTAAAAAGGAGGATATTCGATGAAATTCGAGATGAAAAGAAAAATTGATGAGCTTGGAAGGATAGTCCTTCCTATCGACATGAGAACCTATT
>JAZNNW010000152.1:0-3711 GCA_045580485.1 Candidatus Avilachnospira sp. | reverse complement strand
TCCCGCCGGCAAGGCCCTCGACATCGGCTTTGACCGCAGCTTCATTGCCTCCTACGGCCACGATGACCGTGTGTGTGCCTATGCGGAGTTGGCAGGCCTCTTCGATGCCAAGGCGCCGAAGAAAACAGGCGTGTGCATCTTTGCCGACAAAGAAGAGATCGGCTCTGAGGGTGTTTCCGGCATGAAGTCTCAGGCCTTTGACTGGTTCATGGAGCAGCTGTGCCTGTCTCAGGGTGCAGATCTGCGTACCTGTTACAGCAAATCCTTCTGCCTTTCTGCCGATGTGACTGCCGCCTATGACCCCAACTTCTCCGAGGTCTATGAGCGGAAAAACAGTGCCTATATCAACTATGGCACAGGCCTTTGCAAGTACACCGGCTCCGGCGGCAAGAGCGGCGCATCCGATGCCTCTGCCGAACTGGTGGGCTGGCTGCGGAAGCTGCTCAATGACAACGGCGTCATGTGGCAGATGGCAGAGCTGGGCAAGACCGATGCCGGCGGCGGCGGTACAGTGGCCATGTATATGGCACACCGGAACATCGACACCATCGATGCAGGTGTCCCCGTTTTGGCTATGCACTCCCCCTATGAGACCGTTGCCAAGCTGGACTGCTATATGACCTACAAAGGCATGAAAGCTGTGTTTGAGTCTGACAGATAAAGATTATGGCTCCCCTTGAGGGGAGCTGTCGAGCGAAAGCGAGACTGAGAGGTGGATGTTGGCATTATCACAGGTGCCTGCACCCACCTCTCCGTCATTTGCTGCGCAAATGCCACCTCCCCTCAAGGGGAGGCTTTTGTGGTGCGTACACACACTATAGCCATACCATATGCTTTGCATTAGAATAAAGACAGCAGCACAGGTTTCTGTGCTGCTGTTACTTTTCTTATTTCATTTTATTCTTCAGATCGTTCAGACGGTTGAGGGCTTCGTAGAGGGTCTCATCCTTCTTGGCAAAGTGGATACGGACGATGTCATTGACATTCTCCCGGAAGAAGGAAGTACCGGGCACGGCGGCCACGCCGACCTTCTGCACCATTTCTTCACAGAACTCCACATCGGTCTGACCGGGCTTCAGATACTGACCGATGTTGGCCAGTACGAAGTAAGCGCCCTGAGGATCAGTATATTCCATACCCATGGCAGTAAGACCGTCTGTAAAGAGCTTCTTCATGTGGGCATAGTGAGCGCCGAATTCTTCATAGTAGCTGTCGGGCATATCCAGACCCACCACAGCAGCCTCCATGAGAGGAGAGGCAGCACCAACGGCATTGAAGTCATGGAACTGCTTGATCTTATCCATAATGGGCTTGGGGGCGATGGCATAGCCCAGACGCCAGCCGGTGATGGAATAGGTCTTGGACAAAGAGCTGCAGGAGACCGTCCGCTCCCACATACCGGGAATGCTGTTCATGTACACATGCTGACGGCCGTCATAGATGATATGTTCATAGACCTCGTCCATGATGGCATAGACATCATATTTGATGCACAGGTCGGCGATGGTCTTCAGTTCATCATAGGTAAAGACCTTGCCGCAGGGATTGGAGGGATTGCAGATGAGAATGGCCTTACAGCCCTTCTTGAATTCATCCTCGATCTTCTGAGGATCAAAATCGAAGGTGGGGGGTACCAGAGGGATAAACACCGGCTCACAATCGGCGAAGATTGCCTGTGCCCGATAGTTCTCAAAGTAGGGAGAGAACATGGCGATGCGGTCGCCGGGGTTGGTCAGGGCGAAGATGGTATCCACCATGGCTTCCGTGGAGCCGATGGTGATGACCATATCGGTGTTGGGATCAAGCGTTCTGCCCATGAAGCGGCCGGCCTTCCGGGCCAGCGCCTCACGGAAATTGGGCGCGCCCATGGTAATGGGGTACTGGTGAGGACCAAGGGCACTGACTTCTGCCAGACGGTCGGTGAGCGCCTTGGGGGGATCAAAGTCGGGGAAACCCTGTGCCAGGTTGATGGCATTGTTATCCAAAGCGATTCTGGTCATCCGGCGGATGACGGAATCGGTAAAGTTTGCGCATTTTCTGCTCATTGGCTGCATAGTTCGTTCCTCCTGGAAAAGATAGGGATACTTTAGCACATAAAATCGAAAAAGTCAAGCACTGCTGCAAAAACAGCAGTGCTTGATTCTCATTTCATTACAGTTCTTCGCTGACCGCAAGCAGGAGAATACCGATGATCACAATGGCAATAAAGACATATGTTTTCCAGGAGAGCTTTTCCTTCAGTACGATACGGGAAAGGAGCAGGGAAACAACGCAGACAGAGGAAATGATCGGTGCAGCCACAGCATCGTTGCTGCCGAGGGCATACACATAAGTAAACTGACCGGCGGTTTCAAACACGGCGGCAAGGAGCTTATCCCCATGCTGGGGCACGAGACCGAACTTGCCCTTCTCTTTTTTTGCAAAAATGGGGCCGAACTTCACCTTCTTGCTTCTCATAAAGATGTACAGGCACAGAGCAAACAGAGCGAAGGTCAGCTCGTAGCTGGTATTGGCCACATCTTCAATGGTAGCCTCGGTCACATTCACCAAAGGTGTAGCAGCGATGTCTTCCACAAGGAAGAATGCATCATCAAAGAATGTACCGAACGCATCCAGCAGAGCGTAAATAAAGGGCATACAGAAGGCCACAACAGCCAGTTTTTTGCCCAGCTTCTTCTTGCGAACGGTTTCGCCCTTGTTTTCCAAAATGCCCACGCCCACAACACCAACACCGATGACCGCAACGGAGATCCAGGTGAGAGCGGAGTAGGTTTCCTTCATAATGAGAGCAAAGAGAACAACACAAACCACACCGGCGGTGTTTTCAATGGGGTCAGAGATGGATTCTTCCAAAAACCGCATTCCAAAATAGGAAAAAGCCATAGAAATAATGTAGAACAGGGACACCGGCAGATAGATCAACAGGTTCATGGGATCATAGCCGATATTCTGGGTCAGCAGAGTATAAACGGCATGGAGACCCATGACGATGCCCACCCAGATGCAGATCTTCAGATGGGAAAACTTTTCCTCGGGACGGGCACCCTTTTTGTAGAAGAGTTCCGCAGTACCCCACAAAAGAGCAGTTGCAACGGAAAAGAACAACCAAGACATTTTTTATTTCTCCTTTATTTATAATGTTACAATACCGGCATCCACCAGTTTTTGCAGAGACATCAAAATACCCAGTTTTGCATGATACCATGTCAGACCGCCTTGGAAATAGACGGCATAAGGGGGACGGATGGGACCGTCGGCAGAAAGTTCGATGGAAGATCCCTGCACAAAAGCACCGGCTGCCATAACTACTTCGCTGTCATAACCGGGCATGGCCCAGGGTACGGGTGTTACATAGCTATCCACGGGGGCAGCTGCCTGGATGCCGCTGCAGAAGGCCAGCATGGCTTCGGGGCTGCGCAGTTCCACTGCCTGAATGATATCGTGGCGGCTCTCGGTGCCGTTGGGAATGACCCGGAAGCCCAGTCTTTCATAGATGTTGGCTGCAAAAACCGCACCCTTCAAAGCACCGGACACCACCGTGGGGGCAAGGAAGAAGCCCTGATACATACTGGGCAGCAAACCTAAGTTTGCACCCACCTCCTGTCCCAGACCGGGTGCAGAAAGGCGATAGCCGCAGCGCTCCACACAGGCCTTGGTGCCGCAGATATAGCCGCCGATGGGCGCCAGACCGCCGCCGGGGTTTTTGATGAG
>JAZNNW010000151.1:0-18082 GCA_045580485.1 Candidatus Avilachnospira sp. | reverse complement strand
TCATAGGTGTGAGGGTCAATACCGGGGGTGATGCGGAGCATGATGGGCTGGCAGATACCCTTTTCACCGGCGATGGTGTTGATGGCATCCAGTTCCTCCCGATTATCCACCACAAAGCAGCCAACGCCGTTGTCCATGGCAAAGGCAATATCCCAATCGGTCTTGTTGTTGCTGTGGAAACAGGCATCGGCAAGAGGGAAACCTGCCTTCATGGCAGTATAGATTTCGCCGGAGGACACCACATCGATGCCCATTCCCTCTTCTTTGGCAATCTCATAAATTCGCTTGAAGCTGTTGGCCTTACTGGCATAAAGGGGCTTGCTGCCGCAACCAAAATGCTGTTTGAAGGCATCCAGATACATTCGCATGTTCTCCCGGATGCGCACTTCATCCATGAGATACAAAGGCGTGCCGTATTCCTTGGCCAATGCCACCGTATCCTGTCCGCCGAAATATAAATGTCCGTTGGTTCCAACGGTAATATTGCTGCTGAGCATACTGATTTCCTCCCCGCGGAGATTTTAATACATCATAGCACGAAAGTATTTGCATTGCAAGGGGAATATGCTATAATACAAGGTATCTCGACCTTGGAGGTTTTTACCATGTACCGTTTTGAATGTGATTATACAGAAGGCTGTATCCCGGAAATTCTGGAAGCCATTGCCAGAGAGAACCACACCCAGCTGAAGGGCTATTCCGAAGACCCCATTTCCGACCGGGTGAAGCAGCAGATCAGGACTCTCTGCGGCAGACCGGATGCTGCCGTTCATTTCCTCGTAGGCGGCACCCAGACCAACACCACGGTCATCTCCGCCGCCCTGCGCCCCCATCAGGGTGTCATCTCCGTGGATGCGGGACATATCGCCTGCCATGAGACCGGTGCCATCGAAGCCACCGGTCACAAGGTTATCGCCCTGCCCTCTGCCACCGGTCGGCTGACTGCCGATCAGATCAGAGCCTATTGCAAAGCCCATTGGGACGATGCCAGCTTCGAGCATATTGCACAGCCTGCCATGGTCTATATCTCCCACCCGGCAGAAAACGGCTCTCTCTATTCCCTGCAGGAGCTGGAGGAGATTCGCAAAGCCTGTGACGAATGGAACCTCTATCTGTTTCTGGACGGCGCACGGCTGGGCTACGGTCTCGGCTCCCCTGCCACCGATGTGACCCTGCAGGATATCGCCCGGCTGACTGATGTATTCTACATCGGCGGTACCAAGGTTGGCGCCCTCTTCGGCGAAGCTGTGATCATCACCCATCCCGCGCTCCAAAAGGATTTCCGCTATATCATCAAGCGTCACGGCGGTATGCTGGCAAAGGGTTGGCTGCTGGCGATCCAGTTTGAAGAACTGCTGAAGGACGACCGCTATTTCAAACTGGGCAAAAAGGCCGTGGAACAGGCACTGCGCATCAAGGATGCCTTCGCTCAAAAGGGCTGTGACTTCTTCATGGACTCCTATACCAATCAGCAGTTCCCCATCCTCACCGACGAACAGCTGAAGGCCTTTGACGAAGAGTTTACCTATTCCGTCTGGGCACCCATGGAAAATGGCAGAAAAGCCGTCCGCTTTGCCACCTCCTGGGCAACCACCGAAGAACAGATCGATGCACTTTTAGCAAAAATTGCAAAAGCCCTGTGATTTTGCACAATTTTTTGTCTTCTCCATTTACTTTTTTGAAATATATTGTATGATGGATTCATTACAAGTAAGGAGGCAAAACCCCTATGGTTTCCACCCGCGTTGAATATGATTCCATCGGTAAATTGGATGTCCCGTCCGACGCCTATTACGGCGTGCAGTCTCTCCGTGCTTACGAGAATTTCCCCATTACCGGCAATCGGATGCACAGTAAGCAGATCGATATGCTGGCTGCCCTGAAAAAAGCCAGTGCCTATGCCAACCACCGTGCCGGTATTCTGGATGTAAAGATCCGGGACGCCATCGTGCAGGCCTGTGACGAGATCATGGCCGGTCAGCTCCACGACCAGTTCATTGTAGATCCCATTCAGGGCGGTGCAGGCACTTCCGCCAATATGAACGCCAACGAAGTGATCGCCAACCGTGCCATTGAAATTCTCGGTGGTGTCAAGGGCGACTATTCCATCGTCCATCCCAATGACCATGTGAATATGTCCCAGTCCACCAATGACATCTATCCCTCCTCCGGCAAGCTGGCTGCTCTGGCTTTGATTCCCGGTCTGCTGGACGAGCTTCTCCGGCTCTACGGTGCTCTCACGGTCAAAGCAGAGGAGTTCGACGGCATCATGAAGGTAGGCCGTACCCAGCTGCAGGACGCTGTGCCCATCCGTCTGGGTCAGGAATTCCACGCTTACGCTTCCGCCATCCACCGCGACATTGAGCGTATCAGTAAGGTGCGGGAGAACATCTCCGTTATGAATATGGGCGCCACTGCCATCGGTACCGCCATCAATGTTCCCGCTTCCTATCTGGAGCACATCGCCGAGGATGTCTCCAAGGCTTCCGGCATCCAGGTGACCAACAACCCTGACCTGGTGGACGGCACTCAGAATCTGGACGGTCTGGTGGCTGTTTCCGGTATGCTGAAAGCCTGTGCCGTGACCCTATCCAAGATGAGCAACGACCTGCGCCTCATGTCCTCCGGTCCTCTGACCGGTCTGGCCGAGATCAACCTGCCTGCCATGCAAAACGGCAGCTCCATCATGCCCGGCAAGGTCAATCCCGTTATCCCCGAGGTGGTGTCTCAGGTGGCATTTGCCGTCATCGGCAACGATATGACCATCACCATGTGCGCCGAAGGCGGTCAGCTGGAGCTCAATGCCTTTGAGCCTGTGGCTTTCTACCGTCTGTTTGAGTCTATCACCGCCATGACCGGTGCCGTCAAAACTCTGGTAGACAACTGCATCGTTGGCATTACCGCCAACGAAGACCGCTGCCGCTATCTGCTGGAGCACAGCGTCTGCACCGTCACCGCTTTGACCCCCCATATCGGCTACAAGCACGCTGCCGATATTGCCAAGACCGCCCTCAAGACCGGTAAGACCATCCGGGAGCTGGTTTTGGAAGAAAAGCTCTTCACCCCCGAGCAGCTGGACGAGATCCTGGATCCCTATCCCATGACCGTCCCCGGCGCTTCCATGAAGTAAGAATTACATAAAAAACGGTGCATCTGAAGATGCACCGTTTTTTTACTTTGTTTTCTCCAAAAGCAGTTCATAGAGCATTTCCGTATCCGCTTCGTTGGCAGCGGAGAGAACCAAGGTTCTGCCATCGGCGGTGATGACCACCGCCGACTTGCATCGGGTATAGCCGTAACGGGTGTAGCTGCCGAATTCATCACTGTGGAACGCTCCCATGGACAGTCTGGCAGAACCAAAACCGTTGGTGCGAACACCGTAATCACAGCTTTCCCGATATTCCACCGTGTCCATTTCCTCATAGGAGACAAAGGAATCTGCCCAGTAGTCCGGCATGATCTCCAATCCCTTGTCGGTAAAGGAATAGTCGATCTCGCCGGTGACCATAAGCCAAACCGTTCCTGCCAGAATCAGGGAAACCACCACAATGGAAATCCGTTTGACAAGGGTGTCTGTTTTGCTTTTGGGCTTGAAGTCATAGACGATACCCTGTCTCTGATGGATGCGGTAGAGCTTCAGTGAGTAGAGAATGGGTGCAAGGGTCATTACCGCCAGAACCGGTATCATAACCGTAACCGCCCAGTTTGTCGGCAGAAAGATACCGAAAATCAGTACCAGACCGCCAATGACCCAAATTCTGCCGCAATAGCGGTGGGTCTTGTTCCAGTTTTCCTCATTGGCCAGAGTCCACGGAATTTTGATGCCCAGGGTGCGGTTCTGCTTGACCTTGGGCATATAATTGCCCATGATGGCAAAGATCAGACCCATAAAGGCAGGCACCAAATTCAGCAGTTCCAGCCCTCTGCCCATAGCCGCATAATAAACAGAGCCGCAGGAAAACCAGGAATTCACGGGCATGATCCAGAAAACCATCCGCAGTGCCTTTTTGCTCTGCTCCTGATTTTTACGGTCGATCAAGGTAGCTAGAGCGCACAGGCAATGAGCTGCCAACAGAATCAACGGCAGCACAAATACCGCAAAGCCCTTGCCGCTCCAACCATCAGCCACGCCGTCAGCACCCCAATGGGTCGCCATGGTCTCCGGCAATCGGTTCCACAGGATCAAGCCCGCCAGCATGGGTGCTAAAGTCAAAAGTGCCGTCACAAGCCACAGTTTCTTATGTTGCTTCAGCATGGTCATCTTCTCCTTTCAGTGCTGTGATCCACAGCATGATCTCTTCCAAAACAGAGGTGTTCAGTTCGTAATAAATAAATTTCCCCTCCCGGGTATCCCGAATGAGGTCTGCTTCCTTCAGCACCGACAGATGCCGGGAGATGGATGCCGCTGTCACAGGAAAGTGATCGGTGATGGCACCGGCAGACATTCTGCCTGCCTTCAGCATATTCAGAATCTCTCTTCGGATGGGATCTGCCAGCGCTTTCATGGTTTGCTGCAGTGCCATATTTTTCCTCCTTTCACATTTAACCTAAATGTTAATTGTATGGTATCACAGTCTTCCTCTCTTTGTCAAGGTCTGCTGGACATTTTCCGTTTTTTGGGGTATGATAGCAAAAAGGAGCGTGATACTGCTGATGAAACTCTTTGGCAAAAGGATCAAACTGCAGATTCCCCAGATCGTGGTTCTGGGCTTTGCCGGTCTGATTCTGCTGGGTGCATTGGTGCTGATGCTTCCCATCTGCTCCGCAGAGGGCATCCGAACACCCTTTATTGATACGCTGTTCACTTCCACCACCTCCGTATGCGTCACGGGTCTGGTGGTTCGGGATACGGGCTCTTACTGGTCGGATTTCGGTCATGCTGTGATTTTGCTTCTGATTCAGGTGGGCGGTCTGGGAATCATCACCATTGCCGCTTCCTTCGCCATGATCGCAGGTCGGAAAATCGGTCTGTTCCAGAGAAGTGCCATGCAGGAAAACATCGGTGCCCAGCAGACCGGCGGTGTGGTAAAGCTTACCGGCTTTCTGCTGAAAACTACCCTCGTTATTGAACTGATGGGTGCAATTCTCCTGTCCCCGGTTCTCATTCGGGATTTTGGTTGGGGGAAAGGTATCTGGATGTCCGTTTTCACATCCATCTCCACTTTCTGCAATGCCGGTATCGACCTGTTTGGTATCCGGGAACCCTACTCCTCTCTGACAGCTTACATCGGCAGCCCCCTCATCAATTTTACCATCATGGGTCTGATCGTTGTGGCAGGTCTGGGTTTCCTCACTTGGGATGATATCCGCTCTCACGGGCTCAAACTGAGAAAATACCGTATGCAAAGCAAGGTTATCCTGGTCACCTCCGGGCTTTTGATTGTCATTCCGGCAGTGCTGTTTTTCTTTTTTGAATTTGAGGATATGCCCATGATGGAGCGGATTCTGGCGTCTTTGTTCCAGTCCGTCACCACCCGAACGGCCGGCTTTAATACCGCAAATCTGGATGCCATGTCGGAACCGGGCAAAATGCTCATGATCTTCCTCATGCTCATCGGCGGCTCTCCCGGCTCCACGGCAGGCGGCATGAAAACCACCACCTTTGCCGTTCTGGTGGCCTGCGCCATTTCCGTTTTCCGCAAGCGGGACAGTGCCCAGTTCTTCGGCCGCCGCATCGGCCATGATGTCATCGCTGCTGCTGCCACATTGTTTTTGATGTATGTGAGCCTTTGTGTGGGCGGCGCCATGGTCATCAGTCTCTATGAAGGTCTGCCTCTGCTGACCTGTATGTATGAGACAGCCTCTGCCGTGGCGACCGTAGGTCTGACCCTTGGTATTACCCCCTCTCTTGGATTGCTTTCCAAGATCATTCTCATTGTTCTCATGTATATGGGCCGTGTTGGCGGTCTGACACTCATTTACGCAGCCCTGTCTCCCAAAAAGCAGATGGGCAAGCTGCCTCTGGACAAAATCACTGTGGGTTAAAGGAGGATTTCTATGAAATCGGTTTTGTTGATTGGACTCGGTCGGTTCGGCAAGCACATTGCCATGGAACTGCACACCCTTGGCCATGAAGTCATGGCTGTGGACGATAATGAAGAACGGCTGGATGAGGCCATGCCCTATGTGACCAGTGGGCAGATCGGTGACAGCACCAACGAGGCATTTCTGGCTTCTCTGGGCGTGAAAAACTTTGATGTCTGCATCGTCACCATCAGCAATGATTTCCAGGCCTCTCTGGAAACCACTTATCTGCTGAAGGAGCTGGGTGCCAAACTGGTGGTCTCCCGTGCCGAACGGGATGGACAGGCCAAGTTCCTCCTGCGGAACGGTGCCGATGAGGTTGTCTATCCCGAACGGGATCTGGCAAAATGGGCTGCCATCCGATTTACCTCCGATCACATCATGGACTATATTGAATTGGATGACGACCACGGCATCTACGAAGTAGATGTACCGGATCAGTGGGAAGGCAAATCCATTTTGCAGATCGACATCCGCAAAAAATACGGCATCAACATTTTGGGCATCAAACGGCGAGGGGAGCTGAGTCTGACCATCGATCCCAACCGAATCTTCGACAGCGAAGATACTATTCTGGTGCTGGGCACCTACAAAGATCTCCGCAAGTGTTTCCATATCTGAGCATAAAAAAATCTCCGATCTTGCGATCGGAGATTTTTTATGTCTTACAGCAGTCCCTGCTCTTTGAATGCCTTTTGGAGCAGTTCCATATCGTTGGGGAGGCTGATGGGCTCGCCGCAGGCTGCGATGGCGTTTGCCACATCCTTCAGGCCGTTGCCAGTGACAACGCTGACCACCGTGGCATCAGCAGGAATCTGACCCTGCTCGCAGAGCTTTTTCAGTCCTGCTGCACCGGTGACACCGGCAGGCTCACCGAACACGCCGCAGGTTCTGCCCAACAGCTTCTGGGCAGCCATGATCTCTTCATCGGAGACATTGACCACCAGACCGCCAGACTCCCGGATGGCCATCAGCGCCTTATCGGCATTTCTGGGCACACCAACGGCAATGGAATCGGCAAGGGTGTTCTCCTCCATGGGATACCAGTCTTCACCGGTTGCAATGGCTCTGTTCAGCGGACAGCAGCCCTCCGCCTGGGCGGAAACGAGCTTTGGCAATTTGTCGATAAAGCCGATGGCATAGAGGTCTTTGAGGCCCTTCCACAGGCCTGCGATGGTGCAGCCGTCTCCTACGGAAATGGCGATATAATCCGGCACCTGCCAGTCCAGCTGCTCCATAATCTCCAGAGAAACCGTCTTTTTGCCCTCAGACAGATAGGGATTGATGGCAGCATTGCGGTTGTACCAGCCCCACTTGTCAATGGCGGCCTTGCACAGTTCAAAGGTGTCCTCATAGGAACCCTGCACGGAAACCACATGGGCACCGAAGGTCATCAGCTGGGCCACCTTGCCCTTGGGCGCACGGGAAGGCACAAAGATGTAGGTTTCAATACCTGCCGCAGCAGCATTGCCTGCCAGCGAGGATGCTGCATTGCCTGTGGAAGAACAGGCGATGACCTTTGCACCTGCTTCCGTAGCCTTGGCAACTGCCATGGAAGATGCCCGGTCCTTCAGAGATGCCGTAGGATTGAGCCCGTCATCCTTCACATAAAGCTTGGCGATTCCCAGTTCCTTTGCCAGCCGGGGTGCTTCGTACAGAGGCGACCAACCTACCCGCAGAGGCGGTTCGGGGGTATTTTCCTCCACCGGCAGCAGCTCCCGATATCGCCACATAGTACGGTTTTCCCGGTTTTTCAAGGTTTCCTTTGTAAAAACAGACTTGATATATTCGTAATCGTAGACGATCTCCAGAATACCGCCGCAGGCGCAGTTGGTCAGATCCGGTGTGGCTTCATAGGTCTTGCCGCACTTGACGCACTTTCCGTATTTCACATGTCGCATGATGTTCCCTCCAATCAATTTTGAGGATAGCAAAGAATACCGCAACAGCCTATGACGACTGAGTAGCGGGAAAAGTGTGAAAGGGGCAAAAAGCCCCTTTCGCGTTCAATCAAACAGGTTTTCTGAACTTTCATAGAAAGTTCAGAAAACCGCACAGCGGGGCAAAAAGACTTTTTTGTCACGCTGAAGGGGTCTCCCCTTCCCCTTTTGGGTGCTTGTTACAGATTTTTCAGAATACCGACTTCTTCATTGAAGGCATTAATCAATTCATCCAGTTCCTTGGCCTGTGCGTGGACGGCATCCCAGGTGCCCTTGGTGTCATACCACTGAGCGTTGAGATCTTCCACATCCATAGCCTGCTGCTCCACCCAAGTGTAGTACTTGAGATTGTGGACACGCTTCCGGTCAGCATAGGTCAATTCGATCAGGTTATCGGTCTTGAGACCCAGCATATGCAGAGCATGATCCTTGGCAGCTTCGATGACGGAATACGCACCGTGCATTTCGTTCAGTTCCGTCACACGGGACTTATACATATCGGCAGAGTCGGTGAGGACCGTTGCCACCACATCGTTTTCCGTCAGCTCATAGTACTTTGCCATCTTGATGCAGCAGAGCACATTGGCGATGCCGGAAATGCCCATCCAGGTGAACTTCTGAATCTGCTCGTCGGTGAAGCCCAGTTCTTCCTTCAGATACTTCTGACCGTCGGCTGTGTTAAACAGACGGAGCAGTCTCTGAGAATCTTCATCGTCAATGGCAATGGCCATATCGGTGTTCTTCACATTATGTACCCAGGGGATGTGCTTATCACCGATACCCTCGATGCGGTGACCGCCGAAGCCGTTGTCCAGAATGGTGGGGCACTGGAGGGCTTCGCCAACCGCCAGCTTCAGATGGGGATACCGCTCCTTCAGCAGATCGCCTGCGGACATGGTGCCGGCGGAACCGGAGGTGAAGCAGGCACCGGCAAAGTTCTGACCGGGCTTCTTGACGCCTTCAAACAGCTCTGCCAGAGCGTAGCCGGTGACATTGTAGTGCCACAGGGGGTTGCCCATTTCGGCAAACTGGTTGAAGATCATCATGGTAGGATCCTGCTTCAGTTCCCAGGTCTTATCAAAAATTTCCTTGACATTGCTCTCGCAGCCGGGAGTGGCAATGATTTGACCGGCAATGGACTGGAGCCACTCAAACCGTTCTCTGGACATATCCTGAGGCAGAATCGCCACAGAATCGCAGGCCAGCAGCTTGGAGTTGAATGCGCCGCCGCGGCAGTAGTTGCCGGTGGAGGGCCAGACTGCATGGTGATAGGTGGCATCAAACTGACCGGTGACCAGTCTGGGCACCAGACAGCCGAAGGAGGCACCGACTTTGTGGCAGCCCGTGGGGAACCACTTGCCTGCCATAGCAATGATGCGGCAGGGCACGCCGGAGAGGCTGGAGGGGATCTCCACATAATTGGGGATCTTCTGGAACAGACCGCCGCTGTCCTTGGCCTCATTGTGCCAGCTGACACGGAACAGGTTAACAGGATCCACATCCCACAGACCCGTGTGGCTCAGCTTTGCCTTGATCTTTTCAGGAATCAGGTCAGGATTCTGCATCTGAGCAATGGTGGGGATGATAATGTTGTTTTCCTTGGCCTTCTGAATATTGTGGGCCCGGCCCTCTTTTTGGATGTGAAGATCGATCATATCAGTTACCTCCCGTTTTACTGTCTAAATAGGAATAAAGTGTGTATTTGGAAATTCCGAAGTGCTTGGCGATCTTATCGCCGGATTTGGTAATGAGCAGCGCACCGTTGCCGCTGAGGAAGTGGATGGCTTTGATCTTATCCTCCTTTGTCATCAGGGGCACTGGCTTGCCGATCATTTCATCTGCCTGTCGGATGAGATCATCCAGCAGATCGTTGACATTGAGGGTGATGCGCTCCGGCTCTTTGCGGACGGTGTTATCCACCTGTATCATATTATGAATGGTATTCTCCGCCATAGCCAATGTGGAAATATCAAAATTGATGCAAAAAAGAGCACTGATATTTCCCTCATCATCCCGAATATACATCGTAGAGGACTTGAGGAGTTTTCCCTCCGGGGTTCTGGTCAGGTAGCACAGCTGGTCTGCCGAATCGTTGCGACCCTTGCCAAGCTGTTCCAGAACCGCATGAGACGGTCCGTCGCCCACCTTCCGGCCGGAGACATGGCCGTTTTCGATGGCTGTCACCGACTGTATGGTGCTGCGTTCCGAAACTTCGTGGATCACCACTTCGCAGCAGCTGCCAAACTGGGCCGCAATGCCCTTGGCCAACTGTTTCAGACGATCCATTTCTTTCTGATCCAGCATATCCCACCTCCTATTTTGCACAAAAAACTTTTTGTTTTCATACTCATCATACCACAGATGGCACAGAAATCAAGAGGATTTTCAAAAATTTTTTCAGCCAAACAAAAATTTTGTTTGACAACAGTCCCTAATGGGTTTATGATGGAGTTAGCAAAGAACCTGCCAAACAGGTACCATAAAAAACGATCACAGGGAGGAACGGCACATGAATTTCGAATTGATCAAACAGGCTGCAGAAGGCTATAAAGCCGACATGAGCAAATTCCTGCGGGCCATGATCGCTATCCCCAGCGAAAGCTGCGAGGAAGAGGGCGTCATCAAGTGCATTGAAGCGGAAATGAAGCGTCTGAACTTTGACAAGGTCGAGATCGACGGTCTGGGCAATGTCATCGGCTGGATGGGCGAGGGCGAAAAAATCATTGCCATCGACTCCCATATCGATACTGTTGGCATCGGCAACCTTGCCAACTGGGAGCATGATCCCTATGAAGGCTACGAGACCGATGAGATCATCTACGGCCGGGGCGGCTCCGACCAGGAAGGCGGCATGGCCTCCGCCGTCTACGGTGCAAAGATCATGAAAGATCTGGATCTGATTCCCAAGGGCTATAAGATCATGATCGTCGGCTCCGTCCAGGAGGAAGACTGTGACGGCATGTGCTGGCAGTACATCGTCAACAAATACTTCCCCAGCAAGGAAGAAGCTCAGAAGCAGATCGAATTTGTCATCTCCACAGAGCCCACCGACGGCGGCATCTATCGCGGTCACAGAGGCAGAATGGAGATTCGTGTAGATGTAAAGGGCATCTCCTGCCACGGTTCCGCTCCCGAACGGGGCGACAATGCCATCTATAAAATGGCAGACATCCTGCAGGATGTCCGTGCCCTCAACGAAAATGACGATGCAGACGGAACCGAGATCAAGGGTCTGGTGAAGATGCTGAATCCCAAGTACAATCCCGAGCATTATGAGGATGCACAGTTCCTGGGCAGAGGCACCTGCACCACTTCTCAGATCTTCTACACCTCCCCCAGCCGCTGCGCTGTGGCAGACTCCTGCGCCATTTCCATTGACCGCCGCATGACCGCCGGTGAGACCTGGGACTCCTGCCTGCAGGAGATCAGAGATTTGCCTGCCGTGAAGAAATACGGCGACGATGTGAAGGTCAGCATGTATATGTATGACCGCCCGGCATGGACCGGCACCGTCTATGAAACAGAGTGCTTCTTCCCCACATGGATCAACAAGGAATCCGCCGCTCATGTGCAGGCCCTTATCGATGCCCACCATGGGCTCTTCGGTGACAAGCGCATCGGCGCTCCCTCCGCCATGGAGAAGCGGAACCGGCCTCTCACCGACAAGTGGACCTTCTCCACCAACGGCGTTTCCATCCAGGGCCGCTACGGCATCCCCTGCGTGGGCTTCGGTCCCGGTGCTGAAAGCCAGGCTCACGCTCCCAACGAGATCACCTGGAAGCAGGATCTGGTCACCTGTGCTGCCCTCTACGCAGCCGTTCCCGGTCTGTATAAGGAAGAAAACAAGACCGCCGATGTGACCCAGTTCCGCCAGAGCCTCACCGATAATGACATTCGCTGACCGATCATCCATTACATACAGGAGGACAAGAAAATGAGTAAAGCTGTTGAGCTGGCAAGACACCTGGAGACCCTGAAGATCAATAACATGTACAAAAACGATTTCTATTGGACCTGGGATAAGACCAATGATGAAATCGATGCCATTTTCACCGTGGCAGACGCCCTGCGGGATCTGAGAGAACGCAACAAGCCCACCAGAATCTTTGATTCCGGTCTTGGCATCTCCATCTTCCGTGACAATTCCACCCGTACCCGTTTCTCCTATGCCTCCGCCTGCAATCTGCTGGGTCTGGAAGAGCAGGTGCTGGACGAGAAGGTCAGCCAGATCGCCCACGGTGAGACCGTCCGTGAGACCGCCAACATGGTGTCTTTCATGGCGGAAGCCATCGGCATCCGGGACGATATGTTCATCGGCGAAGGCCACAAGTACCAGAAGACCTTTATGGACGCTCTGGACGAAGGCTACCGGGACGGTATTCTGGAGCAGAGACCCACTCTGGTCAACCTCCAGTGCGATGTGGATCATCCCACTCAGTGCATGGCAGATATGCTCCATCTGATCCACCACTTCGGCGGTGTGGAAAATCTGAAGGGCAAAAAGGTCGCCATGACCTGGGCATACTCTCCCTCCTACGGCAAGCCTCTGTCCGTACCGCAGGGCGTGGTGGGTCTGTTCACCCGCTTCGGCATGGATGTGGTTCTGGCCCATCCCGAGGGCTATGAGATCATGCCCGAGATCGAAGAGATCGCCAAGAAGAATGCAGAAGAGAACAACTGTACCTTCACCAAGACCAATTCCATGGAAGAGGCCTTCAAGGATGCAGACATCGTCTATCCCAAGTCCTGGGCACCCTTTGCCGCCATGGAGCAGCGCACCAAGCTGTACCAGCAGGGCGACAAGGCCGGTATCGATGCTCTGGAGCAGGAGCTGCTGAAGCAGAATGCCGAACACACCGACTGGGCCTGCACTGAAGAAATGATGAAGCTGACCAAGGACGGCGAAGCCCTGTATCTCCACTGCCTGCCTGCCGATATCACCGGTCTCAGCTGTGAAAAGGGCGAGGTGGATAACTCTGTCTTCGACCGCTACATGGTCCCTCTCTACAAGCAGGCTTCCTACAAGCCCTACATCATCGCCGCCATGATCTTCCTGGCACGGGTCAAGGACCCCGTCAAGGCCCTTATGGAAATGGACGGCTCCGATGAGCAGAGAAAGAAATTCTGATTTCTAACCAAATGCCGCACCCTCTCTCTACCGGTCAGGGTGCGGCTTCGTTTTTCAGAAAGGTTGACATAATCATGGGTAAACGCATCGTCATCGCCCTGGGCGGCAACGCCCTCGGTACCACCCTGCCGGAGCAGGCCACCGCCGTCAAAACCACCGCCAGCGCCATCGTAGACCTCATTGAGGACGGCAATGAGGTCATCGTTGCCCACGGCAACGGTCCTCAGGTGGGTATCATCAACAACGCCATGCTGGCACTCATGCACGAAGATCCCACCCAGGGTGCCACACCTCTTTCCGTCTGCGGTGCCATGAGCCAGGCCTATATCGGCTACGACCTGCAAAACGCATTGCGGGAAGAACTTTTTGACCGTGGCATCACCAACAAGCCTGTGGTGACTATGGTCACCCAGGTGGAAGTAGACCCCAATGACCCGGCCTTCCAGAACCCCACCAAGCCCATCGGCAAGTTTCTTTCCGAGGAAGAAGCCACGATCATGGCGGAGAAAACCGGTTTCCTGTTCAAGGAAGATGCCGGACGGGGCTGGCGGCGGTATGTGGCCTCCCCCAAACCCAAGCACATCATTGAAGCCGGTGCCATCCGGGCACTGACGGAGGACGGTCATGTGGTCATCTGCTGCGGCGGCGGTGGAATTCCTGTATTCCGCACAGAGGGCAACCATCTCAAGGGTGCGGCAGCAGTCATCGACAAGGATTTTGCCTCGGAATTGCTGGCAGAAATGCTGAACGCCGACACGCTCATCATCCTCACTGCCGTGGAAAAAGTCGCCATCAATTTCCGCAAGGAAAATGAGCAGTGGCTGGATACCCTCTCCCCTGCCGAAGCCAAAAAACACATGGCAGACGGGCAGTTCGCTCCCGGCTCCATGCTCCCCAAGGTAGAAGCAGCGGTGAAATTTGCCGAATCCGCCCCCGGCAGAACAGCTCTTATCACGCTCTTGGAAAAAGCCCGTGACGGCATCGCCGGCAAGACCGGCACTGCCATAAAACAATAACAGACGAAAAAATCCGCATCCTTTCGGATGCTGATTTTTTATGTTCGTTGAGAATCAAGCAGCCTTCTGAGCACGCTTCTTCATGATCGCCAGGAAACCGACAACCAGGACAACACCCAGAGCCAGACAGATCCATGCATTGGGCACGAAGCCGGCCACGATGAAGCAGATAAAGCTGATGGCGGCAACGGAGATGGCATAGGGCAGCTGCGTAGAAACATGGTTCACATGGACGCAGCGAGCGCCGGCGGAGGACATGATGGTGGTATCGGAGATGGGGGAGCAGTGGTCGCCGCAGACAGCACCAGCCAAGCAAGCGGACATACCGATGAACAGCAGGGGGTTGTCAACACCAAACATGCTGGACACAATGGGGATCAGAATACCGAAGGTACCCCAGGAAGTGCCGGTAGCAAAAGCCAGCAGGCAGGCCACAACGAAGATGACAGCAGGCAGGAACGCATTGAGGTTCTGAGCGACATCACTCTGCATAAGGGCTTCCACATAAGCGGCAGAACCCAGCAGGTCGTTGGAAATGTTCTTCAGAGCGGTAGCCAGAGTCAGGATCGTGATGGCGGGAACCATAGCAACAAAGCCGCGGGGGATGCACTCCATGGCTTCCTTGAAGGTGACCAGGCCACGGATCATCAGATATGCCACGATGACGATCAGGGCAATGATAGCACCCCAGGGCAGACCGACCGTTGCATCGGTGTCAGCAAATGCAGTAACAAAATCAACACCGCTGAAGAAACCGCCGATGTACAGCAGACCGATGACAGAGATCACAACCAGAACCACCACGGGCAGGATCAGGTCAATGACCTTGCCTCTGGGGTTGGCAAAGACTTCTTCACCATCCACACGCTCGTCGGTGGAGAACAGGTCGCCCTTTTCAATGGCGTTGCGCTCATGCTTGGCCATGGGGCCGAAGTCGGCCTTCATGACGACCAAAGCCACGATGAACACCAAAGTCAACAGAGAGTAGAAGTTGAAGGGAATGGCCTTGATGAACAGCTCGATACCGGACAGACCCTCGATCTCCACATAGCTGGAAACAGCGGCAGCCCAGGAGCTGATGGGAGCGATCATGCAGACAGGAGCTGCAGTGGCATCGATCAGATAGCTGAACTTTGCACGGGAGATCTTGTGACCATCAGTGACAGGCAGCATGACGGAGCCGACAGTCAGGCAGTTGAAATAGTCATCGATGAAGATGAGCACGCCCAGAACAAAGGTAGCCAGCTGTGCGCCGACACGGGTCTTGATATGGGTCTCAGCCCAGCGACCGAAGGCAGCGCTGCCGCCGGCCTTGTTGATGAGGGCGACGATGACACCCAGAATGACCAGGAACAGGAAGATACCGGCAGTGCCTTCGATGGCAGCGATGATACCGGTGCTGACCACATGGTCAACAGCAGCAGGGGCAGAGCCCATGCAGCCCAGGATACCGCCGACGACGATACCGGTGAACAGGGAGGAGTAAACCTCCTTGGTGATAAGGGCCAAGCCGATGGCCACGATGGGAGGAACCAGTGCCCAGAAAGTGGCAACGGTCTCCACGCCGGTGACGGTCACGATGACAGCCATTGCGATGACTGCAATTGCCACGATGAGAGCCACCAGAGAGATTCTCTTGTTTTTCATGTGTATTCTCCTTTTCTTTTATTGACAAAAAAATGAAGCCATGGCAGCGCCATAGCTCCATACAAGTCCCTTGTATGAACCAGCGACAGCGCTCCATCCATAGGATGACAGTCCGCAGGATCTTCTCCCACGGCCCGGCAACACAGCTCCCAGGCCGGAGACTGTGCACCTCGGCGAATTCCCCTTTCCGCTTCCAAAGGCCTGTCAGGAAAGAAAGCGTACTTTTGAACTTCGCACCTCTATCATGCTTGGTTTATTCATTATATGTTCATAAATTGGAAAAGTCAATCTTTTTTCGACAAAAAGGCTCCCTTTTACAGGGAGCCTTTTGAAAATAGCATTATTTTCTCTTGCGAACTTTCAAAACCCGAACGATCATGGGACTGAGCACCAGATTGATGGCCATTTCGATGAGGAAATTGACCCCGACCAGTCCGATGAACAAAAAGCCAATGAAACCGGCTGCCTCCACAGCATAGGTCTCCATGAGATAGGACTTGAAAAACAGGGTGGAACCCAACAGGAACAGCCCTGTATTGACAATGGGGCAGACCACAGCAGCTGCCACGGCACCGAGAATGCCATTAACCTTGCTGAGACCCTTGTAGACAGCACCTGCCACAAAACCGGCTGTCACGCCCTTGACGATACAGATGGCGGCTGTTGCCAGGGGATTGTAGTTCCACATACCGGCGGTGAACAGGTCTGCACCCATAATGCCTGCCAGCAGGACCACGATGCCAAAGACCAAGCCAAGCCAGGCACCGGTTTTTAATCCGTAGACGGCAGAGCCGATGACAATGGGAATCAGCACCAGAGAAGGCGGTGTCAGACCCATCCGTCCCAGAGCGGTTGCGATTACCTGCAGGACCACTACGATTGCGGTGAAAATGGCCATGCCCACTAAGGCCTTGGTCTTTTCCAGAGATGTGCGATTGTTATTCATTTTTTATTACCTCCTGCTGCCACTCCGACTGTTCGGATGCAGCGCAAAATATGACTGTTTTAGGGGATTTCCTCCTCCACAGGGGGATTTTCATCCTCCATGGGAGCCAGACCCTGCATCTGCTGCCACTGTTCCTTGGTGATCAGCAGCTGACGGGGCTTGGAACCTTCAAAGGGGCCGACGATACCCTTTTCCTCCATTTCGTCCACAATGCGTGCCGCTCTGGCATAGCCCAGTTTCAGCCGCCGTTGGAGCATAGAGACAGAGGCCTGTCCCGTTTCCAGAATGATATCCACAGCCTGAGGCAGCAGTTCGTCCCCATCGGTCACCGGCTCCGCAGTCACAGAAGCACCGCCGGAGGACTTGCCGCTTTCCGCAGCCTTCTGGTCGATCTGTTCCATGACAGAGTCGTCATAGGAAGCTGTGGAGTTTTTCTTGATAAAGTCCACCACTGCCTGTACTTCGTCATCGGTGATGAAGCAGCCCTGGACACGGCGGGGCTTGCCCTGACCCAGAGGCGCATAGAGCATATCGCCCTTGCCCACCAGTTTCTCCGCACCGGCCGTATCCAGAATGATCCGGGACTCCATGGCGGAGGCCACGGCGAAGGCAATTCTGGAGGGGATGTTGGCCTTCATGAGGCCGGTGATGACATCGGCAGAGGGACGCTGGGTGGCGATGACCAGATGGATACCGGAGGCACGACCCATCTGTGCCACACGGCAGATGGCTTCTTCCACTTCCTTGGCTGCCACCAGCATCAAGTCTGCCAATTCGTCGATAACTACCACAACGCTTGCCATGTGCTTGAGGTTGGGGTCGTTTTCTGCCAGAGCGTTGTAACCGGTCAGGTCTTTTACGCCGTGTTCGGAGAAGGTCTTGTAACGCTTCATCATTTCGAAAACAGCCCACTGCAGCGCACCTGCCGCCTTCTTGGGGTCGGTAACTACGGGGATCAGCAGATGAGGAATGCCGTTATAAGGCGCAAGTTCCACCATCTTGGGGTCCACCATAATAAAGCGCACATCGTCGGGGGATGCCTTATACATAAGGGAA
The DNA here is from genome assembly GCA_045580485.1 of Candidatus Avilachnospira sp. Lineage (GTDB taxonomy): Bacteria > Bacillota > Clostridia > Oscillospirales > Oscillospiraceae > Avoscillospira. The sequence continues at coordinate 325 of JAZNNW010000151.1, read as the reverse complement.
ATAATCAGCGAGTTAGTGCACACCGACTTACCGGAACCCGTGGTACCTGCAATCAGCACGTGGGGCAGCTTTGCAATATTGCCAATAATGTTGCTGCCGCCGATGTCGCGGCCGATGGCAAAGGCCACCTTGGAAGGATGGTCCACAAAGTCGCGGGACTCGATCACGTCGCGGATAGACACGGTGGAAACCAGCTTGTTGGGCACCTCAATACCTACCACCGAGATCTTATCGGGAATCGGTGCAATGCGCACACCGCTGGCGCCCAGCGCCAAAGCAATATCATCAGAAAGATTGGTGATCTTGGAAAGTTTCACACCCTGCT
>JAZNNW010000150.1:0-22832 GCA_045580485.1 Candidatus Avilachnospira sp. | reverse complement strand
CGCTCGTAGGTCTCCACCTTCTGACCGAAGACGGTCATGGTTTCGACATATTCCTTATCGGAAACATGGGACAGGTCCACGAATTCCTCATGGAGCCATTTTCTGTTGAGTTTCATGTTGCTATCCCTCCTTAAAACTGGTTCAGGAACCGGACATCGTTGTCGAAGATCAGACGCAGGTCATTGATGCGCAGACGGCCCATGGCCATACGCTCCAGACCCATGCCGAAGGCGAAGCCGGAATACTTTTCGGGGTCAATGCCACAGTTTTCCAGAACGGTGGGGTGAACCATACCGGCACCCAACAGTTCGATCCAGCCTTCACCGTGGCAGGTGGAGCACACCTGACCGTCCACCTCGCCGGTGCCGTGGCACTTATGGCACTGCATGTCCATTTCGCAGCTGGGCTCAGTAAAGGGGAAGTGGTGGGGACGGAAACGCATCTGGGAATCGGCACCGTAGATGCGGCGCATGATGTTGATGAGAGCGCCCTTCAAATCGCCCATGGTGATGTTTTCAGCCACCACCAGACCTTCAATCTGATGGAACATGGGGGAGTGAGTGGCGTCAGCCTCGTCCTTACGGAACACACGACCGGGAGCCAGCATACACAGAGGCGGCTTGTTGTTTTCCATAAAGCGGATCTGCATGGGGCTGGTCTGGGTACGGAGAATGACGGAATCGTCATCGGTAAAGTAGAAAGTATCGCTGCGGTCACGGGAGGGATGACCTTCCTCGATGTTCAGACGGGTGAAGTTATAGGAGGAAAGCTCCACTTCGGGACCGTCGACTACCTGATAACCCATACCAACGAAGATATCCTTGATCTCCTGCAGAACCATATTCATGGGATGCTGATGACCCAGTTCCACGGTCTCACCGGGAATGGTCACATCAACGGCTTCTTCCTTGAGTCGGGCTTCCATAGCCTTGGCGGCGATGGAGGACTGTACCTGCTCCAGCTTTTCTTCAATGTCTGCACGGACGGTATTGGCAACCTGACCCATGACAGGACGCTCCTCAGGAGAGAGCTTGCCCATCATCTTCAAAACGGCGGTCAGCTCACCCTTCTTGCCCAGATAACGGACGCGGAGGGCATCCAGTTCCTGTGCATCTGTGGCTGCATCCAATGCGGCAAGGGCTTCCTGCCGGATCGTTTCCAGCTGCTGCTTCATATCGTATCAAAACTCCTTTTTGTTGAATATATAAAATAAAAAAGCCTTCCATCCCCTAAGGGACGAAAGACAGACTTCCGCGGTACCACCCAAAATTCGTCAAATGACGCACTCTGTGTCTTTAACGGAGACACCCGGCAAGCCCTACTGAAAGTTCAGGCCGCAGCTCACGAGGGAAGGCCGCTGAACGCCGGCAGACGGTTTCAGCAACCCCGTCCTCTCTGCAGCCGGTGATGGTCTTTGGCAGCTCGATCATCGCTTTTATCATATTCCGCCATATTTTAGCACAGAAAGATGGCAGATGCAAGAGAAATTGACATCAATTTTATAAAATAGTATAATAAACAAAAAAGAAGGAGGGACAGGGATGCATAAGGTCAAAATCACAAGAAGAACATCAGCTGCATTGGTAGTGCGGAACTGTCCGCCCAGAGATCAGAACACTCATAAAGGGGATTACGGAAAAATTCTTCTCCTGTGCGGAGCGGAGGGCTATACCGGTGCACCGGCACTGGCAGCTAAGGCGGCTTTGCGCACGGGGGCAGGACTGGTCTTCCTCGGTGTGCCCGGATTGGTCTATCCCATTGTGGCATCCAAACTGGATGCGCCTATGGTGTTTCCTCTGCCGGATCGGGAGGGAAAACTCTCTGTGGAGGCACTGCCATATATCTTAGAAAAACTGGAGCAGGCAGATGCCTGTTTGGTAGGTCCCGGTCTTGGCAGAAGTGCAGAACTGGACATGCTCATTCCGCAGATCATTCAGAATTGCAAATGCCCTCTGGTTCTGGATGCCGATGGCATAAATGCCATGGCAGCGCATAAGGATGTACTGCGCGGAGCGGCTTGTTCGCTGATCCTGACCCCACATGAAGGGGAGTTCCGCCGTCTGACCCAGCGTGCGGAGGAGGACAGAATGACCGGTGCCGGTTCTCTGGCAAGAGAATTGGATGCTGTCGTCCTGCGAAAAGGTCATGAAACTGTCATCACCGATGGGAAGAATACTTATGTAAACCGAACGGGCAATGCCGGAATGGCGACCGGCGGCAGCGGTGATGTTTTGGGTGGAATCCTCACGGCGCTTCTGGGACAAGGTGTTGCACCTCTGGAAGCTGCAGCAACAGCGGCATGGATTCATGGCACAGCAGGGGATCTGGCAGCGGCACGGCTGGGGCAGTACGGTATGGGTCCCAATGACCTTCTGGAGGCGCTTCCGCAGCTTTTACCTTAGGGAAGTGGTGGAATGGTCTGGAAGAAAATCCTTTGCTGTGTTATAATGGTACTGTTGCTCGCAGGCTGCGGACAAAGTCGGGAGCCTGCCCAACAGGCCCTCGACCTGCGGACAGCTTTGCTGGAGGCAGGCGGATGCACATTTCTTGCCGATATTCGTGCGGATTTTGGAGAACGGGTCTATGAATTCTCCGTTTCCTGCGATTATGCGGCAGGGGAAAATGCCCGGATAGAGGTTTTGCAGCCGGAGGAGATCGCCGGTATCTCGGCAACTGTTTCCGGTAACGGTGCTGCCGTGGAGTTTGACGGTATGGCGCTGGATTTTGGAACCATGGCCGGCGGCAGAGTTTCTGCCATGGAAGCTGCTTGGCTGCTTTGCAGCTGTTGGCACAGCGCCTACATTTCTTCCGCCGGGAAAGACGGCGACTTGCTGCGTACCACATATCTGGACGGCTACGATGACGGGGAACTGGTCATCGACACATGGCTGGACAGCAGCGGCACACCGGTTCACAGTGAGATCGCCTACGATGGAACTCGCTGTCTGACATTGGAGATTTCTCAGTTTCAACTGAAAGGATAACACTATGAAGCTACTGAAGCGTACATGGGCAGATGTGGATCTGGATGCCCTTGCACACAACTATCACGAAATACGCAGTCATATTCCTGCCGGATGCCGTTTTTTAGGCGTCATGAAGGCCGATGCCTACGGTCACGGTGCTGTTCCCATGAGCCATGCACTGGTGGAATTGGGCGCTGAGTATCTGGCAGTTTCCAATCTGGAGGAGGCTGTGCAGATCAGACGGGGCGGCATCCGTGCCCCGATTCTGATTTTAGGCTATACGCCTCCCATGTATGCCGAGAATATGATCTATCTGGACCTGGTACAGGAAGTCCATTCTCTGGAATATGCCAAGGCACTCAATGATACTTTGAACGGCACGAATTTCATTCTCAATGTCCATCTGAAGGTGGATACGGGCATGACCCGTCTGGGCTTCCGAGCGGATGAAAATGGCATTGCCCAGATGATTGAAGCAGCAAAGCTGCCTCACCTCCATGTGGAAGGTGTTTTCACCCACTTTAGCGTGGCTGACAGTCGTCAGGAGGATGATGTTGTCTATACCCGACAGCAGTATGCCCGATTTGAACAGGCGGTAAATGGGATGGAAGATGCCGGTGTTCATCCGGAGCTTCGCCATTGCTGCAATTCCGGCGGAACACTTTTGTACCCGGAATATGCACTGGATATGGTTCGTCCCGGTATTTGTACTTATGGCATTGCGCCGTCCGACGATGCAGCAGAAATCCTAAATTTGCAGTCGGTGATGCGTCTTTATACTACCGTCAGTCAGCTGCAGCAGGTTCCTGCCGGCACATCCGTCAGCTACGGCAGAACTTATATGACTGAGGAACCCAGAACCCTTGCAGTGCTGTCCATAGGCTATGCTGACGGGCTTTCCAGAAGACTCTCCGGTCAGACAGCATTTCTGATCCACGGCAAGGCTGCGCCGGTGGTCGGTCGCATCTGCATGGATCTGTGCATGGTGGATGTGACGGATATTCCCGAGGTGCAGGTGGGTGATCCTGTGACCGTTATCGGTACCGGTCAGCCCTGCGAGGTCCTGGCACGGCAGCTGGATACGATCCCCTATGAAATTCTCTGTAGAATCAATAAAAGAATTCCTCGCATCTATCTCCAGAATGGCAAGGCTTCTGAGATTTTGCAATATATCGTCTGAGGAAAACTTGTCGAATTTTATGGCTCTCCAAGCATAGAATGTTTGGGGAGCCTTTTTATGGTATAAAACCGCTGCCGTGTGGGAGAATATGAGTAACACCTGCCGCTGCGGCGGAAAGGCGTGTCACTTTACTCACGGAGTGTGAAGCCAATGGATACTACCGTAAAACGAGGCGATATTTTTTACGCAGATCTGAGTCCTGTGGTCGGCAGCGAACAGGGCGGTACTCGACCGGTCCTGATCGTGCAGAACGACACAGGCAACCGTCATTCACCAACTGTTATTGCTGCGGCTATTACCAGTCAGACGGGAAAGGCAAAGCTGCCTACCCATATTTCCCTGACCGGCCATGATGTGGGTCTGACGAAGGATTCTATCGTGCTTCTGGAGCAGATACGAACCATTGATAAGCGTCGGCTTCGGGAACATATGGGTCATGTGGATGACCGGGTCATGAACCAGATCGACAGTGCCATTGCTGTCAGCTTCGGTCTGCAAACGCCATAATAAACCAAGAGCCTCTCTCATAAAACTATGAGAGAGGCTCATTTCTATGGGGGTGTTTGCATGGAATTTCCTGTTGTTCACTTAGGCCAGACCATCGGAAAATGCAAGGTGACAGATCAAGGGCTGTACTGGAATATCGAATGTGAATGTGAGATCCTGTCCGACCGTGTGGAACGGCTCTATTGCGGCGATCAGCGCCTTGGGGTTTTGGAAAAGAACGGCTCGGTGCTGACCTGCAGACGCAGAATGTCCAAAGCGTCTGTTCCTTCCTTATCGCAGGTGTTTTCCCTGTCTCCACAGGAGAATTGGAAAGGAACACTTCTGGGAAAACCCATCGAGTGTCGCCGTGCAGGGGATATGCTCCTGTTTCCCTATGCCGCCCATGAACCCTGTCCCTGCGAACCGCTGATCTGCTTTTTTGAGATCAGAGACGGTTTCTGGCGGCTGCCAATGCACGACCAATGGTTAAAGGACCCGTCTGGCGCCTAGATAACGAGTGGCGTAATAGGTCTCGTTCATGGAGGAAACACGAACGCCGGAAGAGGGGTTGGCAGCATGGACAAAGTTCTCGTTGCCGATGTAGATACCAACGTGGTTTGCATAGCTGCCGCTGCCGAAGAACACCAGATCGCCAACCTGGAGGCTGTCACGGGAGACAGCGACACCGTTGTTTTTCATCTGATCGTCGGCGGTACGCTTGAGGCTGTGACCGTACTGACCGAAGCAGTAGTAGACCAAACCGGAGCAGTCAAAGCCATAATCGGGATGTTCTGCGCCGTAGACATAGGGATAGCCCACAAAGGTCATGGCAAAATTGGCAATGTCCAGGGCACTCTGGCTGGCATTCTGATCCACCTGCTGATAATCGGAGACATGTTCGCCGCTGACATAGGCGACCTGACCCTTGTAGAGAATCTGCACCCAGCCGTTTTCGCACAAACCGGTGACAGTCAGATCGGTGCCGAAGCTGACAGTGCCAAGAATAGAGGCGTTGGTAGACCAGCCGGAACGGATGTTCAGACCGTTGGAAGTGACCATCATGTGCTTGTCCACACCGGTGATATTCACATTGTCCACCACGGAATTTTCGCCGGTCACGCCGGCGCTGCCGGTGTTTTCATCCACGACGACCTGTGCGTTTTTGATGAAATAGTAGTATTCGTTGAGGCTCTTGTAGGCACGGAGGAACATGGCCATAGCCTCCTGACGGGTGGCGTTGCCCGTAGGCTCCAGATAGGACTTGTCGCCATAGCCACGACCGTTGACATAGCCGTATTTCACACAGATCTGGGCTGCCTCCTGTGCCCAGTTGGCAACGGAGGCGGCATCACCGAAGGATGTCAGATAGCTGCTGTCAGCAGTGGGCAGGAATGCAGCGGCATTGCAGAAATTCTCCACGATCTGGAAGAACTCCTGCCGAGTGAGGTTGTTATTGGGCTTGAAGCTGCCATCGGGATAACCGCTGACGATACCCAGTTCATAGGCTTTGACAATGTAATCGGCAGTGGTATCGCTGAAATAGTCACTGCGCTCCGGAACGATGGAGTAACCAACGATGATCTCCAAAGCATGAACAGCCAGACGGCACATCTCTGCCCGTGTGATGTTTTGGGAAAGATTCATACCGGAAAAAGCCTCAGGCAGCAACTCCAGCTGCTCCATTTCCCGCAGACTGGGTTCAAACCAGTTGGCAACGCCGGTAAAATTACCGGCAGCGGAGGCCATAGGCACGGAACAAGCCAGAAGCGCCAGACATAAAATCAGTGTCAGAATTCGTTTTTTCAGTTTCATATTACACCTCGATGGTCAGTCCCACAGGGCAGTGATCGGAACCGAACACCTCAGAATAGATGGGGGTTTCGGTGATACGATCCTTCACCCGGTCAGAGACCAGAAAATAGTCAATACGCCAACCGGCGTTGTTCTTTCTCGCATTGAAACGATAGCTCCACCAGGAGTAGGTACCCGTGGCCTCCGGATTGCGGAACCGGAAGGTATCTGTAAAGCCTGCGTCCAGAAGTTTGGTAAAGGACTCCCGTTCCTCGTCGGAGAAACCGGCATTTCCCCGGTTGGGACCGGGATTTTTCAAGTCGATTTCCTGATGGGCCACATTATAGTCGGCACAGGCAATCACCGGCTTGACAGTATCCAGCTTCTGCAGGTGAGCTCTGTAAGCTGCGTCCCATGCCAGTCGATGGTCAATACGCTTTAAGCCATCCTGGGCATTGGGTGTGTAGCAGTTGACTACATAGTAATCGGCATATTCCAGAGTGATGCAGCGACCTTCCGTATCCAGTTCCGGCACACCGAGGCCATAGGTCACAGAGAGCGGTTCTTCCTTTGCAAAGATAGCAGTACCGGAATAGCCTTTTTTTTCCGCATAATTCCAGAACTGATGATAACCGGGCAGGTCCAAGTCCACCTGACCAGCCTGAAGCTTTGTCTCCTGCAGACAGATGAAATCAGCATTGGCTTCCGCAAGGAATTCCATAAAACCTTTTTGCAGACAGGCACGAAGCCCATTGACATTCCAGGAAATAAATTTCATAATGTTCTCCTCACTTTTTATCAGTATAACAAAATTCGACGGGAGAAACAACCCTTGTCTGATGAAAATTTACAAATTGTAAACTTTTGCATTAAAGCGAAAGCATTTTTGTTGTAATCTTCTACTGATTGTGGTATAACATAGCCATGAATATTCGAGTTTCTTTAGCCGTAATCGGCTGCAAATTTACCCGTTTTGCCCTGCGTATGCTTGGCAGAGGCGGTACAGACTTTCCGGGGCGTGTGGCCCTGAAGCTGTGCCCCGGCGCATTGGGATATTTGGCAAAGACCGTGACGACGATCATCGTCACGGGTACCAACGGCAAGACCACCACCGCTCGTATGATCGAGCAGGCTCTTGCCGATTCCGGAATCTCTTACTTTGCCAATAAGTCCGGTGCGAACCTGCTCAGCGGTGTCACGGCGGAGTTTGCCATGCACGCTTCTTTAAGCGGCAAGTGCAAATACGATTATGCCGTCATCGAATCCGATGAAGCGGCATTTAAGACCATCGGTAAGCTGGTGGACCCCAAGGTTGTGGTGGTCACCAATGTGTTCAGCGACCAGCTGGACCGCTACGGTGATATCGGTCAGACATTGGAGAATATCCGCATTGGTATTTCCCGCAGCAAGCACGCTGTCCTGTGCCTCAATGCCGATGATTCTATCTCCGGCTCTCTGGCGGAAGGCGTGGAGAATCCTGTGGTGTTCTACGGTGTGGACAAGCCTATCTATAAGAGCAAGGTCGATGAAATCTCTGATGCACCCTTCTGCCGGAATTGCGGTCACGAATATGCCTATGACTATGTGACCTACGGTCATCTGGGGGGCTATCGCTGTCCTGCCTGCGGCTGCAGCAGACGGTCGCCTCAGATCTCTGTGTCGGAAGTGGTTGTGTCCGATGCAGAACACTCTGAAGTGGTTTTCCGTGATGGTGAGCAGACCTATCCTGCGCTGATCGGTCAGCCCGGCGGTTATAATATCTATAATGCCTGTTCCGCCATGGCCTGCGGCAAAGCGCTGGGTCTGGATATGGCGGTGACGGCAAAGGCTCTTTCTGCTTTCTCCTGCGGTTTCGGTCGTATGGAAAAGTTTGAGATCGAAGGCGTGCCTCTGCGGATGATCCTCATCAAGAACCCTGCCGGCTGCAATCAGGTTTTGAACTTCCTGACCCAGATGACGGAGCCGTTCACTTTTGCTGTTTGTCTCAGCGATAAGACCCAGGACGGCAGAGATATCAGCTGGATCTGGGATGTGGATATCGAGCGTCTGACGGCTATGGGAGATACTTTGTCCCATGTGCTGATCTCCGGCAACCGTGCTGCCGATATGGCTATGCGATTTAAGTATGCAGGTATGCCGGCAGAGAGAATTCAGGTGATTCCCGATTATCTGGATCTGACGAAGGCTTGTGTAGCTCTGGGTAAACCCTGCTACATCATGCCCACCTATACAGCTATGCTGGATCTGCGGAGTACCATCAGTAAGAACTTTGGCTTCAAGGCCTTCTGGGAATAAGGAGGAAGTATGGAACTGAAAATCTGTCACCTCTATCCCGATGTAATGAACCTCTCCTGTGACCGGGGCAATCTGATTTGCATGGAAAAGCGGCTGCAGTGGCGGAACATTGATGTGGAGATCATTCCCGTTCAGATGGGTGATGTATTGGATGCAGAGGCATTTGATCTGATCTTTATTGGAAACGGACAGCCCTTTGCACAGCCTTTGCTTTTGGAAGATGCCAAAGCAAATAAGGCAGCAGCCCTTGCAGTGGCAGTGGAAGCCGGTGTACCGGTTCTTGCTGTTGACGGCGGTTATGAACTGCTGGGAAAAACCTATGAGACTGCTGAAGGCCAGAAACTGGAAGGTCTCGGTATTCTGGATGTGCAGACCAAGTGCGGACAAAAGCGGTTGGTGGGCAACTGTGCCTATATCTGCGAAGAACTGGATACCACCGTGGTTGGCTTTGAAAATCACGCAGGTCTGACGACCCTTGGCAGCGGTGTGAAGCCTTTGGGCAAAGTCCTCTCCGGCGGCGGAAACAACGGCACTGACGGCACAGAGGGCGCCCGGTACAAAAATGTTTTTGCCTCCTACGCTCACGGAAGTCTGCTGCCCAAAAATCCGGTTTTGTGCGATCAGATCCTCCGCCTTGCGCTGGAGCGCAAATACGGAGAAATTGACCTCGTGCCCCTGGACGACACCTTAGAGCAGAATGCCCATGATTATATGGAAAATCGCTTATTAAAAAAATGAGAGCTGAAATCAGCTCTCATTTTTTTGCGGACCTTTTTTCAAAATCTTACCGAAACTGGTGAGGAATACCGTGGTCGTGATGGCGGCGGCAGTGAAGTCACTGACCGGCTCTGCCAGAAAGACCGCAAAAACCTTGTCTCCAAAGAAATTGGGCAGAATAAAAATCAAGGGGATCAGTAGGATCAGCTTTCGCAGGCAGGCCAGCAGCAGACTGACCTTTGCCTGACCCAGGGCCATGAAGCTCTGCTGGCAGCAGTTTTGCAAGCCCATGGAAAAACCGCAGGCCAGGAAGATCCGCACCGCCCAGGCGCTGTACTGCGCCAACTGGGCATTGGATGTAAACAGACCCGTAAAGAACCGGGGTGCCAACATAATGGACAGCCAGAACAGGGTGGTGTAGCCCACACAGGCAACCAACTGCGTAAAGAAAGCCTCTTTGACCCGTTTGGGCTGGTTGGCACCGAAGTTGTAGCTGATGATAGGCTGACCGCCATGGCAGATGCCGGAAAGGGGCATGTAAAGCAGCTGATTGAGACTGGTCAAAATTGTCATGGCACCCACTGCCAAGTCGCCGCCATATCGAGCCAGACTGGAAGTAAAACTGATAGAGAGAAGGCTCTCCGTAGACATCATCACAAAGGTGGATACACCCAATGCCATACAGGGCAGAATGATTTTGCGGCTGAGCACCATGGAGGAGGGCTTCAGCCGAAGGATGGTCTTTTTGCCCGTAAGGAACAACAAGATCCAGACAGCACTGACCGCCTGACTGATAACAGTGGCCAGTGCCGCACCTGCCACACCCAGATCCAGAACAAAAATAAAAATGGGGTCAAGGATGATGTTGCAAACAGCACCGATGACGGTGGTGAGCATACTGATCTTGGCAAAACCCTGTGTGGTGATAAAGGGATTCATGCCCATGACGGTCAGCACAAAGATACTGCCGCAGATGTAAATCCGTCCGTACTGGAGGGCGTAGGGGAGGGTATCCTTGCTGGCACCAAAAAGCCGAAGGAGAACCGGGCAGAAATAATACAGCACAGCCGTCAGCACCACTGCCAGAAGCATCAGCATGGTGAAGCAGTTGCCAAGAATTTTTTCGGCTTTTTCTTTTTCTTGCCGACCCATGGCGATGGCAGCCAGGGGCGCACCGCCGGAGCCTAAAAGCATGGAAAAGGCTGTGATGAGCATCAAAATGGCATTGAACAGACCGACACCGGTCAGGGCATCTGCGCCAATGACCGGAATGTGACCGATATAAATGCGGTCAACGATATTGTAAAGCAGATTGACCACCTGCCCAAGAACGGCAGGAACAGCCAACTGCAGCAATAGCTTCTTTACATGACCGGTGCCCAGAGACTGCTGGGCAGGTATATTGGACATGGATTTGCCTCCGTTAATCAAGGGAATATCGCTGGGGATCATCGGTACAGGCAAGTACCATTTCCCGCAATTTTTTCAGATCCCGGAAGGTCTCCGGGCGCTTACTCTCATCCCGCAAAAGGGCAGAGGGGTGATATAGAGCTGTAAATTGAATGCCGCCTTTTTCCGTCCATTGACCGTGTTCACGGGTGATCTTAAAATCCTCCCGAATCAGCTTCATAGCGGCGATCCGACCGAGACAGACGATGATTTTTGGGCGCAGCAGCTTGGTCTGCATCCGCAGCCAGGGCATACAGGCATCTTGCTCCTCAGCCAGAGGATCCCGGTTATGAGGCGGACGGCATTTGACAATATTGGCAATGTAGCAGTTTTTTCGGCTCAGACCGATGATGGAGAGCATGTCATCTAAGAATCTGCCTGCAGCACCGACAAAGGGCTCACCCTGCAGATCCTCTTGCTGACCGGGACCCTCGCCTACAAACAGAACCTCTGCATCGTGAGGACCTACACCAAAGACCACATGGTTTCTCTGGCTGCACAGATCGCATTTATGACATTCCAGACAACTTTGTTCCAGAGTTTCCCAATCCATCTATGTCACCTCAGTCCTCGGGAATGTTCCACTCCCGCTTGCGTTTTTGCAGTTCCAATGCTCTGCGGCGGGCAGCCACCTTGCGCTTGCGCTGCTGACGGCGGTAGTATTGCAGCAGAATCAGACAAATGATGATAATCACTGCAATGGCAATGAGAATACCCAGCAGCCACTTCCACCAGTTGGCAGCTACATATTCGGCAGATTCGTTGGCCTGACGGGAGATCTCCGATCTTGCCACAGAGGTAATGGCTGCCAGATCGCTGGAACCAAGGACTTCTCCCTCGTAAGAGACTGTGACCTCGCCAAGAACCTGACCGGCTTCCACAGGAGCGTCTACACTGTCACTGTGGAGAGTCACAGAAAGGACGACCTTTTCCGGGTCATAGCCTGCCTCAATGAGGGTGCGGACCTCCTGTACAGGTGCAAGGGCAACTGCCTCTGCACCGGCAGCCATATTCACGGGAATCTCCGCTACGGGATAGAGGGTACTCATAACAGTGGAAATGCGATAGTTCTCAAAGCCCCATTCGCACAGGTTGATGGTCTCGGGGAAGCTGCGGTAGACCCAGTTGCCGTTTTCATCGGGCATGGTCTCTGCTTTCAAAATAATGGAAAGCAGGTTCAGATTGTCATCGGTGGCAGTGGTGATCAGGCAGCGCCCGGCAGGGGTGGTAAAGCCGGTCTTCACACCGGAGGCCTTGGAATAGTAGAAATAGTTGCTGCCCATGTCCTTGTTGATGAGCTGGTTGGTGGAATACATAGTTCTGCCTTCGTGGAGATTGGTGGCAGGGAGTTCATAGGTTGCAGTGTTGGTGATGGTGCGGAAGGTCTCGTCTTCCAGTGCCTTTTCCACGATTTTCCGAAGATCGTTGGCTGTGGTGTAGTGATCTTCGTCATGAAGACCGTGGGGGTTGACAAAATGGGTGTTGGTGCAGCCCAGCTCCTGTGCGGTGGTGTTCATCAGTTCGATGAAGCTCTCCAGGGAGCCTGCCACATGCTCCGCCAGCGCAATGGTGGCTTCGTTGGCAGATTCCAGCATCATCAGATAGAGCATATCTTCCAGACGCATCTGTTCGCCCACCTCCAGATGGTTGTCACCAATGGAAGATCCAATCTCCATGCCCGCCAGTGCAGTCTCAGAAACGGTCACGGTGTCGTTGAGATCGCAGTGAGACAGTACCAGCATACAGGTCATGATCTTGGTCAAAGAGGCGGGATAGCGCTGTTCGTCTGCATCCTTTGCGTAGAGGACGGTTCCGGTGGTAGTTTCCACCAGAAGGGCAGAGCCTACGGGGGAATTAAAAATGCCGTCTCCGTCAAATTCTTCTTCCTCTGCGGCAAAGACAGGCACAGTCAAAGCCAGCAGAAGGGAAACAAGCAGGAACAGGGAAATATATTTTTTCAGTTTCATGGTAACTCCTATGTCAATGGGCATTGCCGAGATGGTTTGTAATGTGCTATAATTATACCAAATAATCTTCTAATGTCAATGAATGGGGCGGTGGCTGGGATGAAGAAGGAGAGAGCAGCAAGTGTCATCTTTTGCTGTCTGCTGGTTGTTCTGGCTGCCTGTCTTGGTTATCTGTTCGGCTACAATAACAGACCGGCTGAATTTACCATGACCGCAACCCCTGTGGAGACAGCTGCACCGGAAGAGATTTCGGAGCCGAAAGGTCCTGTTGATCTGAATACTGCAAATCAGGAGGAACTGGAACTTCTGCCCGGTATCGGTCCTGCCATTGCGGGGAAGATCATTGCCTATCGGCAAACAAACGGCCCTTTTACAAGTATTGAGCAGATCATGGATGTGGAAGGCATCGGCGAAAAGAAATTTGAAGGCATGAAAGAGTATATCTCGATAGGAGGTACAAGATGAGAGTCCTTGTGGTAGACGATGAAAAATTGCTTGTAAAAGGCATAAAGTTCAATCTGGAAAACGATGGCTACGAAGTGCTTACGGGCAGTGATGGTCAGGAGGCTTTGGAAATCGCATCTTCCCAACAGGTGGATCTGATCATTCTGGATGTGATGATGCCCAGAATGGACGGATTGGAGGCATGCCAGCGGATTCGGGAGTTTTCCGATGTGCCCATTATCATGCTCACGGCAAAGGCCGATGATATGGATAAGCTCATGGGCTTTGAACACGGTGCCGATGATTACCTCACAAAGCCCTTCAATATTCTGGAACTGAAAGCCCGTGTCCGGGCACTGCTTCGCCGTACCGGCGGCAGCAAAAAGGAAGAGAAACAGACCGTTCTGACCTGTGACAATATCTGCCTGGATGTGGACAGCAGAAACGCCTATAACGATGGTACGCTTGTGGACCTGACTGCCAAGGAGTTTGACCTGATGGAATTGCTGATGCGCAATCCCAACCGAGTCTACTCCCGTGAGACCCTGCTGGATACCATCTGGGATTATGAATACCGCAGCGATATCCGAACAGTCGATGTGCACATCCGCCGCCTGCGTGAAAAGCTGGAGCGGGATCCTGCAGAGCCTGCACATATTATGACAAAGTGGGGAGTTGGCTACTATTTCAAAAACTGAAAGACGCTGGTTTCCGTTTATGGTCAGCTCTCATTTGCGCAACGCTGCTGTGTATGTGCTGCTGACAGCGCTGATGCTGGTGTTCTTGAACACCTATTCAGCCACAACGACCCGGAACCTTATTTACAAATCAAAGGCAGCAGCCCTTTTGGATAAAGCCCTGCTGGTCAGTACATCCCTTTCCGGCGTGGAAAATCTCAATGCCGATAACGCAGCCCAGATCATCTCTGTTCTGGGTGAGCTGAATGTGGATCGGGTCCTCATTATGGACGGCACCGGACTGGCTTTGTATGATTCCCGGGAGGAGTCTGCCCAAGGGGAATATGTGGAGTTTCAGGAAAGCACAGAGGCCCTGAAAGGCAACGATGTGGTCTCCTGCTACTATGAAAGCGGTGTTGTCCGCGGCAATGCAGCTGCGCCTGTGGTGCAGTTTGGCAGCTTTGTAGGCTGCGTCTATGTGTCTGATGAAGATCCCGATCAGGGCGCTATCATCCGCTCTCTGGAAGCAAATGTCCTCCGCCTGTCTTTGGCGCTGGAAGCTGCCATCATCCTGTTCGCCGTGGTGTTTGGCATGATCTCCTCCGGACGGATGCGCCGTATTCTCATCTCTGTGCAGATGGCAAGAGAAGGTGAGTACAGCCATAAGATCCAGATGCACGGCGGTGACGAATTCAGCCGTCTGGCAAAGGAATTCAACCGCTTGACAGACCGCCTGCAGGCATCGGAAAATGCCCAGCGGCAGTTCGTTTCCGATGCTTCCCATGAGTTGAAAACACCCCTTGCCTCCATTAAGCTGCTGACGGATTCCATTTTGCAGAACGAAATGGATGCAGAGACCATGCGGGAATTTGTCTCCGATATCGGCAACGAGGCTGACCGTCTGACCAGAATGGCTCAGAAGCTGCTGGCAATTTCCAAGGCGGAGGCAGTCAAGCAGGAGCATGAAGTGGTGGATCTGTCTGAGACGGTCCGAAAGGTCTTTAAGATGCTGGTCACTTTGGCGGACCAAAAAGAGGTTCGCCTCACCAGTCACATGGAAAAGGACTGTACAGTTATGACCGAGGAAGATGATATGTATCAGATCATTTTCAATCTGGTGGAAAATGCCGTGAAATATAACTGTCAAGGCGGTGAAGTCCATCTGAAACTGCTGCGGCAGGAGGATGATGTTTTGATTGTGGTGGAAGATACGGGCATCGGTATCCCGGAGGAAGACCTGGAGCATGTCTTTGAACGGTTCTTCCGTGTGGATAAAGCACGCTCCCGTCAAGCAGGCGGTTCTGGTCTGGGTCTGAGTATCGTCCATGAGCTGGTACAGCGCAACTACGGTCAGATACAGGCAGAGCGTCGCCCGGAGGGCGGCAGCCGCTTCACTGTCCACTTCCCGTATTTTGAAGTGGAAGAAATGGCATAAGAATGATCCCCCGGCGGAGCCGGGGGATCATTCTTATAAATTGGCGATCAATGCTTCGGCACAGACCATACCGTCCACGGCGGCGGACATAATGCCGCCGGCATAGCCGGCGCCTTCTCCGCAGGGATACAGCCCTTGCAGGGCAGATTGTTTGGTTTCATCCCGGATGATGCGGACAGGGGAGGAACTTCTGGTCTCCGGCGCTGTCAGAACAGCCTCCGGGTCAGCAAATCCGTGAAGCCGCTTATCCAAAGCAGGCAGAGCCTGTTCCAAAACATCGGTGATTCTGGGCGGCAGTACCGCATGGAGGTCGCAGAGGGTCACACCGGGACGGTAAGTGGGCTGCACAGATCCCAACTCTTCGCTTTTTTTGCCGGAAAGGAAATCACCCACCAGCTGACAGGGGGCATGATAATTACTGCCGCCTGCTGCAAATGCTTTTTCTTCCAGTTCTTCCTGCCAATACATGCCCCCGAGGGTGGATTTGTCCGGAAAATCATTGGGGCTCAGTGTCACAAGTAATGCGGCATTGGCGTTTTCACCGTCCCGTGCCACATAGCTCATGCCGTTGGTGACCACACGACCTTCCTCTGAAGCAGCCGCAACAACATGACCGCCGGGACACATACAAAAGGTATAGGCAGAAGTGCCATCAGGCAGCTTTTCGTTGAGTTTATAATCGGCTGCAGGCAGATTGGGACTTCCAGCAAATACGCCGTACTGGCTTTCATCCACCATGGACTGCTTGTGCTCGATACGGACACCCATGGAAAAGGGCTTAGGCTCCATGGGAATGTTCTGCGCCAACAGGCTGCGGAAGGTATCTCTGGCACTGTGACCGATGGCAAGGATCACCTGAGAGCAGGGCAGCAGGCTTTCTTTGCCGTTTTTCCGCACCCACAGACCGGACAAATGCCCGTTTGTCTGCTCGGTTCGGAGCATTTGTGTGTTAAAATGCACCTCTCCGCCCAGATCTATGATTCTGGCACGGATGTTCTGTACCACAGTCAAAAGTACATCGGTACCCACATGGGGCTTGGCATCAAAGAGAATTTCACCATGGGCACCGGCATCAGCCAACTGCTCCAAAACCCAGCGGCAGCGTTCATTTTTGACACCGGTATTCAGCTTCCCGTCAGAGAATGTACCGGCACCGCCTTCACCGAACTGGACATTGCATTGAGGGTCCAGTTTGCCGGTGTTCCAAAACGCCTGCACTTTCTCATGCCGTGTCTGGGCATCTGCACCCCGTTCCAGAACGATGGGACGCAGACCGGCTTCAGCCAGAACCAGAGCGGCAAACATACCTGCAGGACCAAAACCAACCACCACAGGTCGCTGCTTCGGTTGAGTTGCCGCTTTTGGGATGGTATAGCTGTCATCCTTGGCAAGGGAGACCTTCGGGTCTCTCAGCCGCTTCAGCAGCTTATCCTCCCGTTCCTTGATTTCTACATCCACCGTGTAAATAATACGGACATCCTGCTTTTTTCTGGCATCAATAGATTTTTTTCGGATATGCAGATGGACGATCTCGTGTTCCCGGATACGAAGATGCTTGGCAGCCAGCTGTACCAGCCGGTTCAAATCATCATCCGGGGTCAGAGAGAGGTCTCGAATTCTAATCATGTCAATCTCCTGTTTTGCCCAACTTGCCTGCCAGTCTGCCGGAGCTCCACGCCCACTGCAGATTATAGCCGCCGCAATCACCGTCAATATCCAGCACTTCACCGGTGGCAAAGAGACCGGGATTCATGCGGCTTTCCAAAGTGTCCGGACGGAATTCTGAGGTGATTACACCGCCGGCAGTTACCTGTGCCTGCTCCAGACCCATGACACCCGTAACAGTCATAGGGAAGAATTTAACGGTTCTGGCTATTCTGGTCAGATCATTGTCTGTATATTCTTTGGTCAATTCCGGCAGATGGATACCGCTGACCTTCAGGACAACCTTTCCCAGTCTGTTGTGCAGCAGTCCTGTGAGTAGTTCTTCGCCGGGTAAATCAGGGAAACTATTTCTTCTCTGTACCAAAGCATTGCACAAACATTCTTCTGTGAGCGGCTGCATCAAATCTAATAGAATGAGATTATCTTTCTCTGCCTGTCTGGAGATCTCAAAAATAGCAGGACCGCTGATACCGAAGTCTGTAAACTGCACTTCACCTTCATTGACAGCCACGACCTGCCCATTCTGCTTTAAGGTGATACCGGCTTCGGCACGGACGCCCTTGAGGCTTTTTGTCACGGCAGTATCGGTTTTGATCTGCACCAGACTGGGGCGCAGGGGCGTGACGCTGTGCCCCATGGAGGCAAGCAGTTTATAGCCCCAATCAGTGCCGCCCAGCTTGCTTCCGGCAGAACCGCCGCAGGCAAGGATGAGCTTGTCACCGAAGAAACTCTCGTCAGCGGTCTTGGCCTGATAGCCCCTGGCTTTTTTGCCGATGGAGAGGACTTCACAGCCACATCGGACATCCACACCTCGCTGTTCCAAGGCAAACCGCAGCACATCCACCACACTGTTGGCCTGATCGGAGAAGGGATAGACCTTGCCGGATGGTTCCGTAACTGTGAACAGTCCCAGCGTCCGGAAATAAGACAGTGTATTTTCCACAGAAAATACTTCAATTGCTTTACTTACAAAAGCGGGATCATTTCCGTGATAGTGGGAGACATCGGCATGAAGATTGGAAAGGTTGCAGCGTCCGTTGCCCGTAGCCAGCAGCTTTCTGCCGACACGGTTCTGTCGTTCCAGCAGCGTGACTTTATTGTTGGGATCTTCCGCAGCAGTCAGTGCAGCCATCATGCCGCTGGCACCGCCGCCGATAACCAGAACTTTCATCCAAACACCTCCGATTTCTTTTACTATCATAGCAGAAATCTGCCTGTTTCACAAGAACCATTGCTTTTTCCGGGAAATGTGGTAAGATAATTGACATGGATAAACAAAAACAAATCGCCATAGTAGCGGAAAATGATGAAGATCGGGTGCTGTTTGCACGTATATATGACCGTTTGGTGGGTGCAGAGCAGAAAAACATTCCCGGTGTGACCTGTTTTCTTTCCCCCAGAGAACAGGTGTTGACCAGAAGAATGCTGCCCCACATGGAACTGCGCTTTTTTGGCGGTAGTTCCCATGCAGAGCGTGCCATGGCCTGCTGGCTGCCGGAGTATCTGGACGAAAGCTGGCTTATGGATGAGGATGGCCCTGTGGCGGCGGTCCGTGCGGCCTATTTTGAGAAAGACCAACTGACCCATCGGGATTTCCTTGGAAGTCTCATGGGCTGCGGCATCAAACGGGAAACGGTCGGCGATATTTATGTGGGAAAGGGCATCTGTGATTTTCTGGTGACAAAGGAGATCCTGCCCTATGTGCTGGATAATCTCGTCAGCGCAGGTCGTACTAAACTTCATGTGGAGCAGATTCCATTGGAGGAATTGGCTGTTCCTCAGATAACGGTGAAAGAGTATCGGGATACGGTTTCTTCCTTGCGTCTGGACGCCATTGTTGGTTCCGGTTTTCACATGGCAAGAGGTAAAGCCTCGGCTTTGATCGAGACTGGAAAAGTCTCTCTCAATGATCTTCCCTGTATAAAACCGGATAAGCTGCTTGCAGAAGGGGACAAGGTCTCCTGCCGTGGCTTTGGTAAGCTGGTACTTGCGCAGGTTGGCGGAAAAACGAAAAAGGATAGAATATCTATTGTCATAGAACAATATCAATAGGAGTGCATTATGGAACAAAGCAGAATTGACCGCATCAACGAACTTGCCAGAAAGTCCAAGACAGTCGGACTGACCGAAGAGGAAAAGGCAGAACAGGCTGTTCTTCGCAGAGAGTATATCGACAGCGTCAAGGCATCTCTGGTGGGTCATCTGGAAAATACCTATTATGTAGACGAAAAGGGTAATAAAACAAAACTGGGACACAAATAATGTGTCCCAGTTTTGTTTTGTATATAAAAACTGCTGCAACAGCTGTTGCAGCAGTTTTATGTTCGTTGGGAAGTAAATTACTTCACTTCGACCTCGGCGCCGGCTTCCTTCAGCTCGGCAGCAGCCTTCTCGGCATCGTCCTTGGACATAGCTTCCTTCAGGGTCTTGGGAGCGTTGTCGACGATTTCCTTAGCTTCCTTCAGGCCCAGACCGGTCAGAGCACGGACGACCTTGATGACGCCGATCTTGTTAGCGCCAGCGGACTTCAGGACCAGATCGAACTCGGTCTTCTCTTCAGCAGCAGCAGCGCCAGCGCCAGCAGCGGGAGCAGCAACAGCGGCAGCAGCGGCGGAAACGCCGAAAACTTCCTCCAGAGTATGAACCAGCTCGGACAGCTCCAGAACGGTCAGACCCTTAACTTCCTCAACGAGAGCAGTGATCTTTTCACTAGCCATGGTAATAATCCTCCTAAATAGTTATGTGTGTTGGTTTGTTAGTTGTGTTTACGAAGCGATCAAGCTTCTGCAGCCTCGGCTGCGGGAGCGCCGCCTTCCTTCTGCACACGGATCTGATCCAGTACAAAGGCCAGGCTGGAGATAGGAGCCAGGAAAGTACCGAGCACGGATGCCACCAGTGCGTTCTTGCTGGGCAGTTCGCCGAAACCGTTAAGCTGGTCTGCGGACAGAACGCTGCCTTCAACAATGCCGCCCTTGATGGACAGGGTGTTCTTGTTCTTCTTGGCAAACTCGCATACGATACGAGCAGGGGCAATGGGATCGCCGGTGGTGCAGGCCATTGCGGTAGTGCCGTTGAGAAGCTCATCGAAGTCGTAGCCGTCTTCTTTGGCTGCGAAACGGGTCAGAGTGTTCTTAACGACGGTGTACTCAACACCTGCATCACGGAACTGCTTACGCAGATCGGTATCCTGAGCAACATTGATACCCTTGTAGTCAACGAAGACTACGGAAGTGGATTCCTTCATCTTGGCGGACAGGGCTTCGACAACTGCCTTCTTGCTCTCAAGAACCTTTGCGTTGGGCATGTGTTTCACCTCCGAAAAAAATAAATGTCCTTCTGCCAAAGGACAGAAAGACACGCAAATAAACTATCCACGCACCTCGGCAGGATTTACGCTTTCGCACCTGCTGTCTTTGGCAACTTCTGCATTATACAAGATCACTCATGAAATGTCAAGACCTTTTTGATGTTTTTTTAAAAGGTTACTTGTTCGACCTAAAAAAACATCAAAAAGGTATTGACATTATATGGAAATTACACTATAATAAAATTGCAAGTTAAAAGTGAAGGAGGGAGATAGAGCGCTTTTGTCAGCTGCGTTGCATTAGGGATATTGTTTGGATTTTATAATCCGAGGCAACAATGAAAGAAATAAATTTATGAAGAAGTTATTTATTTTTACTGTCTCACTTGTGTTAGTATTCTGTATAATATGCTCACCAACATTTTCAGTTTACGCACGGGCAGAAAAGGCTAATGATAACCTGTATGATGAAATCCAAGCTGATACAATTGAAAGCCAGGTTAGTTATGATCAATTACAAGAAATCATAGGAATTCTTCGCTTAGATGATGGCAGCCAACACCAGATAATTGGAACAGCGGTATATGGTGTCCAACGCTCGAATCATACAGAAAATGCTGTTACATATACTTTTACAATTCCTAAATCTCTTACCAGAGGTGGCAGTAGTACGATATATGAACCAGATGATGGCTATTCTTCAACAGTATATTTAACAATAAATTATACTACCAGAAATGATGGCGCAGAGTACCTTTTGACTTCTGTTTCTGGATACTGGGATATTCATGATTGGCGAGTGTCAGTGGAATCGGCGTTTTTAAGCTATGGGTGTACAAGTTATGCTTCATTAATTACGCAAAGCATTCGTGATGTAGCTGTAGGTAATGATTTTGACATTACAACTAACTTTTCACAATATATACCAGAGCAATATGGTGTAATGGGGGCGAATTTGACGGTTAATTATCTGATGGGTACTTCCAGGAGATGGTCGTTTACCTTGACAAATAATCTGTTTAATAATAGTGGTTTTGAATTGAGGGGTGGAGTATGAAGCTGGGAAAGCATTTTTGGATCAGCCTGATTTTGTTCGGCCTGTTTGTGATTGCCTATGTTTTATGCTATCCTGGAATACAAGTAGTTGAAAATACCTATCAGTATACTGCTGGGATTCTTGCTATGCTATACATTATTCGTCCGGGATTGTGGCTTTGCGTAGGAGGTGTGCTAGGCCAACTGCTTATTCTACCTGTAACCAGATCTATACTGAAGCTGTTCTTCTGGATCTGTACGGTGCTTTTAGTTGGATACTGCGCAGTAGGTGTATTCAATATTGTTACAAGAGTGACATTTAATCCGATCATGGAAATTTTTGGGTGGCTTGTGTCTAATCCGGCAGTTTTCTCAGTGATTGGGTTCTTAATTTCCTCGAATTTTGCAAATTACAAAGAATAAATTTCAAATTAAATTTTTTCGTAAAGAACTCCCACAAGCAGATGCCTGTGGGAGTTTTAATAGTGACCTGATTACAGATACTTGGCAGTGGAGACCTTAACACCGGGGCCCATGGTGGAAACCACGGTGCAGGAGCGGATATACTGACCCTTGGCAGCTGCGGGCTTAGCCTTTACAACTGCGTTCATCAGAGTATCCATGTTCTCAGCCAGCTTCTCAGCGCCGAAGGAAACCTTGCCGATGGGGCAGTGGATGATGTTGGTCTTGTCCAGACGGTATTCCACCTTACCGGCCTTGATCTCCTTAACAGCAGCACCCACATTGGGGGTGACAGTGCCGGCCTTGGGGGAGGGCATCAGACCCTTGGGGCCCAGAACCTTACCCAGACGGCCAACAACGCCCATCATGTCGGGGGAAGCGACGACCACATCAAAGTCGAACCAGTTGTCCTTGGTGATCTTCTCAACCAGCTCCATGCCGCCAACAAAGTCAGCGCCTGCAGCCTGAGCCTCTTCTACCTTAGCGTCCTTGGTGAAAACCAGAACACGGGCGGTCTTACCGGTACCGTTGGGCAGAACCACGGCACCACGGACCTGCTGGTCAGCGTGACGGGAGTCAACACCCAGCTTGATGTGCAGCTCGACAGTCTCGTCAAACTTAGCGGAAGCACCCTTCACAACCAGATTCAGGGCTTCGGTGGGATCATACTGAACAGAGCGGTCGATCAGCTTCGCGCTCTCCTTATACTTTTTGCCTCTAAACACTTGTTATATCCTCCTATAAAGTGGTGATGCGGAAAAATCCTCCCACATTTCCGGGTAATATTCCCGGATCGAAAAAGCGAACGATTAGTCGACGACGACGACGCCCATGGAGCGGCAAGTGCCGGCTACCTGGCTTTCAGCGGCCCCCAGGGAGGCGCAGTTCAGATCGGGCACCTTGGTCTTTGCGATCCCAGTGACCTGAGCGCGGGTGATGGTGCCGACCTTGGCCTTGTT
>JAZNNW010000149.1:0-4114 GCA_045580485.1 Candidatus Avilachnospira sp. | reverse complement strand
CCCTCAGCAGAATGGTAAGGCACGCCGCACATGGGGGTCTGTTCCTCTTTTTCCTTACCCCGGTCACGGGTGGTCAGGGTCAGATCCAGCTCCTTGGAGGCGATCTTCGCATCCTCGGCGAACATCTCATAGAAGTCACCCAGACGGAAAAACAGCAGACAGCCGGGATTATGCTCTTTCATTTCCATGTACTGCCGCATCATGGGGGTCAGTTCAGCCATGGGGAAGCTCCTTTCGGTGGTAAAAGTGCCTGCACACACCTCTCAGTCAGCTTCGCTGACAGCTCCCCTCAAGGGGAGCCTCATAGGTGCATGCCTCTTTTCAAAGTTGATTGCCGTGGCAATCGCAATTCTCAGGCAGTCTGCCTGTCAGACTCCAGGTGGTATTGCCGGTGATCTCCACATAGGCAAACTGCCCGATGAGATCATCAGAGCCTGCAAAGCGAACCAGTCTGCCGCCGTCGGTACGGGCGGTCAGGTGATCGCCGTCTTTTCCATCCACCAGAACCCGCATAGTCCTGCCCACATAGGCATTGTGGATCTCTGCGGAAATTCGGTTCTGGGTATCCACCAGCTTGTCGAAGCGGCGGTTCTTTTCCTGCCGGGTGGTGGGATCGGGCATTTCCGCCGCCGGTGTGCCCTTTCTGGGAGAGTAAATAAAGGTAAACAGGGCATCGTAGCGCACCCGTTCAATGAGCTTGACCGTATCTTCAAATTCTTCCTCGGTCTCACCGGGGAAGCCCACGATCACATCGCTGGTCAGCACCAGTTCGGGCATGACGCTTCTGCCATAGTCCACCAGCTCCAGATACTGAGCGGAGGTATAACGGCGGTTCATCTCCTTCAAAACCCGGTCGTTGCCGGACTGGAAGGGCAGATGGAACTGCTTGGCGATCTTGGGATACTTTGCCATGACATCAAAGAGCTTCTTCGTAGCGTCCTTGGGATGGCTGGTCATAAACCGCAGCCAGAAATCGCCGGGAAGCTGGGCGATCTGCTCCATGAGATCGGCGAAATCCGTGCCAAGGCCCAAGTCCTTGCCGTAGGAATTGACATTCTGACCCAAAAGGGTGATATCCTTGTAGCCCTGTGCCAACAGGTCTTTGACCTCAGCCAGAATATCCTCGGGCTGACGGCTCCGCTCTCTGCCACGGACATAGGGGACGATGCAGTAGGAGCAGAAATTATTGCAGCCGTACATGATGGACACCCATGCCTTGAGACCGTTGCCACGGACAACGGGGATGCCTTCGGCGATGCTGCCGGCTTCATCCTCCACGGCGAAGATCCGCTTGCCGGTGGTCAGAACATGGAGCAAAAGCTCCGGGAAGCGCCACAGCTGATGGGGATTGAACACGCCGTCCACATAGGGATAGCTGTGCTTGATCCGATCCACCACATGGCTTTGCCCCATCATGCAGCCGCAGAGAAAGATCTTCTGTCTGGGATGGCGGCGCTTGGTATGGGTCAGGGCACCCACATTACCGAACACACGCTGCTCGGCGTGTTCCCGGATGGCGCAGGTGTTGAACACCACGATATCTGCGCCCTCTTCGGTATCGGTCATGCCGTAACCGCAGTCGGACAGCATACCCCGGATGCGTTCGCTGTCGGCCTCGTTCTGCTGACAGCCGTAAGTATCTACAAAGGCCACAGGGGTAAGGCCCTGCTGAAGCCAATATTCCTTGATTTTCTGGCACAGCTCCTGCTGATGGCGGAGCTGCTCCTGGGGGATCACCCTTGTCCGATTTTCCACTGACCGGTCCTCCGAAATGTTACAGTTTTTCAATATAGTATTGTAGCATTTTCCGATGGGTTTTGCAAGATGCGTTGCTTTTGGAAACAGGAAATGGTACACTGAAAGAAAGGAAGTGAGTGCGATGACAGGACGGTTTGCCCCCAGTCCTTCGGGACGGATGCATCTGGGCAATGTTTTTTCCGCCATGCTTGCGTGGCTTTCCGTGAAAAGCCAGAATGGCGAGATGGTTCTGCGGATCGAGGATCTGGACCCCGATCGGTGCAGACCGGAATATACGGAAACTCTGAAAGATGATCTTCGGTGGCTGGGTCTTCACTGGGACAGGGAGCAGACGCCTCAGTCTCAGCGAACGGATGCCTATGCCGAGGCCTTCGGATGGCTGGAGCAGCAGGGTTTGGTCTATCCCTGCTACTGCTCCAGAGGGGAGCTTCATGCCGCCTCTGCGCCCCATGCCTCCGATGGGCGGCTCATTTATGCAGGTACTTGCCGAAATCTGACC
Organism: Candidatus Avilachnospira sp.; assembly: GCA_045580485.1. Classification (GTDB taxonomy): domain Bacteria; phylum Bacillota; class Clostridia; order Oscillospirales; family Oscillospiraceae; genus Avoscillospira. The sequence continues at coordinate 1,857 of JAZNNW010000149.1, read as the reverse complement.
ACAGCAGAAAGAAACGAGAAAACCAAGGTGCCTGCATGGCGGCTGAAAGTGCCCGACAGGGAATACGGTTTCAAGGATGGCTTGCAGGGTCACTATTCCGAAAATCTGGCAGAGGAATGCGGTGATTTCATCATCCGCCGAGCCGATGGGGTCTACGCCTATCAGCTGGCGGTGGTGGCAGACGATGCCGAGGGCGGTATCACGCAGGTGGTACGGGGCATGGACTTGCTGGACAGCACTCCAAGGCAGCTGTATCTCTACGAATTATTGGGCAAAGAGCCGCCGGAATTCTATCATGTGCCATTGCTCCTCTCTGCTGACGGCAGACGGCTCAGCAAACGGGACAGGGATCTGGATCTGGGCGTTCTGCGTCAGAAGTATACGCCGGAGGAGATTTTGGGGCGCCTTGCCCATCTGGCAGGTATTCTGGATGCACCGGAAGCCGCCTCTGCCAAAGAACTGGCAGCGCTTTTTGCGTGGGAAAAGGTGACGGCAGAACCCATGATCCTCCGGGAGTTCTGAAATTCCGCCAAAATCCGCCGTAATTGGCTTTACAAGGGAGATTTTGGCTGTTATAATTAGCATGGATTATTGCGTAAGCCAAACGCTTACATAGAAAGGATTGGAATCAGCAATGTACAAGATCGTATGCAAAAAAGAGCTGAACGCTGCTGTCACCTACATGGAGATCGAAGCTCCCTTCGTCGCCAAGAAGGCACAGGCCGGTCAGTTCATCATCTTCCGCATTGATGAGCAGGGCGAGCGTGTTCCCCTGACCATCGCCGGCTATGACCGGGAAAAGGGCACCGTCAGCATCATCTTCCAGAAGGTCGGTCTCTCCACCAAAATGCTGGGCGAGATGAATGAAGGCGACTACATCCTCGACTTTGTCGGTCCTCTGGGCAAGCCCACCGAGATCGAAGGCAAGAAGCGTGTTTGCGTGGTTGGCGGCGGCGTTGGCTGTGCCATCGCACTGCCCTCTGCTCAGGCTTTCAAGGAAGCCGGTGCTGAGGTTGACGTGGTCGTTGGCTTCCGTAACAAGGATATCGTCATTTTGGAGGACGAATTCAAGGCTTGCGCTGACAATCTGTACCTGATGACCGACGACGGCTCTTACGGCGAGCAGGGCTTCGTTACTGTGAAGCTGCAGCAGCTGCTGGAAAGCGGCCGTGAGTATGACGAGGTTCTGGCAATCGGACCCATCCCCATGATGAAGTTCGTCTGCAAGACCACCGAGCCTTTCGGTGTACATACCAGTGTTTCCCTGAACCCCATCATGGTGGACGGCACCGGTATGTGCGGCGGCTGCCGTGTTACCGTGGGCGGTGAGACCAAGGTTGCCTGTGTTGACGGGCCTGAGTTTGACGGTCACAAGGTGGATTTTGCCGAGCTGATGAGCCGTAACAGCACCTACCGTGGCCGTGAGGCTGACGTGAAGGAGCACCATGCCTGCCGTATCGAGAAGATGGGCAAGGAACTGAACAAGTAAGGAGGACAAGAAAATGGCAAATATGAGTTTGACGAAAGTCCCCATGCCTGAGCAGGATCCCAAGGTCCGTGCCCGCAACTTTAAGGAAGTGGCTCTGGGCTACACCGCCGAGCAGGCTATCGAAGAGGCCAACCGCTGCCTGGGCTGTAAGAACCCCAAGTGCGTGGAAGGCTGCCCCGTTAATGTGCGCATTCCCGAATTTATCAAGAAGATCCAGGAAGGCGACTTTAAGGCCGCCTACGAGATCGTCACCTCCACCAATGCACTGCCCGCTCTTTCCGGCCGTGTATGTCCCCAGGAAAGCCAGTGCGAAGCCAAGTGTGTCCGTGGCATCAAGGGTGAGCCTGTGGCCATTGGCCGTCTGGAGC
>JAZNNW010000148.1:0-2178 GCA_045580485.1 Candidatus Avilachnospira sp. | reverse complement strand
CGGCTGTTCTCAAAAGAATAGGGCAGGCCGGAGATATAGACGCTGCGGCCATTGCCGAAGCTGTTCACAGCCATCTGGACTTCCTTGTCCTTCTGGACCAGAATGTCGGTACCTTCGTAGGCGTAGATGCTCTTCTTGCCTTCACCGAAGTCAACCACACCGTCAACGTCTGCCAGGATGAAGTGATTGGGGTTCTGGTTCCAGTTATACTTGTCGTAGTTCAGGGTAAAACCGGTTTCCTTCTCAACGCCCAGAACCTTGGCCAGCTGGAAGAAGTGACCCTGGTACTGGTGGCCGGAGGGCTCGCCCACGCCAATAAAGCCACCGCCATTGTGGACGAACTTACGCACTGCGGAGGAGATGGCAGGATCTTCCCACTCGGCTCCGCCGGTATGGGCAGTATCGCCGTCACCGACGTTGATGATGACATCGACGGAATCCAGAATAGCAGGATTCTGGCGGATATCGTCAAAGGAGATGAACTTCACATCGAAGGGTGCGCCGGACAGGGCTTCGATGATACCTGCATAGGAATAGTTCTGCTTCTGATACAGTGCATGGTGTACCATATGGCAGCCCCAGGCACGCATCTTGCCCCAGCTGTTCAGAACAGCCACGGTCTTGACGCAGTAGGGCGTGGTTCCCTTGATGTTCTCATACAGCTCCCGGAATTCGTTGCAGACACTCTCCACATAGTCGATGAACTCGGGGAACTGCAGGGCTAGCTTCAGATAGCCGCCGTAGCCGATGCGGTCGATGGGCTTGCGCAGGATGGCACGTCGGGCTGTGACCCAGTTTTCCTTGGCCTCCTTCACGGGATCACCACCCTCGTGGAAGGTGTCGGGGAAGAAATAGGGCAGGAAACGGCCTTCGGTGTACTTGACACCGGGAATGTCAGAAATCAGGCGCAGGGTGGAACCGTTGCCCACGGAGCCGACGACAGCATCCACACCGATGGTCTTCCACTCTTCCATGAAAGGCTCGGTGCCGATCCAGTGGTCGCCCAGGAACATCATGGCTTCCTTGCCCAACTCGTGGGTGATGTCCACCATCTCCTTGGCCAGGGCGGCAACCTCTCTTCTCTGGAAGGCCTGGAAGTCCTTGAACTCCTTGGAAGGAACCCGGTACTGGTTATTGTAGTAGCCCTGGTCAACAATGAATTCGGGGCGGAACTTATAGCCAACTTCCTTCTCGAACTGCTCCAGGATGTAGGGAGATACGGAAGCAGAGTAGCCGTACCAGTCCACATAACGCTCCCGCTTCAGCTCGTCGAACATCAAGGTGAACTGATGGAAGAAGGTGGTGTAGCGGATGACATTGACATAGGGATGGTCTGCAATGAACTTGCGCAGGCGCTCCATGGTAAACTTATGGGTCTTGGGCTGACGAACGTCAAAGGTAATCTGGTGCTCGAAGTTCTGCCAGTTGTTGGTGACGGCATTGTACATATGCACCGGGTCCCAAATCAGATAGGCCAGGAATGCCACGGTGTACTCGTGGAAAGCCTCGGGTGCAGCAATCACAACACAGCCGGATTCGGCATTGTAGTCCCAGGCATCCACAGGAACAACCTCGCCGGTAGTGCGGTCAACCACTTCCCACCAGTGCTTGATGTCGTCATGGGTGTTAACTTCCATCAATTCGGGAGAAATACCCTTCATCAGAGGAATTTCCAGAGCACCCTCGGTTGCGGTGTGGAAACCGGTCATGATATAGCACTGCTGAACTTCATCAGGATTGGCCTTTGCCCAGGCGTTGGGCTTACGGGTGGTATAATAGGTAGAGGAGATCTTGGCATTCTGACCCTGCAGTTCCGCAGGGAAATCGGTGCCGTCACAGTCACGGATGGCATCGGCACCCCAACGCTTCATGATCTCCAGAGTCTCAGGCACCACATCCAGGTCGGTGGGGATGGTTACACGACCCGTCATCTTTTTTTCATTCATTTTGGTAAACTCCTTATGGAAGTGAAATGGCATAGTTTTTCAGAAACGGTATTCCATTCCTAATTCTATTCTCTGTCTATGGAAAAATCAACACAAATTTCAAAAAGCTCTGTGAAAAAGGAGAGGGATTGTCCCCTCCCCTTTTCGTCAATTTTTATACGGAGCGTTGTAGACAAACAGGGCGGTCAGCAGGAGGATAATGCCCACAAGCATCAGTCCCAGACCTTCCAGC
>JAZNNW010000147.1:0-8441 GCA_045580485.1 Candidatus Avilachnospira sp. | reverse complement strand
CCAGCTTTTCCAGATCAGCCACCCAATGAATGCGGAACCGCCGCCCATGACCACGATGGCTACGATCAGCAGGGTCACAGAAGGGGCTTCGGGGCCGCCCTGTATATAGGCCTTCACAATACCAAACAGCCAGTACAGCACCACGCCGATGGCGATCAGCCGGAACATGACCTGCCGGTTGGCATCGTTGGTTTTCCGAAAATCGGTTTTAGTCTCGGGATTCTTGTTGGGTTCATCCATGGTGTGCTCATCCTTCCGGCGCAAACGCCCTGTTTTTCTTGATTATAGCGGAAAAACGATCCGTTGTCCACGATAAACTGCGGTGGGACAAAGGATACAAATCTGTCACACCACACAATAAAGTGGGACTAAAATTGTGCAAACAGAACAAAAATGGAAATTCGGTACCAGTCAACTTCTACGCAGGGACAATTGAAACGGCAGTACCGCCGGATTATAATATACACCATCGAGCCTGCGAAAGCGGGCGTTCATTACAGTTCTTCGCGCGGAAGGACCTGCGGAGAACGGGAAAGGAGGATCGCAATGAAGAAGATCATCAGAAAGCGTGAATACGATACCGAGACCGCCACTCTGGTCAAGAAGAATGCGGTTGGCAGCTTTGGCGATCCCGCCGGCTACGAGGAAACCCTCTATCAGACCCCCGACGGCTACTATTTCCTCTATGTCTGCGGCGGCGAGGAATCTCCCTATGCGGAAGAAGATATCCAGATGTTTGCCAAGACCAAGGTCAAGGCCTGGCTGGAAAATCACTGATCGTGTTTGCCTGAAAAGCGCTGCGCTGCAGCGCTTTTTTTCTTTGCTTCAGTAAGTAGATTGTTGCAAGCAAAAAAACTTTGCGGTATATTAAAAAGTAACCGAATGAAACTGGAGGCTTGTCCCATGGAAATCAAAATCACCAGAACTGCATGTCCCAAGGAAAAACCCGATCAGAAAGCCCTTGGATTTGGTAAATATATGTCCGACCATATGTTCCTTATGAATTGGGAGCGGGGAAAAGGCGGGTTTGATGCCCGGATCGTCCCCTATGGCCCCATTGCCATGGACCCGGGCGCTGTTGGCCTGCACTATGGGCAGGAAACATTTGAAGGGCTGAAAGCCTATCGCACCGCCGACGGCAAAATTCAGCTGTTCCGCCCCGATATGAATGCCAAACGTCTGGCAAACTCCAATATCCGTATGTGCATGCCCGTATTCCCCGAGGAGATGTTCGTGGAAGCCGTCAAGGCGCTGGTAGAAGTGGATGCCGACTGGGTACCCAGCGAGCCTGCCACCTCTTTGTATATCCGCCCCTTTACCTTTGCCATGGAGCGCACTCTCAGTGTCCATGAGCCCAATGAATTCCTGTTCTGCATCATCTGCTCTCCCTCCGGCGCGTACTACGCCGAGGGCATCAACCCCATCAAGATCATGGTGGAGGATGAATATGTCCGTGCCGTCAAGGGCGGTACCGGCTTTGCCAAGTGCGGCGGCAACTATGCCGGCGGCATGGCTGCCCAGGCCAAGGCTGAGGCTCAGGGCTACAGCCAGGTCCTGTGGCTGGACGGCAATGAGAAGAAGTATGTGGAAGAAGTGGGCAGCATGAACATCATGTTCAAGATCAATGGCGAAGTCTGGACTGCGCCCACCATCGGCACTGTCCTGCCCGGTATCACCAGAGCTTCCATGATCGAGATCATGAAGGAATGGGGCTACACCGTCCGGGAAGAGCGCCTGTCCATCGATGACCTCATGGCCGCCTGTGCCCGTGGCGAGGTGGAGGAGATCTTCGGCACCGGTACCGCCGCTGTCATCTCTCCTGTGGGCGTTCTGAAGTATCAGGATGATGTCCAGACCATCAACAACGGCGAGATCGGCGAACTGAGCCTGAAGCTCTATACCTATTTGACCGACCTGCAGTGGGGCAGAATTCCCGATACCCACGGCTGGATCGTTCCTGTGTGCTGAGAGAAAAACGGATTGCTTCGGCAATCCGTTTTTTAATTGACAATTGACAATTGATAATTGATAATGAATGTGTCGCCGTGGCGACGGATTTGGATTTGCTTTGAGGGATATTTATGCTGCCTGAATTGTTTGAACAGAGAATGAAAACCCTTCTGGGGGAAGAATATACAGATTTTCTTTCGTCCTATGACCGTCCCCGGAATGTGGGCCTGCGGCTCAATCCGCTGAAAACCGGGACATCTCCGGCATTGGATGGGTTTGGCTTGAGCCCTGTGCCATGGGCAGAAAACGGCTTTTACTATGATCCCAATACCCGTCCGGGACTTTCTCCTTACCATGAGGCAGGGCTTTACTATTTGCAGGAGCCCAGCGCCATGGCACCGGCAGGATTGCTGGATGTCCGTCCCGGCATGAAGGTGCTGGATCTGTGTGCCGCACCCGGCGGCAAGACCACCCAGTTGGCGGCAGCTCTTCAGGGCGAGGGTCTGCTGGTCTGCAATGAAATCAACCCCAAGCGGGCCAAAATTCTGGCGAGAAACATTGAACGGTTGGGCATCGCCAATGCCCTGGTGCTCAACGAGCATCCTCAGAGGCTGGAAAGTCATTTCGCAGGATATTTTGATCGAATTTTGGTGGATGCACCCTGCTCCGGCGAGGGTATGTTCCGCAAGGAGGAGGCCGCTGTCACCGACTGGAGCGAGGAGACGGTGGAGATGTGCGCCCACCGGCAGCAGGAGATTTTGGCATCTGCCGCCAGAATGCTTGCCCCCGGCGGCAGACTGGTCTATTCCACCTGTACCTTTGCTCCGGCGGAAAATGAGGGCGTCATCAGCCGGTTTCTGGAAAGCCATGCCGATTTTTCTCTCATTGCCGTGGATGCCCCGTGGTTTGACCCCGGCAGACCGGACTGGACGGAAGAACGAAATCCCGAACTGGCAAAGACCTTCCGCCTCTGGCCCCATAAGCTCCGGGGAGAAGGTCACTACGCCGCCGTACTGGAGAAAAAACAGGAGGGTGAGGCAGGCGCACCGGCAGAGGAAAAACCTGCCTCCATGGATAAAGTCCTTGCCGCCTTTATCAAAGAAAATGAACTGGCATTGCCGGAGGGGAATTTGCTGAAATTCGGACAGAGCCTTTTCTGGATGCCCCCGGAAATGCCCTCCCTCCGAGGGCTGAAAGTGCTCCGTCCCGGTCTGGAACTGGGCGAGGTGAAAAAAGACCGCTTCGAGCCTGCCCATGCATGGGCCCTGTGGCTGAAAACCGCCGGATCTGTGGCGGATTTCCCGGCCGACAGTCCCGAGATCGCCAAATATCTCCGAGGCGAAGCCATCCCGGGCAGCCAGACCGGCTGGACATTGCTGACGGTGGACGGTCTGAGTCTTGGCTGGGTCAAGGGCAGCGGCGGTGTGCTGAAAAATCATTTTCCCAAGGCATTACGCCATCTGGCATAATGGAAAAAAGTGTGATATAATAAAAAAGCCTCTCCTTGAGGAGAGGTAGCACGACGAAGTCGTGACGGAGAGGTGGAAACGAAAATGCCTGCACCCACCTCTCAGTCAAAAATCAAGGATTTTTGACAGCTCCCCTCAAGGGGAGCCTTGTGTGAAAGGGGTCATTATGGCGAAAACAGTTTTGATCATCGAAGATGAGCGACCCATTGTGGAAATATTGAAATTCAATCTGGTCCGGGAGGGCTACGGCACTTTGGAGGCCCTGGACGGACTGGAAGGTCTGGAGATCGCCCGTACCAAGGACCCGGATCTGATTCTGCTGGATGTGATGCTGCCGGGCATGAACGGCTTTGATATCTGCGCCACGCTGCGGCAGGAGGGCTTCACTGTGCCCATTTTGATGCTGACCGCCAGAGAAGAGGAGCGGGATAAGGTCTCCGGACTCGAAGCCGGTGCCGATGACTACATCACCAAGCCCTTCTCCATGCACGAGCTGCTGGCCCGTGTCAAGGCCAACATCCGCCGCCGCAGCATGGATGCCGAGGCAAAAAGCGCCTCAGGCGAGAAGCTGAAGGCAGGCAATCTGACCATCGACCTTTCTTCCATGACCGTGTACAAAGACGGAGAAGCCGTGGAAGTCACCCAGAAGGAATATGACCTACTGACCACCCTGCTCTCCCAAAAGGGAAAGATCTTTTCCCGGGAAGAGCTGATGGAAACCGTCTGGAACTATGATTATTACGGCGATATGCGCACCGTGGATGTGACGGTGCGGCGGCTTCGGGAAAAAATCGAAGCCAATCCCGGCGAACCTGCCATCATCAAGACCAAGCGTGGCGCAGGCTATTACGCCGGTGAATAACTGCTGAAAGGAGGAGCCTTATGCGGTCATTGCGAACAAAAATGGTCATGATACTGGTGCTGTTGATTCTGGCGCTGATGACGGTCATCGGCTCCTTCCTCATCAACGGCGTGGGCAGCTACTTCATTGAAGATTTCTATTCCAAGATGGAGCAGCCCTTCTCCACCCAGTTCATCTCCCAGCTGCAGACCATCGCCGCCCGGGGCGGCGTGTCGGAAATGAAGCAGCTGCTCATGGCTCAGGCGGATCTTGGTATCGACCTGACCCAGAGAAATGTGTATATTCTGGATGCTGCCTCCGGCGAGGTGCTGGACAGCTCCAATCAGACCTATTCCGTCTCCATGACCCAGAACATCCTCACCGCCATGAAGGGTGAGGTGGGTATGCGTGGTTCCGTGGCCTCTGAGACCATGGATCTGGCAGTGCCCATTGACGGCGGCGAAGACCATCAGTATATCGTCTATGTTCTGGATAACAAGCTGACGGTGGATGCCCTGACCAACGAGGTCTTCGGCATCATCTTCCAGTCACTGATTCTGGGACTGGTCATCAGTATCATTCTGGCATTTTTGCTCTCTCAGATTTTGATCACCCCCATCAGCGCCCTGACGGAAGGCACCCGGCAGGTCGCAGCCGGTGACTATACCCAGAAGCTGGAGGTCACAGGCCGGGATGAGATCGGCACTCTGACCAAGAACTTCAACCACATGGCACGGGTTCTGCAGAACACCATTTCCGAAGTGGAAAACGAGCGCAACAAGCTCTCCACCCTGTTCCTGCACATGACCGACGGCGTGGTGGCCTTTGATCGGGACGGCAAGGTCATCCACTCGAACCCGGCAGCCACCCGGATGCTCTCCCGTGGTCTGGATACCACGGCCTCTTTTGAGGAAGTCTTTGGAGAGGACGCCTCCTTTGAAAACCTGTTGACTTTGAAGCGTTCCGAGTATCTGGAATGTCAGAAACGGGTGGGCGAACGGGAACTGGAGCTGTTCCTTGCTCCTCTCAGTGCCGGCAGCGGCGCATTGGTGGTCATCCACGATGTGACGGAGCAGCGGAAGAATGAACAGTCCCGCCGAGAGTTCATCGCCAATGTCTCCCATGAGCTGCGTACCCCTCTGACCAATGTGAAATCCTATGCCGAGACCATCATCTCCGCCGGAGACGAGCTGCCCCAGGAGCTGCGGAGCAACTTTATGGGCGTTATCGTCAGCGAAGCTGACCGTATGACCCGTATCGTCAAAGACCTGCTGACCCTCAGCAAGTTCGATTACGGCAAAATGGAAATGAATATTGCCCGGTTCTCCTTTGCAGAAGCCGTGGGCAATGTCTATAAAGCCGTCCAGCTGGATGCCCAGAACCACGGGCATACATTCACACTGGACTGCCCCGAAGACCTGCCCCAGGTCAATGGCGACCGGGAGCGCATTGAGCAGGTCATCATGAATATCTGCTCCAATGCCATCAAGTACACCGCCGACGGCGGTACCATCACCGTCACCGCCGGAGCCGATGCCAGAAATGTCTTCGTCCGGGTCTCCGATAACGGCGTGGGTATCCCGGAAAAGGATCTGCCCAACCTCTTTGAGCGGTTCTACCGGGTGGACAAGGCTCGCTCCAGAGCCACCGGCGGCACCGGCCTGGGTCTTTCCATCGCCAAGGAAATCCTCAAACAGCATCAGGGCGATATCCGCATCGAGTCCGTCTACGGCGAGGGCACCGATGTGACCATCACATTGCCCATTGCAGAGGAAGAATAAATAAAGGTATCGTCACACTGCCAAAGGCAGCGTGACGATACCTCTTTATTTCAGATAATTTCCCGATTTACTTTAACGAACAAGTGTGTTAAACTATTAGGAAATACGAATTCCCACCGGGAGGTTTTATAATATGGTAGAAGTATTTAACAAAGGAGCCTATTTGTTAGGCGGAAAGCCCGTCTGGGCGGAGGAGGCCAAGGGTGTGGAAAGCCCTGAGGCTGCCCGGGAAAAGACCATGGCCTATTCCATTTTCCGCAGCCATAATAAGTCTGATGACCCTAAGAAGCTGCGGCTCCGCTTTGATGCCCTCATTTCCCACGATATCACCTTTGTGGGCATTATTCAGACTGCCAAGGCCTCCGGTCTCAAGCAGTTCCCCATCCCCTATGCCATGACAAACTGTCATAACAGCCTCTGCGCTGTGGGCGGTACCATCAATGAAGATGACCATGCCTTTGGTCTGTCTGCTGCCAGAAAGTACGGCGGTATCTATGTGCCTGCCAACCAGGCGGTCATCCATCAGTATGCCAGAGAGCGTCTGGCAGGCTGCGGCAAGATGATCCTCGGCTCCGATTCCCATACCCGCTACGGCGCATACGGCTGCATGGGCGTGGGCGAAGGCGGCGGCGAACTGGTGAAGCAGCTGCTGGAGAACACCTATGATGTAGCTGCCCCCGAAGTGGTGCTGGTGTACTTGGAAGGCAAGCCCAGAAAGGGCATCGGTCCGCAGGATGTGGCCATTGCACTGGTGGCTGCCACCTTCCCCAAGGGCGATGTGAAGAACAAGGTTCTGGAATTTGTGGGTCCCGGCGTGGCAGAGCTTTCCTGCGACTACCGCATCGGTATTGATGTCATGACCACCGAGACCTCCTGCCTGACCTCCATCTGGCAGACCGACGACAAGGTCAAGGCCTACTATGAGACCATCGGCAGAGCCGAGGAATATAAGCAGCTGCAGCCCGGTGAGGGCGCTTACTACGACAGCGTGGTGAAAATCGACCTTTCCAAGGTGGAGGCCATGATCGCACTGCCCTTCCATCCCTCCATCGCCTATACCATCCATGACCTGCAGGCAAGACCCCGGGAGATCTTCGCCGAGGTGGAAGCTGCCTGCAACAAGCAGCTGGAAGGCAAGGTCACCATGGATCTGCAAAGCCACATCGTTGACGGCAAGGTCACCTGTGACCAGGGTGTCATTGTGGGCTGCTCCGGCGGTATGTATGAAAATATCATGGAGGCTGCCTCTATTTTGAAGAATGGCTCTATCGGCAACGGCTATTTCGATATGTCCGTCTACCCCTCCTCCACGCCCATTTCTCTGGCGCTGACCAAGAACGGCGCAGCGGCGACGCTGATGGAGGCCGGATGCGTCATGAAGCCTGCCTTCTGCGGCCCCTGCTTCGGCGCCGGTGATACCCCTGCCAACAACGCCTTGTCCATCCGTCATGCCACCAGAAACTTTGCCAACCGGGAAGGCTCCAAGCCTGCCAACGGACAGATTTCCGCTGTGGCTCTGATGGATGCCCGTTCCATTGCCGCCACCGCAGCCAACGGCGGCGTGCTGACGGCCGCTACGGATATTGACTACGAATTGCCTGCTGCCGAAGAACTGGTCTACCATTTCGATGGCGGTGTCTATGAAAAGCGGTGCTACGAGGGCTTCGGCAAGGCCGACCCCTCCGCAGAGCTGCGCTATGGCCCCAATATCAAGGACTGGCCTCAGATGCCCAAGCTCAATGAGGATCTGCTGGTGAAGCTCTGCGCCGTCATCCATGATCCCGTCACCACCACCGATGAATTGATCCCCTCCGGTGAGACTTCTTCCTACCGCTCCAATCCCATCGGTCTCAGCGAATTCGCTCTGAGCCGCAGAGAACCGGAGTATGTGGGCAGAAGCAAGGCCGTCCGTGACGGCGGTATCAATGAAGAAGTGCTGGAAGTCCTCGCAAAGGTGGGCGGCAAGGCAGAAACCGTCTCCGTCGGCTCCTGTATCTATGCCAACCGCCCCGGCGACGGCTCTGCCAGAGAGCAGGCGGCTTCCTGCCAGAAGGTTCTGGGCGGCTTCGCCAACATCTGTCAGGAATATGCCACCAAGCGCTACCGCTCCAACTGCATCAACTGGGGCATGACCCCCTTCACTCTGCCCGAGGGTATGGAATTTGAATATGCCGTAGGCGACTGGGTCTATGTCCCCGGTCTGAAGGCTGCTATCGCCGCAGGCAAGGAAGAATTTGATGCCAAGGACGTCACCAAGGATGGGGTCAAGGACTTGAAGCTTCTGTGCAAGGGCCTGACGGAAAATGACCGCCTGATCCTGCAGGAAGGCTGCCTCATGAACTACTACGCCGCCGGCTACGGCAAATAAGGGAGAACAGATAATGACTGTTACCTTACCCT
>JAZNNW010000146.1:0-2849 GCA_045580485.1 Candidatus Avilachnospira sp. | reverse complement strand
AAGTCTTGATGTCTGCCACTTCCTTGAACATATTCATCAGTTCAGGAAGGTTGAAGAACTTTGCAAATCGGGTTCTGGCACGATAGCCGGTTCCCTCAGGTGCAAGCTCAATGGCAGTCGTTGTTTCTCCAAAGGTAGATGCCCAGGAGTCAAAATGGGTCAGATTCTTTTTCTGGAGCGTACCGTACTGGAGATAACGCATAACCGTGTAAAGCTCGGTCATGGAGTTGCTGACGGGAGTACCCGTGGCGAAGATAACACCACGACCGCCGGTGATCTCGTCCATATAGCGGCACTTCATAAACATATCCGAAGATTTCTGAGCTTCAGAAGTGGACAGACCTGCCACATTCCTCATTTTGGTATAGAGGAACAGGTTCTTGAACGCATGGCTCTCATCCACGAACAGTCGGTCAACGCCCAACTGCTCAAAGGTGATTACATCGTCTTTTTTGTCTGCGGCAAGGAGCTTATCCAGTCTTGCTTCCAGAGATTTTCTGGTTTTCTCCATCTGCTTGATGGTGAAGTTTTCGCCACGCTGCCATTTCAGTTCTGCGATTGCGCCCTCGATCTCGTCGATCTGCTCACGCAGCTGTCGTTCCTGTCTTTCCGCAGAAAGAGGAATACGCTCAAACTGGCTGTGACCGATGATAACAGCATCATAGTCACCGGTTGCGATACGGGCGCAGAACTTCTTACGGTTTGCGGTCTCAAAATCTTTCTTCGTGGCAACAAGCAGTTTTGCACTCGGATAGAGGTGCAGGAACTCATTTGCCCATTGCAAGGTCAGATGGTTCGGGACAACAAACATGGATTTCTGGCTCAGTCCAAGTCGCTTGCTCTCCATAGCCGATGCTGCCATTTCAAAAGTTTTGCCCGCACCAACTTCGTGTGCGGGCAAGGTATTTCCACCGTAAAGCACATGGGCGATAGCGTTTCTCTGATGTTCACGGAGGGTAATATCAGGGTTCATACCGCCGAAACGGATATGACTGCCATCATACTCACGGGGTCTGGTGGAGTTAAAAAGTTCATTGTACTTCGTGACCAGAGCTTCACGGCGGCGAGGGTCTTTCCAGATCCAGTCCTGAAACGCATCCTTGATCGCCTGCTGTTTCTGCTGTGCCAGAGTGGTATCCTTTTTGTTCAGAACACGCTTCTGCTTACCGTCAGCATCTTCGTAGGTGTCATAGATACGAATATCTTTCAGGTTCAGCGTTTCTTCCAGAATACGATAGGCATTGGCACGGTCAGTACCATAGGTCATATACGCAGCCACATCATTGTAGCTTGGGGAACTCTTACCATTGATACGCCATTCTGCGGTCATTTCAGAGAACTTGACCTCAATGGAACGGCGCAGGTAATACGGGGTTTCAAAGGTTTCCTGCATGAACTGCTGGATATACTCAGGGTCAATCCATGTCGCACCCAGACGCACATCAATTTCAGACGCATCCAAGTCCTTCGGCTGTGCCTTTTGCAGAGCTTCCACATTGATGCTAAAGGAAGAATCTTGCTTCGCAGCCATTTCTGCGATACGCAGTTTGCTTCTCACATCACCGGAAAGGTACTCATCAGCAGTCTGCCAACCGGCTTCGGGGTCGTTGGGACCCATAGGGTCTTTGAAGATAACCCCTCGCAGTTCGGTCTTGATGGCATCGTATTCTTCAGGAGTACCCAACAGCTGTGCCATAAACGGCAGATCAACCTTGCCACGCTCACCAATGGAGATTGCCAGAGCTTCGGACGGAGTATCTACACTCGTCACTCTGCGTTCCGGCTTGATGGTTCTCTTGGTGAACATATCCGCCTTGCTTTTCAGATTGCCGTCCTCATCCACATTTTCCAGAGAACACAGAAGGTAGTAGGAGGAATCATCAGCAAATGCCTGACCGTTCGCACGGTTATTGATAAGACCATGCTTTGCGGTAAAGGCATCGTAGGCTTCATTCAATTCTGCCTGCTTCTGAGAAATCATTTCATCCGGGAAGTCCTCAAGCTGATATTCAATCAACTCATTGACGATACCACGGAGTTCCACCATGCCCATCACACGGTCTTTTGCTTTCTCATTCAGGTCTATACGGCGCATGATGGAGTTTTCACGGAAGTACACATCACCGTCCACCACAGCGTAGGAGAAGTTCTTTACATCAGGGGTTGCAGGAATGGTTTCTGCTTCTTTGCCTTTGTCAGCTTCGGGAAGCTCTACGGCCTGATAGGTTCCCTTGATATGGGAAACTGCTTCTTTCAGAAGATCAGACAGTTCCGCACCCTCAATGGGACGGACAGTAATATCCATACCGTAGGCAGTGCTTTCCTCAACCGTATCTCCCAGAACCATTTCAGGGTGATCGACAAAGTAGCTGTTCATGGTGTGTCCTTCTTCGGTGCGGTTCAGATGCACCCAATCAGGAACGATGTCGATAGGATGGTCACGCTTTTGCAGGAACAGAATGTCGGATACGACCTCCGTGCCTGCGTTTTTCTTGAAGGCATCGTTTGGCAGACGGATAGCACCAAGCAGTTCCGCTCTCTGTGCCATATATCGTCTTGCATCAGAGTTCTTGGAGTCCATGGTATAACGGCTTGTCACAAAAGCAACCACGCCGCCGGGACGAACCTGATCCAGAGCCTTGGCAAAGAAATAGTTGTGGATGGAGAAACCCAACTTGTCGTAAGGCTTATCCGATACCTTGTAGTTGCCGAAAGGCACGTTGCCCACAGCCAGATCGTAGAAGTCTCTGCGGTCTGTCGTTTCAAAACCGGCTACCTTGATCTCTGCGTTGGGATAGAGTTTATGAGCAATTCTGCCGGTGATGGAATCAAGCTCCACACCGTAAAGG
>JAZNNW010000145.1:0-88635 GCA_045580485.1 Candidatus Avilachnospira sp. | reverse complement strand
GGTATACCGCTACATTCTCCGTCATTTTCGGTTTGTTCCTCTCCATGATTCCCAACATGCTCAATGAGAGCTGCTATCTGGCCCTCGACTGGCAGACCGTTATTAGCCTGATCCTCATGATCGGCGGCTTTGCCCTCTCCCTCTACATGGGCAGAAAAGAAGCTAAATAAGTATTATCTACACAAAACAGCAGAGGATTACCTCTGCTGTTTACTTATTTATACACGATCCATGAGATCTTTTTTCATTTTCTCGTACTCTTCATCAGAGAGAATACCGTCATCGTGCATCTTCTTCAGGTGCTCCAGCTTGTTAAGTGCCTCAGGGTCTTTCTTGGGGCTGTTGAAGGCGTTGGAGACAAAGTCAGCGGCAGAATGAATGGTCTCGCTGATAGGATCGTCGCCCTTTTGCGCTTTTCTGCCGTCACCGTAAACAGCGTTGCCAAAGGCAAGGATAGGTCCAAAGATTGGATAGAGGAACACAAGACCTACACCAAAACCGGTGCTCTGGTGGAAACGGTGGGCCAGATCGATACAAACCTTGAAAACCAGATAAATATCGTAAATCGGAATCAGAAGAAGAAGCATTTTCCAACCGCTGCCATAGAGTTCCTCAAACAGTACGAAGCCATTATAAAGAGGGACAATGGCTTCCCAGCCTTTTCTGCCCATTTTCTGGAAAATCATCCAGTTTGCCGCAAGCACCAAAATAGTAATAATCAAATCCATAACACAGACCCCTTTCTATTTTAGAGTTCCAAAAGTTCGGAAAAATCGTAAATATAGTAGTCCGTAGCTGCTTTCATTTCGTCCACATACTCCTTAGAAGAATCATCATAGACGCCGCAGACCTTCATCCCTGCCGTCTTGGCCGTCTGATCGGCATTGAGGTTATCATCCAGAAACAGGATCTCCTCCACGGGCTTGCCAATCAGCTTTGCTGCCATTCTGTAGATCTCTGGATCGGATTTTGTCGTATTAAAATCGTTGCAGGACCAGACATTTTCAAACATATCATAGATTCCAAGCCGCTTCAGGCAGGCATCCAGTGTCAGATGAGGGCTTGCTGTCAGCACATGGAGGCTCGCACCCTGCTCCTTCAGCTTTTTCAGTGTGGATATCACATTGTTTTTCGCAGGAATGTTGTAAAAATAGTCATACTCCATGGACTTTTTCATGAGAGCAACCAGATCATCCCGTCCCATTTGGATACCCATATCGATATAATACTCCGCAGTACCGATAAAACCGAGAGGCGTGATGATCTTCACAATGTCCTTCTCGTAAGGGATTCCGTGATCGTCCAGAATACGAAGCATTGCAGAAATATAAGTCGGCATGGAATCAACCAAGGTGCCATCGAAATCGAACAAATATGTATTCATAACTTCACCAGCTTTCGCCTTATTATAACACAATGACGGAGGCATGGCAATATAAGCAAAATTTCTTAAATTTTTTCAATATTTTCCACTTTTCATGTAGCTATTCCAGGCACTGTTATGATATAATGACCTCGCTATGTAAAAAGCGAAAGCGAGGTATTATCGTGGAAGTATTTAAGACATATCATTTTGGCAAAACCTATGTGGAGTATCTGCTGGACGACGACAAAAATGTCTCCATGCTTCTCTATCCCGAATCCAAGAAGGATCAGCTCCTGCGTCCCTGGACTGTTCCCGAAGAAAAGTTTAATCCCAGAAACATTTACACTCATGGCTTCTATCTGGGCAAGCTGGTTCACAGCCACATTGTTGGCGAATACACCACCTATCCCGGTCACACCTCCAAGGCCATCGACGAAAAGTGCGAGTTGGTCTCTCAGGAGCTGATTGAAGAAGGCGACCGCAAGATCGTCAAGACCCTTATGAACACCGTCCGTGGCTGTCAGCTGCTGCACACTCTGACCTATGTGGACGGTCTGGGCGGTTTTGAGGTGGAGAGCACCTTTATCAACGCTTCCAAGGAAGATGTCAGAATCGATATGCTCTCCAGCTTCTCTCTGGATAATCTCTCTCCCTTCCATATGGACGATGCACCCAACTGCTACAACCTGCACCGTTTCCTTGGCGGCCCCAGTAAGGAGGCAAAGCCCGTTTGTCAGTCCTTTGAAGAGCTATCTCTGGAAAAGGGTTGGCCCGGCTGGCAGCAGCTGAACCAGTACGAGCGCTTCGGCACCCGTGGCAGCTGGCCCACTAAAAAGTACTTCCCCACTGCAGTGATCGAAGACAAGTCCGTCAATGTGTTCTGGGGCGCACAGATCGCCTGCAACTCCACCTGGATGATGGAAGTCACCCGTTGGGACGACGCCGTTTCCTTTACCGGCGGTCTCGGTGACCGTGAATTCTGCGGTTGGGTGAAGAACATCAAGGCCGGTGAACAGTTCACCGCTCCCAAGGCTTATGTTGCCACCTCCGATGTGGACCTGTTGGATGTCTGTGCCAACCTGACCGACATGATGAAGCCTGCCCGCTGGGCCTACGGCGAAGAAAAGGGTCTTCCCATTGCCTACAACGAATACTGCGCCACCTGGGGCAAGCCCACTCAGGAGAAGTTCCTGAACTACGCCAGAGAAGCCAAGCGTTACGGTGTCAGATACATGGTCTGTGATGCCGGTTGGACCGGCGGCAAGAACTGCCAGGCCGGTAACGGCGAATGGATCATCAATACGGAAAAGTTCCCCAATATGAAGGAAATGAACCGTGAGATCCGTGACATGGGCATGATTCCCGGCATCTGGTTCGAGCACGAGGTCACCACCGACGGCTCTCCCCTGTACGAGAAGGAATATGACCATATGCACTTGACCTTTGAGGGACAGGTTCTGAAAACATGGAACCGCCGTTCCTTCTGGGACTTCCGCCGTCAGGATGTGCAGGATCATCTGTATGAGCGCGTCATCAAGATGATGAAAGACAACGACTTCGGTTACATCAAGGTGGACTACAACGACAATATCGGCACTTGGGTCGATGGCGCCGAGTCCGGTGCCGAAGGTCTGCGTCAGCATCAGCTGTATTGCCGTGACTTCTTCCTGAAGATGAAGCAGGAAATTCCCGGTCTGGTCATTGAAAACTGCGCAGCAGGCGGCCATCGCAATGAGCCCAGTATGCTGACAGCTTCCGCCATCTGCTCCTTCTCCGATGCCCACGAATGCGTGGAAATCCCCTACATCGCAGCCAACCTGCACTATGTGCTGCTGCCTGCTCAGAGCGGTGTGTGGGCTGTTGTCCACGGTGACGACAGTGAGGATCGTCTGCGCTACTCTCTGGCCGCTCTCTTCCTTGGCCGTGTCTGCCTGTCCGGTAAGCTGGACGAGCTGGCCGAGTGGCAGAAGGTCATGATTGAAGAAGCCATGAAGTTCTACGGCAATCTGGAAAACATCATCGAAGACGGTCGTTCCAAGCTCTACGGCAACCGCAGCGCTTCCATGCGTCATCCCGAAGGCGTCCAGGTGCTGACCCGTCAGACCGATGACGAGATGCTCATCGTTTACCATGCCTTTGCTGATGATATGCAGGATTGCACCTTTGAAATTCCTGCCGGCTTCACTGTTGCTGACAGCTTCTATGGCGATAACATCCATGTGAACGGTACCACCGTAACTGTGTCTGGCTGCAAGCCCTTCACTGCCGGTGCTGTTTATCTGAAGAAATAAAAACTGAAACCTTCAAATGCTCCGCCTGTACAGGCGGAGCATTTAGAATGAGGAACACTATGAGCAGAACCACTGATATGACTGTGGGCAGTCCCACAAAACATATACTGACCTTTGCCCTGCCGCTGATTATCACCAATTTCGGTCAGCAGCTTTATACCATCGCCGACGCCGCCATTGTTGGCAGAGGCGTGGGCGTGCAGGCATTGGCAGCAGTTGGTGCCACCGACTGGTGCTATTGGCTGATTCTCTGGTCCGTCATGGGCTTGACACAGGGTTTTTCCACCTTTGTAGCCCGGTATTTCGGCGACAAGAACTACCGGGATATGAACAAGACCATCGCTATGTCCGCCATTTTGACCCTTGTCATCGGCGGTTTGCTGACCGTAATCGGTCTGCTGACAGTTCGCCCGGCTCTGACCCTGTTGAACACGCCGACTGATATCATGGACGGTGCCTGCACCTATCTGCGGATCATGGTCGGCGGTACTTTGGTGGTGGCAGCCTACAATCTGGCAGCATCCTTTCTGAGAGCCTTCGGTGACGGAAAATCTCCTCTCATCGCTATGGTCATCGCTGCCCTTCTGAACATCGGCTTGGATCTGCTGTTTGTCTTTGCGTTTCATTGGGGCATCGCAGGCGCAGCCATCGCCTCCGTCTCTTCCCAGTTGGTGTCCTTCCTCTACTGTCTGGCACAGCTGAAGAAGATCGAATGTATTGAGTTGACCGAGGACACTTGGCAGCTTGACGGAAAACGGGTCAAGGATCTGCTGTTCTTCTCCGTTCCTCTGTGTATGCAGCATGTGGCTATTTCTGTAGGCGGTATCCTTTTGCAGTCCTCTGTCAACATTCAGGGCAGTAATTTTATTGCCGGTTATACTGCCACCAACAAGGTTTACGGACTGTTGGAAAGCAGTTCCTTCTCCGTTGGTCTGGCCTGCTCCACCTTCCTTTCTCAGAACTACGGTGCAGGCAAGCTGGATCGTGTCAAAAAAGGCACACGGACAGGTGCATACATTGTCATCGTCCTTGCTTTGATTATCATGACTGCAACGCTGTTTGCCAAGGAGTATATCCCCCGGCTGTTTTTGGATATTCACCAGCCCGGCGGACCGGAAGCCCTCGCCATTTCGGTGGAATATCTGACCATTCTGGCAGTCTGCCTTGTGATTTTGTATCTGATCCACATTTACAGAAATGCTTTGCAGGCTATGGCGATCTCCAGTTGGTCCATGCTCTCCGGTATCGCAGAATGTGTGTGCCGTGTGTTCATGGGCAAGGTAGTCTTTCTCTGGATGGGCAGCAATGCTCTGTTCCTGGCAGAGCCCATTGCATGGCTGGGCGCATTGCTGACAGTTATGATTCCGTATTATATTTATCAGAAGAAGCGATTATAAAGATAAAGGGGCGGTCAAATGACCGCCCCCTATAACTTTTACAGAGCCTGCTCAATCATGGCGCTGATCGGTATTGGCATAGGTTTCACAGAACCGGGCGGCGAAAGAAGGTTCCTGTCCGCTGGCATAAAGATGAGAGGTATCTCCAAAGGCATTCATCCGGAAATAAGCAATCCCCTCCCGCCGTTCTTCCGTGGTCAAGGTGGTAACGGAAGTCGGTGCAGCACAGGTACCATGCCAGAGAAGTACAGGGGAAATATTGAGAAGATGTCCCAGCATGACGCATTCCACACCGAAATGGCAAAACAGAACAACCGTATCCTCATTAGACTGCTCTGCCCGATAGATTTTTCCGTCACGACGGTAGCCATGTTTCGTCAGCAACGCATCCAGACCATCTGTGACCTCTTTAGCAAGAGCCGCAACATTGGCATTTTCATAGGCCTCCGGCTTCGTCCAGTCTTCCGCAGTGAAAAAGTGAGGTTCCGCTGTCCAGTCCTGCGGCAGCCAGTCCCACGCAACACCGGGTTCCGTCTTATTCGGTCTTACGACCCGGGCAGAAAATTCCCGCAGCCACGGAAGGGTTTCTGCTGTTCGGTTCATTTTCTGCAAAGTCAGAGAAGCAGTATCCTGCGCCCTGCCCAGAGGCGAAACATAAAAGGCTTTCACATCCAATTTTGCAATACGATCAGCCAAAAGGCGCGCTTCCTCCCAGCCAACAGGGGTCAAGGAATCAATAGCATAATTGGGATCACCGTGGCGAATAATCAAAAGCTTCATGGTATTTCTCCATATCGACTAATTTTCTATATTATAAGCCACTTTAGCATGATTTTCAACGGAAAAACCCCGGAAGTCAGATGACTTCCGGGGTTTAAAGGTTTTTAATCTTACTTCAGAGCCTGCTCAACTGCAACGGCCACGGCGACAGTCATGCCGACCATGGGGTTGTTGCCTGCGCCCAGGAAGCCCATCATTTCAACATGGGCAGGGACGGAGGAAGAGCCTGCGAACTGAGCATCACCGTGCATACGGCCCATGGTATCGGTCAGACCGTAGGAAGCGGGGCCTGCAGCCATGTTATCGGGATGCAGGGTACGGCCGGTGCCGCCACCGGAAGCAACGGAGAAGTACTTCTTGCCCTGCTCGATGCACTCCTTCTTGTAAGTGCCGGCGACAGGATGCTGGAAGCGGGTGGGGTTGGTGGAGTTACCGGTGATGGAAACATCAACGCCTTCCAGATGCATGATGGCGACGCCTTCACGGACATCGTCAGCACCGTAGCAGCGGACATTTGCACGCTCGGTCTCGGAGTAGCGGACTTCACGAACCACATTGACCTTGCCGGTGGCATAGTCGAACTGGGTCTGGACATAGGTGAAGCCGTTGATACGGGAGATGATCTGAGCAGCGTCCTTGCCCAGACCGTTCAGAATAACACGCAGGGGCTCCTTACGAGCCTTGTTGGCGTTTCTGACGATACCGATGGCTCCTTCAGCAGCAGCGAAGGACTCGTGGCCAGCCAGGAAGGCGAAGCACTTGGACTCATCGGACAGCAGCATAGCGCCCAGATTGCCGTGGCCCAGACCGACCTTGCGGTCCTCAGCGACGGAACCATCGATGCAGAAAGCCTGCAGGCCTTCACCGATGGCCTTGGCAGCCTCGGCTGCGTTCTTGACGCCCTTCTTGATTGCGATGGCAGCGCCTACGCAGTAAGCCCAGCAAACATTCTCGAAGCAGATGGGCTGGATGCCCTTAACAGTCTCATAGGGATCAAAGCCCTTGGCCTTACAGATCTCACGGCACTCTTCCACGGAGCCGATGCCGTACTGAGCGAGGACACCATTGATTTTGCCAATTCTTCTTTCGTAACTTTCAAACAAAGCCATTTTCCTGTCCTCCTCTTATTCGTGACGGGGGTCGATGTACTTGGCAGCGTTTTCAAACTGACCATAGTGACCCTGGGCCTTCTTCATGGCCTCAGCGGGCTCGTCGCCCTTCTTGATGAAGTCCATCATCTTGCCGAGGTTGATGAATTCGTAGCCGGTGATCTCATTGTCCTTGTTCAGGGCAACGCGGGTGACATAGCCTTCTGCCATTTCCAGATAGCGGGGTCCCTTTTCCTTGGTGGCGAACATGGTGCCGACCTGAGAACGCAGACCCTTGCCCAGGTCCTCCAGAGAAGCACCCACAGCCAGACCGTCTTCGGAGAAAGCGGACTGGGTACGACCGTAAACGATCTGCAGGAACAGCTCACGCATAGCGGTGTTGATGGCGTCGCAGACCAGGTCAGTGTTCAGAGCTTCCAGAATGGTCTTGCCGATGAGAATTTCGGAAGCCATAGCAGCGGAGTGGGTCATACCGGAGCAGCCCAGAGTCTCGACCAGAGCTTCTTCGATGACGCCTTCCTTGACATTCAGAGTCAGCTTGCAGGCGCCCTGCTGAGGTGCGCACCAGCCCACACCGTGGGTGAAGCCGGAAATGTCGCTGATTTGCTTTGCCTGGACCCACTTGCCCTCTTCGGGAATGGGAGCAGGACCGTGATATGCGCCCTTAGCGACAGGACACATATGCTGTACTTCGGTAGAATAGATCATATCGATTTCTTCCTTTCCAAAAATTTACCAATTTATGTTTTGGGCAGAAAACACCCGGTTTTCTCACATGTAGTATACAAATTTACAAAGGACAAGTCAATTATCACTTTGTACCAAAGATTCTGTCACCGGCATCGCCCAGACCGGGGACAATGTAGGCATGATCGTTGAGCTTTTCATCCATGGCAGCCACGAAGATCTCCACATCGGGATGATCGGCCTGCACCTTGGCAACGCCTTCGGGGGCAGCGATGATATTCATAAGGGTAATATTGGTGCAGCCATACTCCTTGATGAAGGTGATGGCATCGGAAGCAGAGCCGCCGGTAGCCAGCATGGGGTCCACCACGAACACATGACGCTCAGCGATATCCGGGGGCATCTTGCAGTAATACTTCACGGGCTCGTGGGTCTCCGGGTCACGGAACAGACCGATGTGACCGATCTTTGCAGAGGGAATCAGATCCACGATGGTATCCACCATACCCAGACCGGCACGGAGGATGGGCACAATGGCCAGCTTCTTGCCTGCCAGAACCTTGACCTTAGCCTCTGCAATAGGGGTCTGGACAGTGACTTCCTTGGTAGGAAGATTGCGGGTAGCCTCATAGCACATAAGGGCTGCGATCTCGCCGACGATCTCACGGAATTCCTTGACGCCGGTATTCTCATCCCGAAGGATGGAGACCTTGTGCTGCAGCAGAGGATGATCCAATACATGAACAGTTGCCATAAAGTTTTCACTCCATTTTCTGTTTATTCATTCGTTCCCGTTCCGCCTGGCTCAGACGCAGATAGTTGGGCGTCAATTCCGCCCCACTGGGTCGTTCACCGGCAGAAAGCTGTTCCCAAGCCGCCAATGCCGTACCGGACGCACGCTGCATCCGCAGATGCTCCGGCAGCAGAACCAGATCGGAAACATTGCTCTGAAGGTTATTATAACACAGAGCCGCACCATCTCCAACCAGAAATTTCGGTTTTTCGTGTTTTTCCAGCAAAGATCTCAGTTCTTCCAGGGAGATGGCCATATCCTCCGTCAGACGGCTCAGAATTCCATTGTCCATTTGGAACAAAGCCGTATAGACCTGACTGCGTCTGGCATCCATAGCGGCGCAGTAAACGCCGTCAGCCACAGCAACGCCACGGACCATCCCCTCCAAAGTAGAGACACCTACGCAGGGCAGCTCCAGTCCCCAGGCAAAGCCCTTGGCAGCAGAAACGCCGATTCGGACACCGGTAAAGCTGCCGGGACCGGCAGCACAGGCTACTGCATCCACATCCTTTGGCGCAAGATCGCAGTTATGAAGCAGGTTTTCCGCCAGCTTCATCAGAGTGCGGCTGTGGGTCTGACCGCTGTTTTGCAGATATTCCCCTAACAGCTTTCCATCCTGCAGCAAAGCCACACTGACGGCTTTTGCAGAAGTCTCAAAGGCCAAGATCAGCATGGTGTTCGCCTCCTTCTACGGTGATCTGACGGTCTGTATCATTCAGGCGGCAGATGCGGACTCGGATGGCACCTTCCAGTGCTTCCTCCACATTTTCGCTCCACTCCACAGCGCAGACACCGCCACGCTCCAGATAATCCTCCCAACCGATATCGAACAGATCATCGGCAGATTCCAGCCGGTACATATCGAAATGGAACAGGGGCATTCTCCCCTGCAGATATTCATTGACGATGGTATAAGTTGGGCTGGTCACAGGCTCATGGATGCCAAGTCCCCGTGCAAGGCCACGGGTAAAGGCTGTCTTTCCCGCCCCAAGATCACCGTAATAGGCAATGATATCACCGGGACACAGTCTGCCTGCCAGCTTTTCGCCCAAAGCCTCTGTTTCCTCCGGCCCATGGGTCAAATACTGCATCATATTCCTCTTTTCAAAATTTTTTCTTATTTTATCACACAATGGACATTTTTGCAAAGTATCTTTGTGTTTACATCCCCATGAAATTCTGTTAAAATAGTCGGAGTTGAAAGGAGGTGCGCCATGCGGTCTGTTGGTCGTGCCATCAGCGATTTTGTGAAAAAAGCCGATATGGTTCTGCTGCTGCTCTGCATCGTCACCACCATTTTCGGTATTGTCGTTATCTCCAGCGCCACCGCCGCCATGGGCGGCAGCCGTCATGTCACTGTTCAGACAGCTGCTCTGATTCTCGGCGTCATTATCTATATCGTTTTGACCCTCATTGATGTGGATATCATTGCAGAACGACGGGAGCTGCTGATCATATTCTGTCTGGCGTTCATCGGTATGCTGTTTTTCTGGGGCCAGGACAACGGCTCCGGTAACAAGAGCTGGCTCTCCGTGCCTTTCATTGGCATTGATATGCAGCCGGCGGAAATCTGCAAGATTTTCTTTATCATCATCCTTGCCAAAACCATGTCCGTCAACCAGAACAGCCTTTCCAAGCCCATCAATGTGGGCAAAATGACACTTCTGACGCTGTTCTTCTTCGGTCTGATCATCTACCTCTCCTCTGACCTGGGTGTTGCTCTGACTTACATCTTCATTTTTGTGGTCATGGCATTTGTGGGCGGTATCAACCTCATGTGGTTCGTGGCTGCACTGGGCGGTATCGTCGCCGCCGCACCCATTCTGTGGTCACTGCTGGAGGATTATCACAAGAACCGAATCCTTGTCCTGTTTAACCCCTCTCTGGACCCCGATACCTATTGGCAGACAGAGCGTTCTCTGCGCTACATTCAGAACGGCGGTATCTCCGGACAGGGACTGTATCAGGGCACCATGGTCAAGGGTAAGGCCATGGGCGCACAGCACACGGACTTCATTTTCTCTGCCATTGCAGAGGAATTGGGTATGCTGGGCTGTATCGTGGTGCTGCTGCTGCTTTCCGCTATCGTTCTGCGCTGTATTTATGTTGGCGTTAAATCCGGCAACTACATGAACCGCATGATCTGCATCGGTATCGCCGGTATGCTTCTGTTCCAAATCATCATCAATGTGGGTATGTGTCTGGGCATCCTGCCGGTCATCGGTCTGACCCTGCCCTTTATCAGCTACGGCGGTTCTTCCATTGTGACCATGTTCCTTTCCATGGGGGTGGTCTCCGGCATTCACATGCGTCCTGCTCCCGATGCCAACGCCCGATATATTCGCCCAAGAACATAAGTTGATCCCTGTGGCCTGTCCACAGGGATTTTTTTGCATAAACAGGAAATTTTCGCAGACACTACCTCCGAACCCAATTCTAAGGAGGTAACTGTTTTGTTTAAGGCTAAACATACTTTTCTGATGCTGCTGCTTGCAGCACTGCTGACCACCACCGCTTCTGCCAAAGCTGTGACAGTGGATCCTGCAGATCAGTTCTGCTTCTCCAAAGAGGATTTTACCGCAGCAGAGGCAGATGAAGGCATTTTCCTCACTTCCCTGCCCGGCGTCTCTGTGGCAACTGTGTACCACGGTGACCGAATTCTCCGTGCCGGTGATGCCCTGCCTGTGGATGCTCTCAATGAGCTGACACTGACTACCCACTGTATCGCTGCAAGGGACACGGCTATCGGTTACTACACCATTTCCAACGGCACCGTCTCCGGTCGAAAAGAGCTGAAGCTCTCCATTCTCCCCAAAAAGAATGAACCGCCCAAGGCAGAAAACGGCACTCTGGAGACCTACCGAAACATTGCCAACACAGGTACACTCTCCGTCTCTGACCCGGAAAACGGCAAGCTGACCTTTACCATTGTGACTGAGCCCAAGAGAGGCACAGTGGAGTTGGACGAGAACGGCAATTTCACCTATACGCCCTTTGAAAACAAGGTCGGCAAGGACAGCTTCACCTTTACCGCCACCGATGAAGCTGGCAACACATCCAATGAAGGCAAGATCACCATCGAGATCAAAAAGCCCTCAGAAAAGCAGGTCTATGCAGACATGGTGGGTCATGACGGTGCTTTTACTGCCATGTGGCTGAAGGAACAAGGGCTTTTCACCGGAAGCAAAGTGGGCGGCCACCTATGTTTTGAGCCGGAAAAGGCCGTCAGCCGCGGAGAATTTCTCGTCATGGCCATGGGTGTTGTGGAGGCAGACGCAGAAGCCGGCTCCATGACCACCGGTTTTGCAGATGAAGAGGATACGCCCGTATGGATGCAGCCTTATATTGTCTCTGCTCTGGCAGACGGCATGATCAGCGGCACCCAGTCTGAGGACGGCGTGTATTTCCTCCCCCAGTCAGCGCTGACCAAAACAGAGGCTGCCGTCATGCTGCAGAATATGCTGCACCTGCCTGCTGCCAATGTACAGACAGTCGGTGCTTTCGAAGAAGCAGACTTGCCTGTCTGGGCAGAAAAAGCTGTGTCTGCCCTGTCTTCTGCCGGTATCGGTCTGGCAGTGACGGATTCTCAGGAAGTCATGACCCGGCAGGATGCTGCCAATATTCTCTATCAAGTCCATGAATTGCTGAAAACAGAAGCCGCACCTACCCTCTACTGGGTACAGTAAAGAGAAAACCCCACCGGATGGTGGGGTTTTCGTTTAATCTTCTTCGCTGATGCCTTCCAGTAACGGACGCAGAATGCCGTAGCCGTCAAAACGGGTGTCACGGGAGGCGGTCTGGAACACGATTTGGGAATCGGGATATTCCAGATAAGGCTCTACCTCCGCCACCATTTCCGCAACCTTGCTGCCGTTGTCTGTGGTCAGATAGACACGGTCCGTATGAGCAGCCACCAGAGGACTTTCTGAGCCGAAGCTCACCCGCACCGGCAGGTCCTTCAAAGCCGTCCGCAGCATAGCAGCAGCTTCGGCAACCGCCTCTTCTCTGGTCCATTCACCGGCATCGTAGACGATGTTTTTGCTGTCCGGCATACGGAAACCTTCAAAGACGATCTCATCAAAGCCCATTTCAGCCAGTTCTGTAGCAATAGACACTAAAAATGACTGCACATTCTCGGACATGGGATCCAGCCAATAACAGTTTTCCTCATCCATCCACAAGGCACCGGACTTCATAGGCAGGCCGCTGGACTGATTTTCCAGAGCGAAGTTATTGTCTGTAAAGGCTGGAATCCGTGCTGCCAGGTAGGTCTTGCCCTCCTGAGCATAGGAAGCAATCAGTGCTTCTACGCCCTCAATGTCAGCACTGGAAGTATAAGTTCCGGAAATATCCGTATCGTAATAGAAGTTGCCGTAGATGCTCTTCATTTCAAAGAGCAGGGTTCCCGGTGCCTCCTCCATAGCCTCCAGCTCCGACACCACAGAGGGCAGATCCAGCAGCATGGAAGTGGTGATATAATAGCCGGTCATGGGCTTGATGGGTCCCTCCGCCAGAGAAGCGGCAGTCTGGTCATCGTCCTCCACGATCTCCATGGAAAAGGACGGTATGCCTGTCTCTTCCTGCGGATTTCGTTCCGGGTTCAGGAGCATTTCATAGTTCAGAGAAACTTCCCCTTCTCCGTAGACCAAAAACCGTTGGATATAGATAAAACGGCACAGGGCAAACAGCAGCGCCGCCGCCAGAACAGCAGCCAGAACCATCAGTCCCCGTTTGATCAGCCGTTTATTTCTGTAAGAAAAAATACGCAATCGGCTCAGCCTCCCTGTCCCGGACGGGCTGTGATCTGACACCAATCTTCGATCTGATTCACTGCCTCAATACGCAGACCGGCTTTTTCGATGGCCGCCTTGACCTCCGGCAGCCGCTGCTCCAGAATACCGGAACAGATAAAGATGCCATTGGGCTTCACGAAATAGGGCACCACAGGAGAAAGAGGAATGATGACATCTGCCACAATGTTGGCAAGAACGATGTCATAGCCGTCTCCTGCAAGGCTCTCCATCATGGCACGGTCGGAGATCACATCACCGGTAACAGCGGTAAAACGGTCTGCCAGCAGTCCGTTAATGGCAGCATTTTCTCTTGCGATATTCTCTGCTTTGTGGTCGATATCCACACCCACAGCAGTCTTTGCGCCCAGAAGCAGGGCCGCAATGGACAGAATACCACTGCCACTGCCCAAATCAACGACTTTCTCACCGCCGGAAACGGCTTTTTCCAGGGCCATCATACACATCTGGGTAGAGGCATGGTTGCCGGTACCGAAGATCATACCGGGGTCCAGACGGACTGCCAGACGGCCTTCCTCATTCTCCGGCTCCATCCACATAGGTACAACAAGCAGCCTTTCACCGATGGGAAGGGGCTTATAATACTGCTTCCAGTTATTCTCCCAGTCCTCATTCTGCAGGTTGGCAAGTTCAACCTCCAAAGAGCCCAGATCCAAGCCAACTTTCCGTGCCTTCAATGCACGGAGCTGATCCCGCAGAGCAGATACTTCCTCCATGGCATTGGGGGTGTCTTCCATGTACAGACGGATCTGGGACAGACCTTCCATCTTCTTAGCCAGATCTTCATCCACATAATCCCAATACTGCTTATTATTTTCCAGAAAATCCTCAAAATCCGCCTGGTCATCGATGATGAAGCTGTCATAGCCCAGGACAGTCAGATGTTCCGCCACGGTGTCAATACCGGCAGAAGTTGTCTTTATAGTCAATTCAAGCCACTGCATAGGGTTCTCCAAATCAAAAAAGTATTACAAATAGTTTACATGAAACTGTGGGAAAGTACAAGTGTATTCTTTGACAATTCCTTTTACTTTTGGAGAAAATCATTGTATAATAAGGAAACGAAAGGAATGTTGATATGCTGACTGAACGAATCCAACTGATGCCCGGTGTCTTTCTGAACATGTTTCAGACAGACCGCTTTAAGACGGGATGCTTCAGTTTTAATCTATTGCGGCCCTTGACTCTGGAAGATGCAGCACCCAATGCTCTCCTGCCCAGTGTTTTGCTGAGAGGCTGCCGCTCCTATCCCGATATGCAGTCTATTTCCCACCGGCTGGATCACCTCTACGGCGCTACCGTGGGCACCCTTGTCCGCAAAAAGGGTGAAGTACAGTCCGTTGGTCTCTACACCGACTTTCTGGAAGACCGCTACGCCGAGCAGGAGCCGATCTTTGCTCAGATGATGGAGTTTCTGGGTGAACTCCTGTTTTCACCCTGCGGCGCACCGGATGGCTTTGTAGAGGAATATGTGGAAAGTGAAGCGCTGAACCTTGCCAACACCCTCGACAGCCGCATCAACGACAAGCGCACATGGGCAGTCAACCGGCTGCTGCACAACATGTGCAAAAACGAGGCTTATTCCGTTCCCCGATTGGGTGAGAAAGAAACGCTATCCTGCATCAACGGCAAAAACCTGTATGAGCGGTGGCAGAATATATTGTCCACCTCCCCCATCGAGTTATTCTATCTGGGACAGCAGCCAAAAGAAGCTGTGTTGCAAGCCATGGAGAAGCTTCTGCAGCAGCTGCCTGCCCGTCAAGTGGTGTCTATGCCCCAGACTGCTGTTGTGCAGCCTCAAAGAGCCGTTCAATATGTGCAGGAAGCCATGGATGTGACTCAGGGAAAAATGACCATCGGTCTGCGGACGGATATCACTGCACAAGACCCCCGCTATCCCGCTCTGATGATGCTGAATACCGTCTATGGCGGCGGAATGACCAGCAAGCTGTTTGTGGAGATCCGGGAGGCACAGTCCCTGTGTTACTATGCCAGCTCCTCCATGGATAAATTCAAAGGCATCATGATGGTGGACTGCGGCATTGAATTCCAGAATTACAATGTGGCACTGGAAGGCATCCTCCACCAGCTGGACCTGTGCAAACAAGGTCAGATCACTGAAGAGGAAATGGAATCTGCCCGATCTTATCTCATCTCTTCTCTGAAAAGCGGCAACGACAGCCCCGGCAGACTGGATGACTACGCCATTGGTCAGGCCATCGCAGGTCTCTGCGGCACCATGGATGACATGGCAGCCAAGGTACAGACCGTCACCAAGGAACAGATCGTTGAGGCCGCCAACAGTCTTTCTCTGGACACAGTTTATTTTCTTAACGGAGTGAACGCATGATTTTCAAACCATATCCCCATCTGGGTGAGCGGGTCTACGAAGCCCGTCTGGACAACGGACTCCTGGTTCGGGTCATCCCCAAGGATGGATTTACAAAGACCCACGCCTTTCTTGCCGTCAACTATGGCTCTATGGACACCCGCTTTTCTCTGGATGGCAAGAAAACTGTCACACCGGAAGGCGTTGCTCACTATCTGGAGCACAAGATGTTTGATATGCCAGATGGCAATGCCATGTATATGTTCTCTGAATTCGGCGGCAGTCCCAATGCCTTCACCAGCTACGATATGACGGCATACTATGTGGAGTGTACTGATCATGTGAAGGAGAATCTGAAAATTCTGCTGGAATATGTCTCCACCCCCTATTTCACCAGAGAGAGCGTGGAAAAGGAGCAGGGCATCATCGCTCAGGAGATCAGGATGTATGAGGACAGCCCCGACAGCTGTATTTTTGAAGAGCTGTTTGCTGCCATGTTCCAAAATCATCCCATCCGTAATCCCATTGCCGGTACGGTGGAGAGCATTCAAGCCATCACCGATGAGACCCTGTATGCGTGCTACCGGGCATTTTATACCCCGGAGAACATGATGCTCTGTGTGACAGGTGATGTGGAACCCCAGATGGTCTTTGATCTGGCAGATGCAATCATTCCCAAGGGTCATGCCGCACCTGTCCGTGATTACGGAGAACCGGAGCAGATGTCCCCTGTCCGTAAGCGGACAGAAAAACAAATGGAAGTCTCCATGCCCACCTTTGCCCTTGGATTTAAGACAGAGCCGGCAAAGCCCGGTGATGATACCATGAGACAGGAGATCATCGGTGATCTGGCAGCGGAGATTCTCATGGGCGAATCCTCTGCTCTGTATACAAAGCTGTACGAAGATAATCTGATTGATTCCGGTTTCTCTGTGGGCTATGAGGGTCTCAAGGGTGCTGCTATGATCTCCGCCAGCGGCGACAGCCGTGATCCCGAAGCCGTCATGGAGGCCATTCTGCATGAAGCAGAAAAACTCTCCAAAAACGGATTGGACGAAGATTTGTTCCTGCGGCTGAAGCGTTCTGCCCTTGGTCGCAGGATGCGAAATTTGGACAGTTTTTCCAGCATTTGCTACCGCATGTGTGCTTATCATTTTGAAGGAACGGATTGCCTGGCTTTCCCGGAGCGGTTCCGGGAGATCGGCATGGAGCAGGTGGCGGAATTCCTGAACAGAACCGTCACAGAAGACCGAAGTGCCATGTCCGTCATCCGTCCCATTGGTTAAGGAGGCTGCAATATGAGTCCCATCACTTTCCCCAATTTGGGTATTGAACTAAATCCAAGCCGGGTAGCCTTTTCCCTGTTTGGAAAAGACATCTACTGGTACGGCATTATCATTGCTCTTGGATTTGCTTTGGCTGTCATCTACGCCATGCGCCGTGTGGATGAATTCGGTTTGGTACAGGATAACATTCTGGATTTTATCTTTGTGGCTGTCCCCGCCGCCGTCATCTGCGCAAGGCTATACTACTGCATTTTTGAATGGGAGAGCTACAAGGATAACCCCATTTCCGTTCTCTATATCTGGGAAGGCGGCATTGCCATCTACGGTGCCGTCATCGGCTCCATTATTGCAGCAATTTTGTTCTGTAAAATCAAAAAAGTACCCCTTCTGCCCCTTATGGACATCGGTGCGCTGGGTCTGCTCATCGGTCAGATGATCGGTCGCTGGGGCAACTTTATGAACCGGGAGGCCCATGGCGCTGTAACAGATTCCTTCCTCAAAATGGGTCTGGTCAGCGGTGGAGAAGTGGTCTATTATCATCCTACCTTCCTGTATGAGTCCCTTTGGAACCTAGTTGGTTTCGTTTTGCTGCACTTTTTCAGTAAGAAACGGAAGTTTGACGGTCAGGTATTCTTGGGCTATGTGATCTGGTACGGTCTTGGCAGGGCATGGATCGAAGGTCTGCGGACAGACAGTCTGTATCTGTTTGGCACCGGCATCCGGGTCAGCCAGCTGCTGGCAGCCGTGTCTGCTGTGGCAGCCATCGCCGTGATGATCTATGTGCTGAAGGCGAAGAAGCCTCAGACAGAGCAGTTGTGGGTAAACAAACTCCGCAAGGCACAGAAAGAAGCCGAGGAAGAAGCACAGGAGATTTGAGATTTTTCGTTGTTTTTCTCCATAAATATGCTATAATAAGAAAAAATGACCTGTGAGAGGAGACTTTATCATGGCATTTTCCGAAACTTTTGATACCATCCGTGAGAAGGCCGCCGAAGCTGCTCAGGCCGCTGCAAAGAAGACCAAGCAGCTGGCAGAGATCGCCAAGGCCAATGTGTCCATCTACTCTGAGGAAGACAAGATCAAGAAGGCACAGCAGGAGCTGGGCAAGCTGTACTACCGGGATTATGTGGTCGGCGAAGAACTGGACGAAGCCGAATACCTGCCCTGGTGTCAGCAGATCGATGAGGCCAAGCAGACCATTGCAGATCTGCAGGATTACATCGCAGAGCTGAAGGCTCAGCGTGTGGATATGGATACGCCCGACGCCGACATCGTGGAAGTCACAGAAGATGACTTCGTGGAAACTGTCGAAGCCGAAATCGTGGAAAAGCCCGAATAATAAGCGCAAAAAAGAAGCACCTTTCGGTGCTTCTTTTTTGTTGTCAGATCATCAAACTGCACACCAGATCGGTGTACTCTGTGGGATTGTCCAGGGGCAGGTCGGCAATGAGCAGTGCCTGGCACCAGAGGAGCTTGGCGTACTTTTCTGCCTTCTCCTTGTCGGCGGTCATGGCGGCTTCCAAAGCCGCAAAGACAGGATGGGAGGCGTTCAGCTCCAGAATTCTGCCACTCTCATAGGCAAATTCCGGATTGACACGCTTCATATACTTTTCCATCTCGAAGCTCATACCGGCTTCTGGCACAAGGCACACGGGATGACTGCGGAGAGTCTTACTGATGCGGACTTCCTTAGCCTTTTCACCAAGAGTTTCCTTGACGAAGTCCAGAACTGCCTGATGGCTCTGGGCATTTTCTTCCGCCTGCTTCTTCTCCTCTTCGGACTGGAGACCCAGATCCTCCGTGGCGATGTTGCGGAATTCCTTTTCGTTAAACCGCATGAGGGTCTGGGGGACAAATTCATCCACATCCTCGGTGAAATACAGAATGTCATAGCCCTTTTCACGGACCAGCTCTGCCTGAGGCAACTGGCTCAGACGGCTGCGGCTCTCACCTGCTGCATAATAAATATACTTCTGCTCCTCGCCCATGGCATCGGCATATTCCTGCAAGGTCACAAGCTTTTCTTCCTTGGCAGACCAGAACATCAGCAGTTCCTGCAAAAGATCCTTATGTGCGCCGTATTCTGCCACTACACCGTATTTCAGCTGTCTACCGAAAGCAGCAAAGAACTTTTCATACTTCTCCCGGTCGTTCTTCAGCAGCTTCACCAGCTCTGCCTTGATCTTCTTTTCCAGATTGGCGGCAATGAACTTCAGCTGACGGTCATGCTGGAGCATCTCACGGGAAATGTTCAGGCTCAGATCCTGAGAATCCACCACACCCTTGACAAAACGGAAGTGCTCCGGCAGCAGGTCTTCACAGTTTTCCATGATGAGCACACCGGAAGAATAGAGCTGCAGACCCTTCTTATACTCCTTGGTGTAGTAATTATAAGGGGTCTTGCCGGGGATAAACAGCATGGCCTTATAGGTCACAGCACCTTCCACACTGAAATGGATGGTTGCCAGAGGATCTTCAAAATCAAAGAATTTATCCTTGTAGAAGCCGTGGTATTCTTCCTCGGTGATGTCCTTCTTGGGCTTCTGCCACAGAGGCACCATAGAGTTGAAGGTTTCCGTCTCGGTGACGGTCTCATACTCAGGCTTGGCATTTTCCTCGCCTTCCGGCATTTCTTTCATTTTCTGGGTCTGGACATCCATTTTCACGGGATAACGGATGTAATCGGAGTACTTCTTGACCAGGTTCCGCAGTTCCCAATTCTTAAGATAACGGGAATACTGCTCGTCCTCCGTATCCTCTCTCAGTTTCAGAATGATCTCCGTACCGGCAGTTTCCTTATCGCAGGGAGTCAGGGTATAGCCGTCTGCACCGGCAGACTGCCACATCCATGCTTCGTCGCTGCCATACTTCTTGGATACGACAGTGATATTATCCGCCACCATGAAGGCAGAATAGAAGCCAACACCGAACTGACCGATGATATCCACATCGGCATTTTCGTCCAGTTCCTTCTTGAATGCCAGAGAACCGCTCTTGGCGATGGTGCCAAGGTTCTCCTCCATCTCCTCTTTGGACATACCAATGCCGTTATCGGAGATGGTCAGCAGGCGGTATTTCTCATCGGTCTTCAGCCAGATGGCGAAATCGTCCCGGTTCAGACCCACATTCTGATCCGTCAACGCCAGATAAGCCAGCTTGTCGATGGCATCGGAAGCATTGGAAATCAGTTCACGCAGGAAGATTTCCTGATTGGTATAGATGGAATTGATCATCAGGTCGAGAAGCCGTTTGCTCTCCGCCCGGAATTCTTTTTTCTCCATGGTTGCACATCCTTGTAAATCAAATTAGGTTAGCACTCTTTCTTCATGAGTGCTAACCTAATTATAACCACATATTTAGAATTTGCAAGAGACTTCATGGATTATTTACAATTAATTGACTTTATTCTTCCACTGCAGCAATCAACTTGGTCACAAGCTGCTCGTATACTTCATTCTGCACAATATCGTATTTCGCAGAACTGTCCGTGTGATAGGCAAAATTCAATTCACCTAAAACCAAATGCCAGGATTTATTGCTTTCCACGATATTCACTGAGAAGTCCACTTTCTCCATTGAATAACCACCCATCAGACCAACGGATCGTCTCACAGGCAGGCTCTCCATCAACAGCTTAATTTCTTCATACGCTACTCCTTCTAATTCAAGAGATACAGGCACTTCTCCACGCATATCTTCTACAATGATATCGATAATCTCATTTTCTTTCCAAAGCTGACGGGTACGGAATAGAAACAAAATACTTCCAATCAAAATAATTCCTGCAAGGAGCACGCAGATTGCTGTTCGTTTTTTCACGGTCATCTCTCCTTTATTTGATTTTATCACACAGCTACCAACTGAACAATATATATTTCTAAAAACACGATTTTCATTGAGTTTTGAGCCTTCGTATGATATATTATGATAGAATAATTATGTGAGGTAAGACTTCTATGATCACAGTTAGCAATCTCTCCGTCCAGTTCGGCGGAAGCGTTTTGTTCAAGCAGGTGGACCTGCAGTTTGTGGCCGGTAACTGCTACGGCATTATTGGTGCCAATGGTGCAGGTAAATCCACTTTTCTGAAAGTCCTCTCCGGTGATCTGGACAGCACCACCGGTCATGTTTCCATTCAGCCCGATGTGCGTATGTCCGTTCTGAAACAGGATCAGTTCCAGTATGATGCTCTGACCGTTATGGATACAGTCATTCAGGGCAACGAAAAGCTCTATGCCGTCATGCAGGAAAAGGACGCCCTCTACGCCAAGGAGGATTTCTCCGAGGAGGACGGTCTCCGTGCCGCCGAACTGGAGGCAGAATTTGCCGAAATGGACGGCTGGGAAGCAGAGTCCGATGCCAGCCGCATCCTGCAGGGTCTGGGTGTCCCTGTGGAGCTGCATTATGATCTCATGGGTGACACCGATCCCCGTCTGAAGGTGAAGGTTCTTTTGGCAAGAGCTTTGTTCGGCAAGCCCGATATCATCATGCTGGACGAGCCCACCAACAACCTGGATATCGAAGCCATCAACTGGCTGGAAGATTTCCTGCTGGATTACGAAGGCACCGTCATCGTGGTGAGCCACGACCGTCACTTCCTCAACACGGTCTGCACCCACATTGTGGATATCGACTACGGCAAGATCAAGATGTATGTGGGCAACTATGATTTCTGGTATGAGTCCTCTCAGCTGATTCAGAGCCTCATTAAGAACAAAAACAAGCGCAATGCAGAAAAAATCGAGGAACTGCAGACCTTTATTGCCCGTTTCGCAGCCAACAAGGCCAAGAGCAAGCAGGCAACCTCCAGAAGA
Organism: Candidatus Avilachnospira sp.; assembly: GCA_045580485.1. Classification (GTDB taxonomy): domain Bacteria; phylum Bacillota; class Clostridia; order Oscillospirales; family Oscillospiraceae; genus Avoscillospira. The sequence continues at coordinate 66,972 of JAZNNW010000145.1, read as the reverse complement.
AAGCTCCTGGACAAGCTGACCATTGAAGAAATGCCTGCCTCCTCCCGCCGTTATCCCTTCGTGGGCTTCTCCCCTGAGCGTGAAGTGGGTAAGGATATTCTGTTCGTCACTGATGTTTCCAAGACCGTGGACGGCGTTAAGCTGTTGGATAAGGTCACCTTCAACTTGAAAAAGGGTGACAAGATCGGTTTTGTCGGCGAAAACGAACTGGCACAGACCGTCATGTTCAAAATTCTCATGGGTGAAATGGAGCCGGACGAAGGTTCTGTCAAGTGGGGTCAGACCACCAGTCAGACTTATCTGCCAAAAGACAACACCGAATATTTTGAAGGTCACGAGGAATCTCTGGTGGACTGGATCCGTGATTTTTCCACCAAGAAGGATGATGTCTATCTCCGTGGCTTCCTTGGCAGAATGCTGTTCTCCGGCGAAGATGCCTTTAAGCCCGTTCATGTCCTTTCCGGCGGTGAGAAAGTCCGCTGTATGCTCTCTAAGATGATGCTTTCCGGTGCCAATGTGGTACTGATGGATCAGCCCACCAACCATCTGGACATGGAGTCCATTCAGGCTGTCAACAAGGGTCTCATTGCCTTCCCCGGCAATATTCTTCTGGCCACCCACGACCACGAAATGCTCCAGTCCGTTGCCAACCGCATCATCGAATTCCAGCCCGACGGCTCCATCATCGACCGTATGGGCACCTATGACGAGTATCTGGATTGGAAATTCCAACGCCAGTAAGTTGCAAATAATTTTCTTATGTTAACTTAGGAGGTTTTTACTATGTCCAAGGTTATTCAGACCAACCAGGCTCCTGCTGCCGTAGGTCCCTATTCCCAAGCCATTGACTGCGGCGAATTCGTATTTTGCTCCGGTCAGATCCCGCTGGTTCCCGAGACCGGCATGATCGTTGAAGGCGGCATCGAAGAACAGGCCAGACAAATGTTTTCCAATATCAAAGCTGTTTTGAACGCTGCCGGTCTGGACTTCTCCAATGTAGTCAAGACCACCGTGTTTATGACCGATTTGAGCCAGTTTGTCACATTCAACGGCATCTATGCCGAGTACTTCCCTGCCAATCCCCCCGCCCGCTCCTGCGTGGAGGTTTCCAATCTCCCCAAGGGCGCATTGGTGGAATGTGAAGTCATTGCCAAGCGATAATGTTTAACTCCCACTACCAATCACCTCTTTGACTGTATGAAAGGAATTGCTATGAAAGAGAAATTTACCGCTATTAAAGAATTATCCTTTAAGGACGCTCACCCTCTGGACACTGTAGAGAGGATCAAGTCCATTCTCAAGGCAAATCACATCGAAACAGAAGAACACTGGCTTGAGTCAGGAGTTCCCAACTGTTTTGCTTTAAGTGTTCGTGTTGTAGGTTCTGCTTTCGGCACAAACGGAAAAGGTCTGACTAAAGAATTGGCACTTGCCAGTGGCTATGGTGAATTGATGGAGCGTCTGCAGTTGGGATATATTTTCCGGGAGGACCATCAAAAAGATCCAGCAGTGCCCGCGCGTAGTGCGAATGCCGAGATGATACCCATTGATCAGCTGCTATCTCGTAATGAAAAATGGTATTCTATTTACACAGATGCGCTCTATAAACAGACTGGTATTCGATTATCCAACAGAGACCTTCTGATGCAGTATGCAGATTCCAACGGAAATATCTCTGCCACCTCTTATTATTGCCTCAATACACAATCGAACGAATATCTTCCAGATGTGCTAAGAGAGGCCGTTTATACCACAAATGGTTGTGCTGCAGGCAATACTATGGAAGAGGCCGTTGTACAGGCAATTAGCGAGATTATCGAGCGGCATTACAAACTCCGAATTTTGTCCGAGGAGATTCCGCTCCCCGATATACCTGAGGATATTCTGAAGTCTTGCAAGGCAGCCTATGAGATCATTACTTATCTTCGGTCCAACGGCTTCCGTGTCGCTGTCAAGGATGGATCACTTGGAACAAAATATCCCGTGATCTGTGTCTGCCTTTTTGATCAGAAAACCGGTCGCTACCATACCCATTTCGGTGCCTACCCCAGTTTCGAAGTTGCACTCAGTCGTACTCTAACCGAAACATTCCAAGGAAGAAATATCAAGAGCGTTGCTCAGTTCGACAGTTTTTATTCTGCCGATAAAACCATCTTTGATCTACAATATCTTGCAAATGAATTGGTCTATGGCACTGCGGAAAAGAAACCAGAGTTCTTTTTGACATCTAAAGATCTTACTTATGTTAAGACTGCCGGTTTCTCGAGCAAAGGCAATCAAGCATTGCTACTGGAATGTGTTTCATTTATTCAGGACCTTGGTTATGACATTCTTATTCGCGATTGCTCTTGTCTCGGTTTCCCCACTTACCAAGTAGTAATCCCCGGTCTCAGTGAAACATTCTTACATCGACTGGATAATAGACATAACGACAATCATTTCAGAGGCCACACCGCCAGTGTACTTAAAAATCCCGCTGCCGCTAAGTTGGAAGATATTATGGGCTTTATGATGCACCTTTCTTGGATGGGTAAAAGAGGTGTCTATAACCATACCTTTTCTAAACTCACCAACATCCCTGCTCAAATCTCTAAAAATGAAGATGCACGTTTAATGAACGCCTCTCTAGCCCATGTATTTTATACACTTGGTCGATATAAAGACACTATCAAACATGTAAACCAATTACTGCTTCTTAATAAAAAAGATAACCAAACAGAAGACGATGCTCAGTTGATTTGCATTAAGCAATATCTATCTCTTAAAACAGCCAAGCACAGTGATGAAGATATTCGCTCCCTTCTCAGCATGCTACATAGCACCGAAACCACAGAATGGTTGTACTCCTGTATTTCAAATAATAACAATCCGTTTGATGCCTTTACTCTCCACTGTGATGAGAAATGTGCACCCTCTTGCAGGCTATTTAATACCTGTAAGAAGAACCAGATGGCCGCTCTGACAAGGATGATACAAAGTAAGCAAAAAGCCATGAGCAACGATCGCCTGAAAGAACACTTCCAGCAACTCATTGCGCAAACTCAAAATAACTAAGCGAGAGCACGCCTGTTTTATCTGAATGACGATAAAACAGGCGTGCTTATTATTCCCTAAGAGACTAACCAATTTGATGAGGCACGGTCCTCTCCAGTTCCCGCAGCTGCAGCTGCAGGCGGTCTGCGATGAGTGCGATAAACTCCGAATTGGTAGGCTTGCCTTTGGTGTTGGAGACTGTATACCCGAAGAACCGCTGCAGGGTCTCCAGATCGCCACGATCCCAAGCCACCTCGATGGCATGACGGATGGCTCGCTCCACTCTGGAAGGTGTGGTGGAAAATGCCTTTGCCACCTGGGGATAAAGCACCTTCGTGATGGCATTGATGACTTCCATATCATTGACAGCGATCTTAATGGCCTCTCTTAAATACTGATATCCTTTGATATGGGCAGGAACACCGATCTCGTGAATCACAGAAGTCACCATGGCTTCGATATTCACTTCAGCGCGACGGATCTGTTGTTTTCTGCCCGTTTCCTCTCCCTTTAAGATCTCACTGAGGCGCTCCACCACAGCTTGGAAACGGCAGGGTTTGGTCATAAAATACCGAACGCCAAATCCGGCAGCTGCTGTGGCAGCATACTCTGTCAGGAATCCCGTCAGAACCATGCACACCGGCGCCGGCACCAGTTCCGACGCACGCCGCAGCACAGCAATTCCATCCAGCTTCGGCAAAAGCAGATCCAGCAGGACTACATCGGGAGTTGTTTTTTCCAGCAGCGCAATGGCCTCTTCTCCATCTGCCGCTGTACCGACGACCTCCCAATTGGGTACCTTCTCCACTTCCTGTTTTAATTTGAAACTGAATTCCTCATTGCTGTCAGCAATCAGAATCTTCTTCCGATCATTCATAATAAGTAGCCCTCTCCTAAACTAATATTCTATTCTCCTTCAGACACTGTCCTATCATCATCGCTGCGATAATCCAAGTTTAGCACATTTATCCATGATTTTCAACAGTTTTTATGGACTAAAAGTTGACTTTTTGACGACTTCCTTCGACATTTTCCGACAGTTTTCGACATGATTCGACAAAAGATTATCTCTCAAGACAAATCCTGACAAGGCTCTGTCCATCCGGCTGCCGTATAACTCTGATCTGACGATCCACCCACTGCTTCAGCAGATCCACATGGGAAATGATTCCGACCAGCCGTTCCCCTTCAGAAAGGCCTTGCAGGGTCTGCATGGCCTGCCGCAGTGCTTCATCATCCAGAGAGCCGAAGCCTTCATCCACAAAAAGAGTCTCCAAACGCACACCTCCTATGGGCTGCAGTTCATCAGACATACCAAGCGCAAGGCTCAGTGATGCCTGGAAAGACTCACCGCCGGAGAGCGAGGCGGCGCTTCTTGCCATACCGGTCCCATGATCCACGACATCCAATTCCAGACCGGACTGGCTGCGGAGATTTGCTTCGCTGCGCCGCTGCAGGGTATACCTCCCCCCTGTCATTTCCAGCAGGCGTACATTGGCTCTGCGCAGCACACGGTCAAAGAATGTCATCTGCACATAGGTCTCCAGCATGATTTTTTCCTTGCCGCTGATGGCACCGTTGACCGTCTCCGAAAGGCTGCGAACCATGGTCCAGACCTCACCGGTCTTTCTCAGTTTTTCACAGCCTTTCTGCAGTCGATTTTGAATGTCCCTGTTGGCAGCAAGGCGGTGGGACAGCAGTTCCCGCTTCTCCAAATTCCGGCTTCGATTTTCTGACAACAAACTACGCTGCTGACGCAGTTCAATCAAATCAAGCTTTGGAAGCTCAGACAACTGCTGTTCCAGCAAAACAGCTTGAGCTTTACAATTATGAATACGCTGTTCCGTTTTCTTGTGATTCTCCTGTGCTGCTTCCAGCTTTTTCATCAAGGCTTCTGACTGCGCAGTCAAACTCCGCACTTCATCCTCTGCCAGCTTTCGGGTCGGATGTAAAAGGGTTCTTTTTCGGTTCTCAATCTCTGTCTGCAAAACCATCTGCTCCGCTGCCCAGGCCGACAGTTCCACCTCTGCCTTCTGCGATTGTTCGACAGCAGTCTTCATTGCATGACGGAATTCCTCCAGGCGTACCTGTCGGTTTTCAAGCTGCTGCCGCTTCTGAACAGCCGTGCTCAGTTGAGTGTTCAGCTGTGTCAGGTTCTCTTTGATTGCCTGTTCTTCGCTTTCAAGACAATTCCAAACCGCAGTCTCTTCCTCCACATTCAGAACAGCAGCTGCCAGCTGAAGGAAATGCTGCTGGGAAGCCTCTGTCTGTGCATGAAGGCGGTGTGCCTCCTCACTGGCATGTTCTCTACGTCTATTGGCTTTCTCCAGATTTCTTCGTTCCTGTTCCAAGGCTGCCTGCGTAGGTGCATGGGCCGCCATTTGAGCAGGATCGGGGTGATGGACAGAACCGCAAACGGGACAGGCCTCTCCTTCCACAAGAGCTGCAGCCAGAATACCAGCCTGCTGATCCAAAAACAGGCGCTCCATATCACTGCAGGATCGGTTCAGCCGGTCTGCTTCTTCTCTTGCCAGCAGGTATTCTCTCTGTCCACATTCCAAAGATGCCTGTGACAATTGAAGTTTCCTTCCGGCCTCTTTCAGTTGCTTTAAGTTTTCGGAACGGGTGATCATTGCCTGGACACTTGTTTCCAGATTGTTGATTTTCTGCACAGTTTCCAAAAGAATCTGGGTTTCCGATTCAATTTCCGCAACTGCACTTTGATAGCGACGGGCATCTTCCTTTGCCTGTGCTTGCCGCATCTTTCCATCGGAAATCTGCCGCTGCAGAGTCCCATATCGCATCTGCAATTCTGCCAGCCGGTCATACTGCGGAAGCATCTGCCGAAGGGTCTCCGCCTGCAAGTACAGGGCCTTTGCCTGTGCTTCATCCTCTCTACAGGCATCCAGTTCCAGTTTTTTTCGTTCCAGTTCCCCTTGCAATTCGGCCAGCTGCTTTTGCAGAGCTGCCAGTTCCATTCGCTTTTTCTCTGACAGTTCCGCCTGGGTCAGCTGACCGTCCAGATTTTGAATGGCAGTTTCCTGCTCGGCAATCTTCCTGTCGGCTTCTTGCCGTAGCAATTCATCCTCATGCAGCAGTTCCGACAGCAACTCCAGAGCGCCATCTTCTGCGGTGACTGTTTCCAATCTTGCAGGATCACACTGAATACCGAGGACATATTGCTCCATGCTTCTTTGGAGATTCTCATAATCCGCCCGAAGAGCAGACGCCTCCTGCCGAACCCGCTCCTGAAAGCGCTGATAACGGCCAGTATGGAAGATCTCACGGAAAATTTTGCTCCGTTCTTCCGTCTTTGCCAGAAGCAGATGAAGAAAATCACCTTGGGCGATCATTGCAATCTGAGAAAACTGTTCCCGATCCAGACCGATCAGTTCTGTAACAGCAGCAGTGACCTCTTTCCACTTGGTCAGAGGCTGTCTGTCATCAGGGAATGTCAAAAGTGCCTCCGCTTTCTGCGTGGTGACACCTACGCCCCGTTCCTTGGGTCTCTCATATTCCGGACTGCGGCGAATTGAGTACACCTTACCGCCGCAGGAGAATTCCAGTTCCACAAAAGTTGGAGTCTTGGCATCGGCAAAGTTGCTGCGCAGCATATCCGACCGGCGGTTGCTTCCGCTGGCTTCGCCATAAAGGGCAAAGCAAATGGCATCAAAGATGGTCGTCTTGCCTGCACCGGTATCACCGGTGATCAGATACAAGCCCCTGCTGCCCAGTTTTTCCATTTCCAGCACCACCTGTCCCCCATAGGGGCCAAAGGCGCTGATGGTCAGTTTTAAAGGTCTCATAGGGAATCCTCCCAAATCTCTTCCATCCATGTCTTTGCGATCTTCCGAAGGTCATCTGACATGGGCTGATTGTTCCGGGAACGGTAGAAATCCTCCAGCAGTTGCAGAGGCGAAAGCCCCGGATCGCCTAAAGGCTCCAGCTGCGACTGAGCCCTGGTACGAACGTTGTCATACTCCAACCGCAGGAGATTGGGATAGCGATGGCGCAGCCGTGTCATGGCATAAGGAACATCCTCCTCATCCTTCAGAACCACACGCAGATAATCTTCCGAAGTATCTTTCATCAGCTCTTCAAAAGTGCTCTTGAGCGTGCGAACAGGATGCAGCGGATTCAGCGGTGTTTGTGTCACGAAAACCTGCCCCTTCTCACCCAATTCCACCCATGTAACGGATCGCTGTTCTTCCTCCGAGAAAGAATACGCCAAAGGCGTTCCGCAGTAGCGGACTGTCTCTCTGCATACAGACTGCGCCCCATGGAGATGCCCCAGTGCCACATAATCAAAAGGTGCAAAAACCTCTGCCGAAACATCATCCAGACCGCCAATGGAGACAGTCTCCGATTCGCTTCTCACGGCACCGGTGACAAGCTGATGGGCAACCAGAATATTCCGTTCCTTTTCGTTGGGGGACCAGGCTTTTACCACAGCTTCCACCGCTTGCGTATAGTCACCGATCTCCGCCTCCGGGAATACTCTGCGGACATGGACAGGCTTCACAAAAGGCAGCAAATAAATATGGACAGGGCCATACGCATCATAGAGGGTCACAGGTTCTGTCACCGCCTCCAAAACAGGAGACACATACACGCCTTTCCCATCCAGCAGCTGCGCACCAAAGGCAATTCGTTCAGCACTGTCATGGTTACCGCTGACCATAAACACAGGCTTTTCCCGCTGCGCCAACTGGGTCAAAAACCAGTCCAACAGCCGCACCGCCTCTGCAGAAGGAATGGATTTGTCATAGATATCCCCTGCCAGAAGTACAGCATCGGCACCTTGGCTGTCCAACAGCTCCAAAATCTGCTGCAGTATAAAATGCTGATCTTCCAGCAAAGAGGCATCATAGAGCCGTCTGCCCAGATGCAGATCAGATAAATGTAAGAATTTCAAAGGGCTCACTCCCTATCCGAATATACAAAATATGCGTAGAGGGTAACTCTACGCATATTTTTAGTCAGTTTATGTATTACTTTTCGACGACTTCCAGAATCTCCATGGGGCAAGCCTTGACGCAGATGCCGCAGGCGATGCACTTGGAGGCGTTGGGTGCGTCCTCTGCCTTGACCAGAACATGGAATGGGCAGATATCTTTGCACTTGCCGCAGCCGACGCAGAGCTTCTTATTGATCATATAGACACCCTTAGGATTCTGGGTGATGGCGCCGTATTCGCAAACAGTGGCGCACTTACCGCACTGGACACAGACCATAGGCTTGGCCTTACCCTTGAAATCCACGATCTGGATGCAGGACTTGTCGGGATCAAATTCCTTATAGAAAGCATTGGAGCAGGCACGGACACATTCCAGACATGCCATGCACTCAGCGCCCTTTTTCACAGTCAGTTTTTTCATGGTGACTCCCCTTTGTGTCATAATCTTTTTATATTATACATGGTCTTCCTGCATAAATCAATCGAAGAAATTGAAATCTGTCAAAAAACAACTTTTTCCAGCATAACAATATGACGCCGACACATACTATTTCCGCAGCACAAGAAAAATGCAGGAGGAAATTCTATGAAACGCATGATCGCATTTCTGATGGCAGCCATGATGCTCACCGGTGTCCTCACTGCCTGCAGCGGCTCTATGTCCATGGACGACGGTCGGGCTTACGGCAATGTCTCCACCACCCCCAACGGCAGAGTCAACGGCGGCGGCTATGAATCCGGCAGCACCGGCATGACCGGCAGTGGCAGCGGTATGTTCGGCGGCGGCAGCAACGGCGGCATGACCGGCAACGGCAACAGCACCGGCGGCGGTATGTTTGGCGGCAATGCCAGCTCCGGCACCGGCATGACCGGCGGTCGATAAATGCCATTCAGCCTGCGGTATTTCCGCAGGCTGAACTGTACATATTACAAAGGCCACATCTGACGGCAGAGATCCATGGTGCAAAGTCCGTTTTCATCCGGTTTCAGCTGCATCTGGGAAAGGAGTTTGTCCAGACAGCCGTTTTCCGGTCTTTCAATGACAAGTTTTTCCTTGCCCTGTTCCCGGAAATGCCACACAGCTTTTCCCAGCAGCTGGGCTGCCATTCTCTGTCCTCGGAAACGGGATATAAGACCCAAATAAGATACCCGGCCTGTTTTTTCATCAACAGAATCCAAAGCAATCACGCCAACAGGTTCTTTTTCTGCCAGTGCTGTATAAAGCGCCTCTGCCTTTGGCGGTTCCAGATCTTCCACAGCTGCTGCACCGGGAACATACCACAGAGGTGCTTTGAACAAACCCTTGCCTCCTATGCTCCCTCCTAATCCTTCCAGATGGCTGCCATCGTACAGATAGACAAGCCGGTATTCGCCGTTTTCGTACTCGATTTTGGTCACACCGGTATTGGGGCACAAGCCCAAGGGCTTCTCCGGATAAAGGCGCATAACCACACCCTGCAAAACCACAGAATGGGTGACTATGGCTATGGCCTCACCATCATGCTGCTCTGCCTTTTCTTTCATGGCTTCCAGAAAACGACCGGTGTAAGTCATAAAAGGTTCGCTGTCCTTCACCTGGAACCTGGTAGGCTCTTTGATAAAGCATTGCATGGTTTCCGGTTCCTCTACATAGAGCTGACCGAACAGCCTATCCTCCCAGACTCCAACATTGATTTCACGGAAACGGGGATCTGTATGGAGGGGCAGGTTCTTAGGAACATAGACTGCCTGTGCCGTGGTACGGGTACGGAGCAGGTCGCTGGCATAGCAGGCATCCACATGGATATCCTCAAATCGTTTTGCCAAAGCCCGGATCTGATCCATACCGTTGGGTGTGATCATACCGTCCGTATGTCCGTGCATCCGGCGATAGAGATTGCCTTCTGCTTCTGCATGGCGAATTAAATAAATTGTAGTCATAGCCTTGCCTCTTTTGTTTTTTCTTGATTATAACACAACTGCCGAAAAATGAACATTGTTGATTTTTGAATTTTGCATAAACTAATCCGGGAGGGATGAACGATGCAGGTAAAATCTCTGATCGCCACAGTGGGTCTGAGCATGGCAGCAGGCGCAGCAGCAGTTCTGATGCTGCCGAAGCACTCCGAAGCCTACCGACTGGCTGATGATGCCGCACAGACCATCAAGCAGGAAGCAGGCAAAATGATGGACTCCATGCGCAAGGGCTAAGAACCCCATCACCTCGCCGAATTTTCTCTCGGCGAGGTGACAAGACAGTTGCATCACTAAGCAAAACACAACACAAAGGTGGTGAAACCGTTGCAGTGCAAGGGTTTCACGATAATATGATTTTTTCAAAAACTTACAACATCAACAACTGATTTACAACTTTTGAACACCGTGCCAGCCTACAAGAGCAGGGAGTAGACAAAAAGAATTTGCCCCGGAACAACTCATCGCTGTTCCGGGGCTTAGTGCGTTTAGGGGTTAATCTTCCCGCGCTTTTCGAGACCACCAGTACAGGAGCAAGCACACCGCAGAAAGCACAAATACAACAGCGTGTTCAGCATACCCCATTATACTTATGGAAGCCATCTGATCTTCAATGCTAATACCCAAATTCTCACGTGTTAGCGGTGGAATTTTCAAGGTACCATCCGCGTAGCCGTATGTGGTCTCAGGGTCTCCGTGTCTGTCGTACCTGTCTATATAGACACCGTACACGTCGACCGCGTACGTCTTATTACTCTCGACGGTCTCAGGATAGTCTATGCCCTCAAATATAAAATTGGGGACACTTATCTTGGCCGGGGACGTTACATCAAGTACAAGAAACACACCTTCCGCGTTCACTTCCATAAAATCCCCGCCGTCAAATAGATAATCGTGTTTGTCATCAGACGTATATTCTACATCAACAAAATAATCGACCTTCATAGGAACGGAGTAGGAATTACCGTCTCCCTCTATCTCAAGAATGCCGTTAATTTTGTAGGTTGTCTCTGGAACCCTCGTTACAATATCGCAGTACAATTCAACAGGGGCTATAACCAAACAAAGGAGCAGAAGTATAGGCGTGAGCTTATTTACGATTGGAGCCTCGACTATACCAGCAATGCCTCCGTACTCCCTAACGCTGGTAAGAAAAGTGGCAATCATAGCCAACACATATATACTTGCAACAACATAAACTACGGTCAGAAAAGTACTCATAGGGCCCCCCACACAAAAGATTTTATTTTTTTTTTTTTTTTTTTTTTTTTTTTTTTGAAGATATAATAACACACCGGTACGAATGATGCTACCTTAAGATAAAATAAAATTAAGCCCCGAAACAGCTTATCAATGTTCCGGGGCTTAGTGCGTTTAAGGGTTACTCTTTCTTCGTTGATCGGATACCCTTCTGTCTGAGGTATCGTGCCATCCACTTCCGGGTGTCATCTGCGACTTCTGCTCGGAGTGCATAGATCATCTCGGTCTGCTCGTCGAGCTTGGATCGCTTGAACCGAGTGCTGCTGATGAGGGCAGTGTATTCCTTCAACCACAGCTCATCGTAGTGGGAGGTGTATTGGCTGACCTGCTCATCGGTCAGCGTGTACTCGTAGCCCGTCCGATTTGGATCGGTAAAAGTGTTCTTGGTGAGTTTCTTAGCGTACCCGTCGGCGATAAGGAGCGCCTTGTCTTTATCCTCGAGCCATTCCATTCCCAGTACATCGGTGATGTTGTGTTCGCCCGAGTCCTTGGAGATGCGGGACTGCACGATGTACTCCTCTACACTGACGCCGCTGTCCGCCAGTTTGTCTGCCTTGGCGACCCACGACTCGGTGATGCTGTACTCGGACACCGCGGCGTCCTTGCCTTTCTCGTTGGCGTAGGTGTAGACGTCTTTGACAGCTAAAACCTTCTGCTCATCGGTGAGGCTTCGGTAGGCCCTACTGTTTGTCAGTCGGGTCAGCAGTTCATACGCGCCCTGTCCTGCAACAGTCTGGTAGCGTACCCACTCTTTCTGAGAGAGGTCAAGGCGAACCTTGTCCACATTGAAATACTTTGGCACAGACTTCGGGAGGACACTGCTTTCGCCGGTCGCCTTGTAGAGTCGGTTCAGTTCCTCCTCCATTGCAGAGGTTTCGCTCATCTCATAGTAACCGGGAGAAAAGAGGTTCTCCACGAGGCGAACCCAAAAGCGGCTCTCCGTATCAGTTCTACCCCAAGCATCGATGTACGGGGCGGCATTGTCTCCACGGAAATCCTTGGTAAAGTTCTGCAAAGCCCTCTGTGCTTCCACAGGGACGTCGCTGTTTTTATCGATGTAGACTGTTCGGCGGGTGTCATCTACGATACGCGCTATTTTCTTAGCGAAGGAAGGAACGGCCTGTCCTAAATAACTGGTGGTTATCGCACCTAGAATGGCCGGGACCTCTCGGTCCTCCTCAGCATACTTAACTGCCGACAATGTCCTATTAAGGCCATCGATCAAGGACATGTGGAACATCGGACTGGCAAGGTTCAAAAGCACCTCGCTGAACTCACCGAGAGTAAGGTCGTTCTTACCTTCGGTAATGGTCTCGTAGTACAGCGCACCGGATAGCATGGGCATAGCTGCGGGCGATACCCACTCCACGGTATAGCTTCCTCCGTTCTGTAGTTGGAGCGAATACTGTTGCTTACCTTGCAGTTCTTCGAACTCACGCTCCTTCTCATCATCGCTACCAAGCGCACGGAGCAGACCCCACCGCGCCAGCAGGAAGCCAAGGGCAGCAAGTCCCGTGCCGGTAATGGTTTTCGCCAAAGCGTCGATCGTATAGGCCGCAGCATCTTCATCTTTGGTCATCTGCCTGATGGTGTTGACAACACCTGCGGGGCTGTACTCAACGCCACGCTTGAGGATGTTGATAGGCGTTTTCTTATACGGCATGACGCCGCCAACGATGAAGCCGAAAACCACATTGGAATGTTCCAAACGGTTCAGCGCACTTGCTACTGCGGAAGCATCGCGGAAGGTGGCTTCCAGAGCCTCTTTGACTGCCCACTGGCGACCCTTGCCCAGGAGGTCTATACCTTCGGGGGTACTGGTCAACGTGGCTACATCCGCCTTGTGTGCGGCGAGATACTGGCTCAAAGCACGGGTGTAGTTGGCGTTCAAGAACAGCCAGTCTTCCCATTCCAGTGCCTTACTGTTTGCATTCGACAGCCAGTCAAGCGGCTTGCCTAACACACCCAACTTCGACTGGAAAATCTTTCGAGCATCTCTTATCAGATCGGCAGGGTTGTGCTTGCCCCCGCCGGTCAACACCTCTTTCATTTCCTTGGCATCCTCTGCCGCGAATTTGATGTATTTATCGGCTTTCACCTTGCCGAGGGAGAGCGCATAGGTAATGTTCAGTAGAGCCTCACCGAGATGCTTAGTGCGGTAGTCCCACTCCACCTTTTCTTTTGCAATCCCATTAGCTACTTTTTCTGCCAACATCACACCGCCTTCGAGACTGGCTCCTGTGATATCCTTGACCAGTGCGGTGGCTGCCATTGCGATGTTGGAGCCGATGTTTCGGAGGTGAGTCGGGGGATTAAGCAGCATAGCCACATATCGCCAAGTGTTCCACATCTCCATAAGTGTGACCGGTGTCTGCTCGGCGATGTCCTGGATGATTGCTTTCTTTGCATCCTCCATTTCTTTCTCGGTCTTCGCGTTCAGCAGAGCCTCAGCGAGGCCAGTGTTGATGGTGATGAGATTGGTCCTACGACCCCACCAACGTTTCTTACTGTTCCGCTCTTCGATATCCCCATTGAACTCTGCCACGGCTTTTCTGATGGCATTGAGTTCGCCTTGACGGGTGGCTTGCTCTGCTTTGAGTTCCGCCACTCGTCTCTCCATCGCTTCGATTTGTGCCTCAGTTCTCTCGCGCTCGGGCTTCATCGTCACCCATTCGGTGTTCAGCCGTTCCAGAGTTGCGGTGGCTCGCTTCAGCTTCTCCTTGAGCTTTCGGAAATCGGCTCTCTGTTCGTAGGCCTCTCGGATTGCGTCTCTCACCGCAGCGAGATCGGCGACAACCTTGGCACGGTCCTCGGCAGAAGCCTCCCAGTCCTCGGTGAGTTCATTCAGTCGAGCTTCCGCCCGTTCGAGCACAGCTTCCACTTTCTTTACATCCGCTTCCAAGGATTTGAAATGGTCAATCTGCTCCCGGGTCTCGGCGAGCTTGGTCTTCGCGCCGTCGATGTCGTGCTTGCTCAGGCGTTCCTTAGCAGCGTCCAACTGCTTTTCGGCACGGCGGAGATCCGCTTCGGCCTTCTTAGCTTCGGCTTCCAGGGCCTTGACCTTTTCCAGTTCAGCCTTGGTAGCGAAGGACTTTTTCCTGATGGCTTCAACATCCTTATCGGCCAACCGCTTCTTGGTGGCTTCCAACTGCTTCTCAGCACGGCGGACATCGGCTTCCAGAGCCTTCACTTCCTCAAGCTGTCCCTGCACACCCTCGGACTCAGCCATCATAACCTCAGAGTCAACCTTGTCCAGGGCATCGAGGATTTTCTGCAACTGCTTTTCAGCCCGGCGGGTTTCAGCCTCGGCCTGCTTTGTAGCAGAATTTGCGCTCTGTGCCTCGCCCAATGTGGCTTTGGTCTTTTCGAGGATCTCAAGAGCCTCTGCATGATTGGCCTCGGCTTCTTCCAGGGCGAGTTCAGCTTGGTGCTGCTGTGCCTTCAGGTCATTGAGTTTCTTGACCTCATCCTTGGACATCTTAGACCGCTTCTTGACGTTCTTCGAGTTCATGCGGTCAACGGCTTTTTGCAGGTAGTACAGCTGACCGGCGGGGGTCATCTTGCTCAACATCTGCATAGCCTGGAGTGTCCGACCTGCCTGAGTGCCGATTGCCGACAGCTCGGCGACCAGCTTCATGGCTGCCGGGACATCGCCGCGTTTGATGGCCTGCGTGTACAGATATTCACCGAGAGCAATATCGCCCTTCTTGATGAGCAGCTTGTCGCTACTGTTTTCGAGAACGCCGTCCCACACCCTCATCAGCTCAACGATGTTGTCGCCCTTCTCCTCACGCATCTTTTCGAGATAACCCATAGCTCTCTTGTCGGAGATGATTTCGTGCGTGAAGCCTGCGTCCCCATTGAGGATAGCCTTTTGGATTTCCTCTCGCATCCACTCGGGAGTACCGGGGTCCTCGGCAATGGTCTGAGCATACTTGGATACGCCGATCAGTGCATCGAGTTTCTTCGGCAGGTTCATAGGACTTCTCGCATTTGCGCTGGTCTTGAGCTTACCATACCGCTCAATCAGCTCATCAAGTTTCTTCCTGTTCTCCGCAGCCTCTTCTTCGGTGACGAACTTGTAGCTGAGGAGCTTACTGGCGAGAGCCTCGTCTTCCGCAGAGAGCGTCAGCTTTCCGGATTGGTAATCCTCTGCCCACTGCTTCAGGTGCGTGATAGCATCATCCACCGAGCCAGCCTTAATCAGTTTCATCACATAGTCTTCGGTGCTGCCTTCCTCGTAGCCGGTCTCTTCGCTGATTGAGAATCTTCTCTGTCCGGGGTTGACAGTCGGGTCTTTCGTGCGTATAATACGGTTGTAATCAACACCGTACTTCGCACAATGCCCAGCTATGATTTGGGCCAGATGCGAATCAAGTTCGGTGTTGATTTTTTCTTTGTTCAGGTATATAACCGCACTATTTTTGAACAGTGTCTCCAGCCAATTATTCGCATTGCTGAATCCGTACATGTTAACAAAGTGCGCCGGTCCGATGGTTCCGTCGTAGTTGAAACGCGGTTGGTCGGGTGCGATTGTCACGATAACCGGATCGCCGAAAGGATCAGTCTCAGCGGTGAGGATAACAACGCCGCCTCGGGATTTGGATTTCGGATCGGACTTAAACAACGCGAGCGGCTGCTGGATGTACTCAGGAAGCCGTCGAACCTGTGCTTCGCTGAGTTGGTGTGCGTGGGGATTCAACACTTTCCCGTTTACGATCTTCCTTTGCTCCAACATCTGCCGAGCGTGTTTCTGCGTGGTGACCAAAGCCAGATCCGAGAGATCGATTTGCTGTAAAATCGCTGTAGGCTCCGGCAAAACATATAGGACGCTTTTCAGGTTGCCCAGGGGCTTCAGTGTCTGGTCGATATCGCCGACGATTAAACGGTCGAGCTGCTCGCCCCAGTCAAGGCTGTAGCGGATATCGGGGTGAGAAGTGGGATTGGTATCCGTGGTGAGTTGCTTGCCGACAGAATCTTCGGAGATGGAATGGCGTTTTGGGGTCTTGACATTCTCCCGGTCTTGGAGTATTCTTGTATTAGAAGATCGAGCATTTGCCTGGTCGGTATCCCCGACCTGGTTCACGTCAGCATGTAAAGTCTGCCGGGTGCTCTGATCTTCTTTTTGTCTTTCTGCATTGAAGCTATACACAAACTCACCGTCGGGTCGTTCTTTCACATTAACAGTGACACGGTACGGTTCCAGTGTATCGGATTCTTGTTCCTGAAACATAATGTCATTCACAAAATAATGCCACTGCCGCACGTCTTTGTGAGTGGAGTTACCCTTGCCGGTTTCATCTTTTGAGTAGTTATAATTGGCTTCAGACGCAATACGGTAGTAGTCATCCGCAAGGTCCAGCGTCACTCGCTGCTCCGCAGCTGTGCCGTGGCGGTTACCGCCCATGAGCTTACTTGCGTCAGTTCTCACATTTTTGTCTGCGCTGTAATCTGGATCAAACTGCGCCTTAATTCTCCGGGTACTTCCGTCGCTGTTCCTTATGATAAGATCAATGGGCTTTTTACTCCAGACATTCTGAATGTACCACAAAATGCGCTCTGCTTTTGCGGCCTTGGGCGTACCCTTCGGGAAGTTAGAACGGTAAATTCCTCGGCCAGTCTCCTCGTCATATCCTTCGAACGAATACCTCTTCTCACCGCTCTCAGCAGCGGTGTTTTTGTTTTCTTCCACAGCCTCCAAAGAACCCTTGCCGGGATGGTTCGCCTTCTGCTGTTCACGTACCTTGTTTTGATACGCCTTGGCTTCATCGTAGTCCTCGAACTTCGGAAGCGTATGAATGTCCTCTTTCGTCCACACACGATACGGCTCCTCACGACTGATGATGTCCTCTACGGTGTCGCCGTTGTGGACCCACATGACAACATCGGGTTCGCCCCATTTCTCATAATTCCAGTCGTCAGGTGCAAACTCACGGTTGAACTCCAGCCATGCAACAGGCTCAAAGCCGAACTGGGCATACTTGCTGGACAGGTCATGCTTGGCATAAGTCGCATAGCAGTCCAAGTGGTTACCTCCCTGTGCCAGCGCTGAGTAGAGCAAGTCATACACGGAACGACCTGCTTTCAGGATGTCCGGATTCTTGAACACCCCAACAATATTGCCATCCGCTTCAACCGCTACACCTGCGCCGCCACCGGGACGCATAAAGACACGTGCGCCATTCTGGGACAACGACTCAACGCTCTGACTATCGACCATACCGCCATTAGGATTTGCAGTCTTGGCAGTTTCCAGAGCGACAGAAAAGGCACTCCGATCATCGGTTTCTATAAGTCCGATGTCCGGGATGCCTTTCTCGTTCATTATGCTTCTTGTTTCTTTGGGTATTACCAGGCTTTCATGCCTTCCCAAATCTCCTCGTCCGAGAACCCCAAGGCCCTCTCTGCTGCGATAATTCTCCGGTCCGTGGGACCCTGTGCCAGTTCGTCCAGGGTCTTGCCGTCCTCGATAATCGGAGCCTTCTTCGTTTCGTTCGACACTGTGCCTCACCTCGTGTTCATTTGATTTTATTGTATCATCGTTCTCAGGCTTTTGCAACCGTCTATTTTGTGCTTCATCCAAAGAAGCCCGCAGCCTGTCAATCAATCGCCGCGCTTCCTTAACGCCGGGGTCGGTCTTCTTCGCGCTCTTGAGGAACTCACGGACTATGCTGATAAGACCGCGGTGTGCGCTTGGCTCTACTCCGGCAAGTGTGTCGAGCAGGGTGCGGTCGCCGATGGCTTTCATCATGAAGTCACAAGCGACTTCGTCCTCGATGAAGTTCGGCTTATCCAGCAGGTTCACATTTCGCCCAGTCTCCCGGTACGCTTTCGCGTACCGTTTACGGGTGCGGTCGATGATACTGTCCACGTCACCTATGCCGAAGAACTCAGGCCTTGCCAGTATCGCTGAGATGGACGGATCACGCATCGCTTTGATGAGGTCAGTAGTCAGACCGTCCTTGACGCTCTTGTCCAGCTTCTGCGCATGGTGGGTCAGCTCATGGACAAAGTAGTAGGTCATCAGGTACTGATTGGTCGCTCTCTCTGCGTTCAAAACAATGGTCTTAGTGGCAGCATCGTAGTAGCCGTTATCCATTCCGTGCAGAACTTCGCCGTCGGGGCTTTGAACTTTAACGGTGACGCCGTACTTACTTGCCCAAGAGTTCAGCCGCTTGAGAGTAAGCTCACGCTCTTTCGCTCTACCGGCTTCGGTTCTTCCAGCTGCGTCGGTCTTAACGACAGATCTGTTGTCCTTGTCCTCGATGCTGTCTCGCTTCTCGCTTTCAGCTTTGGAGCGATTGTACCGCTGAATGGCATCTGGATCAACTGCGAAACTGGACGCAGAACCGGGGAGTTTACGACCCATCATATTGAGGGTCTGCCGTTCACGGAAAGCCGTAACGATATCCTGTGCAGGCGCATTCGGGATGCTGGCGCGGAAAGCCTTTTCGAACTCAGGTAGAGTGAGGGTAGAGCCGTCCTCAAACACAATGGTTTCTCCGTTGAACTTGGTCTCCTCTCGGGCAATAGCCTGCCCTGCCATATTCAGAACATGCTGTACATAAGCGCCCTCTTCCAGGTCGGACATCGCCTGTGCCTGCGCCTGGCGCTGTTCAGCCCGTTGGACTGCTTCCTGTTTGGCTCTCTCAGCCTCCACGGCGGCTTTTCTCGCCCTTTCGGCTTCAGCGGTGTCTTCTTTTGCCTTTGCTACCTCTGCAGCTGAGCGAATGACCTGACGCTTCTGAGCATTGGTCTTTACATCCCCTGCGGCTACATTCTTGCCGGTCGCCTCGGAGAATACAGTTCGTACCGCCTCGTTGGAGAGCAGGATCTTTGGAAGAATAGCATCGACCTCGTTTTTCGAGAGCTTCGGACCATAAGCAATTCGGTTGATAAGGTCGGCTTGCTCAACTGCGGTATCGCCCTTCACACCCATATTCATGAGCCGTTGCGCGACAGGACTGACCATCGGTGTGTCCTTATGAGCCATCTTACTGACGCCGTACTCAGCGGTATCAGCATCCTCGGACTTCGCCATGTTTTCGAGGGTGGCCGTTTCGGCACCCTTAGCTCTCACATTTCTCAGCACGGCCTCCGCAGCAGCCTTATCTTTCTCGGTGTCCTCCACAGTGCGGATTTCCTGCCCGTAAAGAACCCAAAGGCGCCCCAGTTCAGCGGGATCAAGTTTCTTATTTGCGACGAACTCGGACTCCAACTCCAGTGCTAACTTATGGGCGGTGCTGCTGTCGGGAGTATTCGCCAAAACTTCGCCAAGTCTCGACGCTTCCTTTTGGGTTTCCAAAAGCATCTCACCGTATCGGGCGTAATCGACCTCGGCCTTGATAACATTGCCACCTTCCAATAGCCCCGTGGAAATAGCGGTGACGAGGGCAGTCTCAACGACCTCTTGCCATGTGGGCGCATCATAGTCTTCCCTCAGAATCATCTTTCGGAACAGAGGTTCGAGGAAAGCCTGCAACTCTTCTTCAGTGATTTCGCTTCCGAGTTTAATCGCACCTCGAGCAAAGAGTCTACCGACTGCGTTACCGATACCGGTGGTCTTTGCCAAAAGGACGTCATCTGTAATACCACCCAGACCGCCGATGCCGCCGAGAAGATACTGCAACGCACCTTCGGACGCACCGACTACAAACGATATTTGTCTCGCCTTTTCGGGAGAGTAGTAGTTCAGTGCCTCAGAGTAGTAGTTGCCGCCCGCGGAGAGACCCATCGCAGCGGAGCCCACTGCACCGGCGAGCGCAGCAGGTGCGCCGAAGCCAGCCGTGACGGCAGAGACCAGAATAGAGGGAAGCATATTAGCGACAGTAGTAGTTGCTTGGTTCACGATCTTCTCGAAGCCGGACATATCTCCCTGCTCCATCTGCGCCGCGATCTGCGTCGCGGACATCGGCAACTGCTCCTTCGTGAAAAGCTGGGCAATGCCATGGCCGAACTGAGTCAATCCGGCATTGAAGCTAAGACCCAAACGCTCCAGTTTTCCGTCTACTTCAGCGGAAATACCTTCGGCCTTTCGGTAGCTCAGCCGCTCTTTGATGCTCTTAAAGTATTTATTCGCTGACTTCGTTCCTTCTTTTGCCAGCAAGTAGTTGTAGATACCGAACTCGTCCTCGGTCATGTAGAGGAACAGGTCGTCGCCGGAATTAGCTCTCGCCTTGTTTGCCTCTTTATCGAGTGCTTCGCGATTGTGCTCAGCGGCATCCGTACTGTCCTCGGCGTGGTGTACATACGAGACGTACCTTTTCCCTTCCTCCGCTTCGTCCGCTTTACCTGCGAACCGCTCAGGATGGTTTCGGGCATCCGCGGCCCGGTTGTTCGCCACAGCCGCACCTTTGCCAGAAAACTCCTCAAAGTCTGCCTCAAACATGAGCTGTTTATACGCACCGTTTTCCTGCATCTTCTCGAGCTGGACAAGGTCGGAGCCTGTGGAAGCAAGTTTGTCTTTCAGCTCGTTTCGCTTGGTATACGCCGCCTCCAGTCGCTTCTGTGCCTCTTGCGCCTTGTCGAGCATATTGCTGTTGTTGTACATACTGACCTGCTTGTGAAGCGCAGTAATCTGCTCCTCTACGGTCTGCAGCTCAGTCTCCCAGCTACCGACATCGGCTCGCAGGGTATTTACATCCAGACCACGCAGGCGGTTGCTCTCGGCCATCTGCTCTGCTGAGGCGATGTCTTTATTTAGAGCATCGATGCGTTTACGAGTAGGCTCCAACGTCTTCAGGTGAGCTTGTATCGCCTCTCGCTTTCTCCTTGCGTCTTCCGCTTTTTCGGCTTCGCCCTGAGTGGTATAAAAATCCTCCAACCCATAATAGTAGGTGACCTTATCTTCCAAGCCATGCAAGGTCTCTTCCATTTGAGCGACTTTCTCCTTGGAGGCCCCCACATCGAGCTGAGACACACGCAGGAAATCGTTGTAATCTTCCTCTGTTGCCCACTGAGTCCAATAGGAGTATTCGGAGTTCAAGTCGCCTCGGACGGACTCAAGATAACGGTCCGCCTCATCTAGGGCTGCGAGGATTTGAGAGTAGGCTTCGCCTCCATACCTGTCCTTGCTCTTGGTAAAGTAATCTCGATACTGCTTGGACTGCTTCTGCATCTCGGCGATGCGGTCTCTCGTCTGCTTTTGAGAGGTCTTCATCGCACCGGGCGTTTGATACTTTCCGTCCCTCGTACTGTACGAGTCATTTACCTGCCGAGAGAAAGTATCGAGCCCGTGCATCCAGTTCGTGAACGAGACCGCGGTACGATCAATAGTAAACGCATTGTCGAACCGACTTACCGAGGAGGTCGCCGCAACAGAACCATCTTTTCGGATATATTGGAGCCTACCGTCCTCGGCGAATTGCAGACCGCGTGTTTGCGCGGGGGCCGTATCAGGGGTCGGGGTCGGGGTCGGGGTCTGCGGCTTCGTAATCCGACTAACCGTAGACGACGCGGCTATCGAACCATCTTCTCGGACATACTGGAGTTTACCGTCTTTATCCCATACTAATGCCATGAGCAACATCCTCCTTTAGTTGGGATTTACTTCTTCAAGGTATTTTTCAATCAAGCTGTTCAGCTGTTTTCTCCATGTTGCGGACAGGGTGTAGTTAGCCAGAACATACGCCACTTGGTTCAGCGCCTCTTGCGTTTTACCAGACTCAAGCTGAGCTGCGATACTCGCCATGCGGGCGTTGTACTGGTCCACGGTCAGCGTAGGCACAGTAGTTCCCAAAGGTTTCTCCTCCCAGCTGCGCCGATTGTTAGCGTTATTCTGACCACGGAGCGAAGGGTCAATCGGCAGGCTGTCACCCAAGAGCCCAGTCGGATCATACCCATACGTCTCGTACAGATACGCATCGTTATACCCTGCTTCATAGAGAACCTGCAACACTTCGTCAGTAAACTGACCTGCCTTGGCCATGTTTTGTGCGGTAGTAAGGCTCATTTTCGTACCTGCCGTGGTCGAGCTGCCACCACCACCGCCGCCAGAACTACCCTTCGCTGCCAAAGTGGCTTTGTAGACACCGGCCAGCTGGCTTGCCATGTCGGGCGAAATACCTGCGGCAGCAAGTGTACTGGCGTCGGGAGTAACACCGGCCTGAATAGACTGCATGGCGATCTGGTACGCCCATTCACGCTCATTCTGTGCAGTAGTGTAATCCCATTCCTTCAGGGCTTGTAGCCACTCACGTTCAGCCGCCTGCATATTGTAGTTATACTCCCGATCTGCCAGCTGAACATCAAGGGTCGGCTTGCCATTGTAAGATCCGGTCAGCTGCGACTCCTGCATGAGCAGCTGCTGTTCCTGCAGGGAGAGATTGTCGTTGTACTTCTGGAGCTCCCAAAGCTGAGCGAGCTGCTGCTGTGCGATCTGAAGCAGTGCGTCAGCCTTCTCAAATTCACCCTGCGCCCGGAGGTCTGCGATCTGTCTGGCCGTGTCAGTCGCCAGTTTCTGCTGAGCTTCTGCAACGGCAGCTCGGTTATTCGCTGCGGTATTGGATATGCTGTTATACTGCCGACCGGTAATGCCGCCCCTGTCCCCGCGTGCAGCGGCATAAAGCACCTGTGCGTCCCTCGCCTGCGCCTCGTCTATGTTGATTTGGTTACGCTGAGATGTAAACCCCTTCTGTGCGTCCTCCTGCGCCCGAGTGAGTTCGTCAACCGCTTGTTGCACCGTGTAGTCGATTTTCTGGTTCTGCTGATCCTGCATCTGTTGGTACACGGCTTTAATATCATCAGCGGTCAGACGGTTCTCTGACTGGCTGGGGCGGGTGATAGCGGACTGCCCGGGAACGATGGGAGTCGTGGTGAGGGGCTGATACTCCGGTGCTGATGCTATCGGGACATTCTGAACAGGGGTCGTAGCCTGCGGCTGGTAGGTGACTAAGCCGTTCATATATCGCCCCTGGTGGTAAACTGTCAGCGTCCCGTCAGCGTTCTTCGTCCACTGCGACCCATCTGAAGCCGTAGCCGACTGACCCGGCTGCAAGCTATTCGCCAAATTATAACCCGCCTGGGAGCCGATGGTATATGTGCCGCTCAGTGCAGAGGTTTGGCTTTGCGTGGCCGATTGAGGCTGATAAGTAATCTGGCCGGTCTTGTACTGGCCTTGATGGTAAACGGTCAAGGTGCCATCATTGTTTTTTGTCCACACCGACCCGTCAGAAGCGGTAGTGGACTGACCGGGGGATAGGCTATTGGCTAAGTTATAGCCCTTCTCCGAACCGATAGTGTAGGTGCCTGTCGTAGCAGGTTTCTGATTCTGCTGATAGCCGTTCTGCTGGTTTTGCTGGGGCTGGTTATTGGAGCCCCCAGCCAGAGGGTCGGGAGGAATATACCGATTAGTAGACAATTCATTCACGCTCCTATGCGTTGATTTTTAGGTTGACTATGGAGAAAGAGGGAGAAGCACGGTGCTCCTCCCTTTTAGTTTTTCATCATTTCATAGCGTTGCTAAGTTTTTTCAGCAAATCTGCTCCATACTGATAATCAGCCAGATACTTAATGGTGCTGTCAGATAAGCCCGCCTTCTGCTTGATATTCTCTTTGTATTCTGCCAGAGGGTCTACCTTTGCACCGTTCAGCTTTGCTGCAACGTCAGCACGGAAAGTGTCCATGCTCTTGCCGTGCTTCGGGAGCCAGTGCATCACATCGCCGTGGTTAGAGGCAATACCCCTCTTGCAGCCTTCACTAGTCAAACATACTCGCTCTGTCCAGAATGACCAGTATGCGGATGCTGTCCATGCTCAGATCCAGACCAGCACCGGTGCCGTTCAAAATCTTGGCATCGACCAACTTCTGAATGGTAGGTTTTGCCCATTCGGGCATTTCCTCAATGGTGTTGTATCTCTTCATGGCGATTACCTCCTTAAAAACTTCCCAGTCTGCCTGTCCGGCTCCAACAAAGGGTGCAGGGCAGTTCTTCCCGGTCACATCGAAGTGACGGATCACATTCTCAATGGGGATGCCGTACTTCTTCATGAGCCATCGGATCAGCTCGGCAGCTCTGTCCATGGTTTCATCGGTAAAGTAGTACATGCCGTCCTTGTCCACCCGGCTGCACAGCTCCACACCGATGGAATTGCTGTTCCGGCACTTGGGATGGATGTACACCTCGGCACCGCAGTGATATGCCACATAGTCCAGATCCACCGAGCAGACCACTTCATTCTCATCGACAAATAAATGTGCGGATGCACCGGTGATTTCTCTGGCGAAGTATTCTCCGTTGCCTCTGGCGGTATCGCCATTGTTGGCTGTGAAGTGCACGACAATATACTTCTTTTTGGAGGACCGAAGTCCTCCATGATTTTCCCTCCGGCAAGGAATGGTGATGATATTCATACCATCATTCCTCCTCGACCTCCGGCAGGCCGGCAACGGAAGTCAGCAGGGACAGGATGCCTGCCAGCAGGGATGCAGATCCTACCAGCATCCAGTTGACTTCTGCCATGACCGCCGTGGTACCGATGGTAGCAACAGCCGTCTGCGCCACGGTCTTAATGGCTCTCACGCCTGCGGCCTTAAGCCATCTCAATGTTTTTTCCTTCATGATATGTACCTCCGTTATTTATGATATTGTTCCAGATCTCCAATACGATGGTTTGCCACCTTTATTTGCTCGTGGATCACATCCATTTCGCCTTCCAGGTGGTATGTCCGTTCCACCAGATTGTTGTGGGCCTGTACTTTCTTTTCCAGCTGTTCCAGCCGGTAGCTGGTGAGCCGATTGCTCACCAGAATACCGCCGAAGGTGCCGCCAAGGCTGCCCAGCATGGACAGCACCGCTGCAATAACTGTATCACTGACCATCTGTTATTCCTCCGCTTGTTAATACGAATGGTAGCCAACAAAGGCACTATATAGCATAGTACCCAACACCTCTGCACCAAGTTTCTGTGATGGATATTCCGCTTCCAGTGCTTTTCCCGCATCGTCGTAACCCCAACCACCCATAGTTTCAAAGCAATAGCCATGAGTGAACGCATCAAACATCTGCCCTGCATATTCACTTGTGATTATCTGTTTGAAATAAGTTTGGGAACTGTCAAGCGAAGTTGTTTCTGCCACAGCCTTCCCATTTGCCCAAAAACCAATCATTTCCGCACAGGAAACATCTTCGGGTCTTTGTTTGCAACTACAACAATACCCTATTTTTAATTCATTAGGCTCACTATTAAAGTAGCCATAGGTATGGTGGTCAAGACAGAAGTTATATCCCTCTGTTGCAATCATACTTTCTATGACTTGGGTAATGGTTTCACTTGCGGCAGAGCTACCCGATCCCTCTTTGGAAACCCAACCCTTCGAGAAATTGCGGTTAAGATTTACACCTCGCTCGTTATTCTTCGTACCGTTCGCAAAGCCATAGGGATTAACCATAGGGATTACTGTGAACTTGCAATTAAATCGCAAAGGTCGCAATAAATCTTGACTTTTCCAGTTTTCGCATAGGTCTTTGAAAAACCGTGCTCCAATGATGGGCGGCGTAGCTTCCCCACCGTGTGTGCCGCTACAATAAAAGATTTTACACAACTCCGCATTGCTTCCAACGGGGGTTGGCGGTGTAAAATCATAACACCACACATCAATTGGCTCTTTTCCGTCACCCAAATCCACGGTGTGTAGCGGTAATTCTCGCTTCGTAACATAATTGGGATACGCCGCACACAAATCATCATACACACCATAGACAGCGGAGAAATATGCCCTTGCATTGTCACTCCACGCAATATCAAGTACGGCTTCGTTGCTGTACTGGTCGCAAACGGCATCCACTTTTCGGAAATTGTACTTGACCTTTTGTAAATCTTCCTTCAAAGGTTCAAAACCTACCACATTTTCGGAATAAACCTTAATGCCGCTGATTTTGGTTTCTTTATACGGCTCATAAGGTGGCGCAGTGTAACTGTCATAATCGCCAATAACCAGCATATTGGCACCGCCATTGTCCGCAAGGTATTTTTTACCGAATGCTACACGGATTTTTACAGCCGTTTCGGGTAAAGTATATTTATCTTTATATTCTAC
Organism: Candidatus Avilachnospira sp.; assembly: GCA_045580485.1. Taxonomy (GTDB): domain Bacteria; phylum Bacillota; class Clostridia; order Oscillospirales; family Oscillospiraceae; genus Avoscillospira. Next base: position 40,733 of record JAZNNW010000145.1, on the reverse strand, counting down.
ATACTCGACAACATTGTCGTTGGTATCGTGAGCTGTAATATAACGGGTGGATTGTTTGTTATAAGTACCATTAGCTTCGTTGCCCAAAAATGTTACAACTGTACCGACTGGCAGGTGGATGTAATCCGACAGGACTTGACCACCACCAGAATAATACGACCATTCAAGTGTATTTTTGTTGAATACCATATCCAACAAAAACTTTGACGGGTCAAGCAAGTTTACCCCGGCAACACCAGTAAAATCAAAAGCATCACCAACAGCCTTCGCATCAGCCGCCACGCCCGGCATAGACAGGGTAGTATCTACCGCTATAACACTTCCGTCTGCTTCTATGCCGATATTCGCCCTCGCCTGAGCTTTCTGTTCATCGGTCAGTGTCTGCTGAGTGTAGAGGACAGCTCCCTCGATGTTTACATCACTGGACATTGCACCGATATTGTCTCTTGCCTGTTTCTTTTCCGCATCGGTCAAGGTCTGCTCCTGGTCATACAGAATAGCCTTATTCGCAGGAGTATAACCAAGGGCATCCTCGATGCTTTCTGCTGTCACTTCAACAGTTTTCTGTTCTTTCGGTACAACGGCGATCACCTGTACAAACAGAGAATCACCAACGGTTTCATCAATTCGGATGATGATGGTGTCGTTCTTTTCGTGCAGCTCCTTGGCATCGATATTCCGATTGTCAGCTGTCACAAAGAGATACCGCTCGCCGTTGATCGTCGTATAATTGGAGTTAATTTCCGCAATAGGCTCTCCTGTCACAGCGGGGTTTCTGTAACAGATTTGCGTTCCCGTCTTGATCGCCGCACCCTCCGGCACATTGATTTCAAGCGTCCCATCTTCAGTCACCACAGTTGCACCCATTACCAGCTTACTTACAGCAGGTTCCCATGTGAGGACGCCATCTACAGCGGCGATGCACTTATACAGCTCACCGGTATCGGTGTCCATATACAGACACCCAATGTCACCCTCCGTTGTGGAGGTAGGTGCACTGGCGCCGGTAACACAAGGGATCTCCTTTCCATGCGCACCAAGGATATCTAAATACTCAAAAAATTCCATTCGTGTCACTCACTTTCTCTAACCAGGCGGATGGTCAGAACCTTGTTTTCGATCTTTGCAACCAGACCCGGGACAGTCACTTTGGCCAGCAGCTTGCCGGCCGAGGGGGTTATCTCTTGCGCAGTCTCTATGATATCCACAGACCTCTCTTCCGTTTCGAGAGAACCGACCAAGCGTTTACCGACCCCGTTGACCGCTTCCTTACCAACGATAATATCTGTAGCAGAAGCAGGGTTGGTTAAAGTCGGAAGATCCGAGATTCCGCCATATCCGGCAGACAGGCGCCTGCCGAGTAACAAGTCAACGATATTCATAAGACCACTCCCTTACATGGAAAACCAAGAGCCGGTACAGTCCATCATGTAGAACTCCCCAGTTGAGGGGACAAGAGCGACGGAGCCGGGAGCGCAGGGTCCTACCGTCTCGCCGGCGACTACCGCAGATGCGCTGTTCGTAGGTAGATCAACCACCTCGGCTGCGGAGTCCAGAACGAACTCCATGTGGGGGAGGCGGTTACCGAAGGTCACTCGGTAGGCGCCTGCTTCGTTAAAACAAAAAGATGCCATAAATAATCACTCCTCTGTGAAATACATGATAGTTGCAAGTGTAATGCCTTTCACCGTTTACTTCCTTTGGTTTAGTACCCGATTACAACAGCATCGTATCTCATTCCGTCTTGGAATGTTACGCCGCCGGGGAGTTCTACCGCAGCCCAACCGTTGCTATTACTTACATAACACGGAGAGCCAACAACAGTATTGCCAGCAACATCACCACCGTTATATGCTTTGACAACCGTAAGCGACATGAAATCAGCCACATAGAGCAATGCAACGGTTGCCAGGTCAAGGGCTGGTGAGCCGTTTGCTTGGATGCCAATAGCCACGACCTTTTCAAGCTGGATGCCGTTTGTGTAAATCGAGGCTGTCTTTGTTCCATCTCCGTAAAAAGTCTGCGAAACAGATTGTGCCGGTTTTGCCGATCCAGCCACACCGAAGATGGAAACACCGCTGACGATGTTCTCCGCCCTCAGATCTGTGTCTCCCTGCACATAGACATTGCCGGTGGTGTACTTGCCCTTCTCAACCGCCGTCTGTGTTGCGAAACCCGGTGTGATGGTCTTGCCCGCCTGTGTAGGCAGCTGCATTGTGCCGGTCTTGTTTCCTGCTTTCGCTGAGACGAGGCCGTTAGCATCAATGGAAATCGCCGGAGCTTCCTGTGCGCCGCCTGAGCCTTTGATATGGATAGGCATAGCTAATCCCTCCTAATCACGATGTTTACGGGGATAGAAACCGTGTTCTTTGCGCCGAAACAATGCAATGTAATAGAGCCGTCACCCTGTCCACCGTCCTGCAAGCCGAGGTTTTGATAGGCTTCGACTTGAGTCACCGTTGCGGTAGAGGGTAAGGACACCTCAACGATACTGTTTGCTGTCACACCATCGACAGCGATGCTCTGCTTATAGGGAATGGAAGACCCTGTCCAAGCCGTGGTGATCGTAGCAGCCGTGCGAATCGACCTCTCAGGGTTCTCGACAGCAGGAAGCAACACGTCATTGATAACAGGGACGATCGTGCCGTTAATGTATTCCGCTGTTTTGTCGTGGAGGAGCTGCATATCTCTCCTCGCCTGCGCTTCATCGGACTGAACGGAGGGAAAATCCTCTCTGGACTCCCACGATACGCCGAAATTCAGCCCTTGAATATTTGCCATCATCTATCAGCTCCTTGCAAATTGAAATAGATTTGTGCCGAAACAAAAGCAAAGTCCTCGCCTCGTGCGGCATTTGTAAGTCGGACTAAGAAATGCCGGACATGAAGGCATCGAGGCTTCCGCACCGCCGTAACGGCAAATCGTGTGAACACCAACGAACGGCCCGCGGTCAGGTCTCTGGGTACCCAAGCTCGCATACCGTGTGTAACGATAGGTGCCAGATCGGTTCTTTTGCAGTAGTCCGTCTCATACTCAATGTTGGTCGTGGAGTCACCGGCACTCTTGACCACGAATATGATCTTGACCACATTCTTCAGCGCCTCGTATGTTCCAAAGTCCTGAATAGGCAGGGTAAGCACTTTCTCAAAGTCCTCGTTCTTGCTGACCCACACACCTTCGTACTCGACATCCTCCGCAAGAGTCTTGAATTCCCGAAGATATCCGTCCGTGCCAATGTAAACTGGCATCTCCCGGTCAAGGGCAAGCCAGCAGGCAGGTGTCTTCGCACGGTCAAAGTAAAACCAGCTCAGTGCCTCAGGGTTATTGATAGAGCCGCCAAGGGAGTAGTCCCACAGCCAGATATGGTCGTTTGCACAAAGCCAGTATCGCTTGCCGTCGTCGTAGCTTGCCGTGCCCACATTCGACTTATTGAGGTCGAGGAAAAGGCCCGGTGCCGATGCTGACGGCTCAATATTCTGGCTGATGTTGACGATGTTGTTTTCGTATGCTGAAGAGGTATCCTTGATATACATGACCCCGTACTTCTTATTGGCAAACACAAGGTTATTCTCAATAAGCTGTACCGAATTGGGTACATCGCAGCCGATGCCGGGATTGATGACGGCATAGTCCATCGTGATGAAGACTCGAGCATCGATCTCTGTCGTACCGAATACACATCTACCGATCTGGTGCTCCTGAAAGATGACCAGCATATTCTGCTGCTTACCAAATGCCGTGATGGGGTCACTCATATCCCCGGCGAGATTATAGTTCTCAACTGGGAAGTAAGTCGGGTCCATCGCCACATTGGTGTTGCCGCTCCAGAAGTAGGCATTCGGCTGAGAATCACAGCCTGCCATGACTACGCAAAGTCCCGCGCCGCCGCCGTATACAACAGCGAGGTCACACTGTGCGATGCTCTGGTAGACCGTCATGGCGGTTGTGCCTTCATATACCCCCACCTTGTAGGTGACGCGGACATTATTGGTCGCCGACAGAGTACCCACCTCGGTCAGAAGTTCAGACAGAGCCGTCCCCACCGTGATCTTCGTGCGGTCACCGAGCTGGATGACATTGGAGGCATTCAGCTCAATGCCCGACCCCATCCATGTCCCAATCGGGGTCAGATATTCAAGGATGATGTTATCCGAGATAGACTCAATGTCATAAAGCTCCGGGATGTAAAGGCAAGTATCCTCTGCGCCAAAGTTGTAGGTGATACATCGCCACGGAGAAAGACGGTTCACGGGCTGATAAGCGACACCGCCGCCGAAGCCCTCATCCGCGCCGGAAAGTCCGTTGGCAGGCTTGGCGTTGATGTAGGTGGTAGGTATATAACCCTCCACCCTTTCGGTCTTCAGCAGGTAGTTGCCGGTGGTCTCGTCTTTGTCTTCGGAAACCAAAAAGCGGACGTATGCCCCTCTGGATTTGTAGTAGAGGACGCCGTTGTACATAAAAAACGTACCCCGAAGTGCGAGACTGACCGGGTGCCCGTCCTCGCCGAGATAAGGGATATCCACATAATGCTGAAGGTCACTCTCCGCGACAGCGACAAACCACTCGCGGTCGTCGCCCTTATCGGGGTGCTTGAACACATACCACCCGTAGTAAGGGTGTGGATACGCCGGATAGCTCGCACCTGAAGTTCTCGGATCTGCCGTCCTATCCAGTACCACGCCGTTGTTGTGCGCCGTGATGCCGGGACGGGACTGGAGAACTCCATCTCGCCACCACATATTCTTCATCTCAGGGCTCTGGTCAGCCTTAATCTGCCAAGCGAGGTCATGGATGTTCAGACCGCCCTTCATGTTCTGCACAGAGCTGACCCGGAGCTTCGGAGGGCTTGGCATGTTGGACAGTTTTACAAAGCTCATCCTGCCTCACTCCTCTCCTTAAACTCCATACAGACCATCGCCGGGATTGCCATACACATCCTCGATGCGGTCGTACTCCGTCTGCGGACGCTCGAACATCTGCTGACGGCGGGACTCGAACTCATTGTACAGAGCAGAATAGCCGAAGCTGTTATCGAACATCACCAAATAGGCGGCAACGTAATACGCTGCGGCTTCCTGTGCATCAGGCTCGTTGTCCAGTTCAAAGGTATCCACCGGATCGTTGGGGACATCCACGGGATAGCGATGATAGTGGACTTCCATGCCCTCCGCTCTATCCTTTGCGGGAATGACCATCTTGTCTCTGCCCATCCAGCGATATCGGTGATACATAGTGAACTCGCCGTTCTTCAGAACAGGGATACCCCGACCTACCAACTGATAGAAGTCGCTGGGCATCGTGAAAATATAGAAGCCGTCTCTCTTCTCTGCCTCGTCCCAGTTCAGCTCCGTAGATGCGTAAATGGGCTTCGTGGTCGTGGCGAGATACCTCTGTGCAGTATTGAGAAGCGCGGGAATTCTCAGAACATAATCCTCTTGGTTGTTGTAGGAGAGCGCGATGTCCTCACCAGCGATGGAATACTGATTGATGAGCATGAGGACTCGGTTCTTAAAGTCAAGGTATTGCATATGCACCCACCCCGGTCATTAAAGTAAAATGGCAAGCCCCGGAGTTGAACCGAGTTACGCACAAGCCAGGAGGTTCGACTTGTTTCAGGGCGTAAGTCCCGCAGACACTCGCCTAATAGAAGGAGGCTCCCAAAATGGGAGCCTCGATGTACTTGTGAAATCAGGCCAAGTTGACCTTCGTAGTGCCGACACCGACGGGCTTCTTATCCGCATCGATCTCCGCAACCATAATCAGAGTGTTGCCGTCGCCGGGTACCACCTCGGCACCGCTGGTGACCGCAGCCCAGTCAGCCAAAGCATTGCCGTGGACAACCTCGGGAGCGTCCTCAGTAGACTTATAGGCCTTGTACACAAAGGTGTGACCGGTCTCAGCTTCGGTGTTGATGATGACAACAGTCTTGGCGTTGGAAGTCGCAGAAGGAGCAGTCAGAACGGTCAGCTCCTTCAGAACAGGCTGAGAGCCGTGATAGTAGATGGCGTCGGCCTTTTCGTTCAGCACGAAGCAGTCGTAGATGACACGACCTTCGACCAGCCAGCCGGAGATGCCGGGGGGATTGTCGTGGGTCTTGTACTCTTCCAGCTGCTTGGGCGCAGTAGCAGCGCAGGGGTGCGTGATAATGAACGCACAGCCAGCAGGCAGCCGGGAGGAAGGAACCTTTACGATCTTGCAGCCATCCACCTCACCGATGACACCCTTGACGATCATCTCCTGGGACTTATCGCCGTACTTCATGAAGGAGGGGTCCTGCTTCAGGAAGTTGGCGAACTTGTAGGAAGCGAAGCAGACGCGACCGGTGTCGGGGACGTTCTTGTTGCCCAGCTTCTCCATACCGTTCAGGAACTGCTCGTAGGCATTAGACTTGGTGATGTTGACAGTGCCGACATTGCCTCGCAGGGTTGCATGGTAGGCCAGAGTACGGAACACATAAGCATCATACTCGGGCACCCAGACTTCCCGGATCTGACGGGCCAGGGCCTTGCCTGCGTCCATGACCAGTTCAGACTGGAGCTTGTCGCCCTTGTCGATGATGAATGTGAAGCCGCGGTCACGCTTGACAGTCAGAGCCTGCACATTGCGCTGGAGATCATCGGGGGTACCGTAACGATCCTTGCCGCTGCGGGTGTAATCCCGCATGGGAACGGTGGGAATGGAGTACACATTGACGGTCTGAACACCGGTGAACTCATAGTCGCTATTCAGTGCCATAGTTGCCTGAGACACCTTGTGGAACCGTTCATCCACCTGCTTTGCATACTTAGATGCCAGATTCTTGCTCATTGAAATCATCCTTTCGGTAGTTGAGCGACTTACCAGACGGAGTTAAAGCCCGTAATGAACGAGTCCTCGGGCTTGGTGTCAGTTGCACCGCCCCCAGACACGCCCTTTACCGGAGCCTTAGCCGCGGTAGCCGCATTCTGTTTGTAGGTATTGTTCTCCTGTCGGAGCTGTTCGGCTGTTGCCTTCGCCTGCTTCGCCTCATAAGCGAAATAAGCGAGAGACAGGTTCTGCCCTTCGGCTGCCGCTTTGGCAACCTCACTGGGGATGGTCGTACCCTTCAAGTCGGGTCGCATCGCCCACAACTGCTGCACCTCAGCGGCGAAGTCCCTGGCCGGGGGATTATTCGTCTGCGCATCGACCTTATTCGCGATCGCTTCTGCTGCGCTCCCTGTTTCCTCGGGTGCAGTCTGAGCCTGTGCAGATTTGCCGTGAGTGCGGTCATAGTAGTCTTCTGCGATGACTCGGGGTGTGCCCTCTCCTACCAGTTTTTCAACCGCGGTTTCGCGGTCGTAGCTCTCCTGCGCGTCCAGCATAGCCTCAACGGTGTCGTAGCCGTTGTTCTTTGCCATACGCTCCAGACGCTCCATAGTAGGGCTGACCTCGGCCAACCGCTTCTGATACCGGTCTGTCACAGTAGATTTCTGGTAGATTGCAGGCAGATCGCTCTCGTCGATTTCGACATCCGTGTCCTCATGATCGACACGGGCCTTAAAACGGAGCTTATTGCTGACGGGCTCGGCTGCGGCAGGTTCGCCCTCTGTGGTAGGAGGGGTATCTACATCAGCGGGAGTGCCAGCTTCGTCGGTTTGGACAGCACCAAACGCCTGAGCTGTGGTAGGCTCTGCATCGGTCTGTGTACCGGCCGAGGGCTCCTCCCGGGGATCATCGTCCAGCACATCAGCAAAGAAGTCGTCTTCTTTAGCTGCGTTACCTTCAGACCCCCAAGTAGAGGAATCGAAATAGTCAGTATCCTCTGCCCAGCCGTCAGGCAGAATAGCTGCGTCTTCCATCTCAGCAGGTTCCAAGTGCTTGTTGTCGCTCATGCTTTTTCTCCTTCTTGGTACGAAAGATTATCTGTAATCACCCATTGGTGCGTTACACGGGTTAGAGTTTCATTGCCGCACTCTGACGAAGTGCGTTCTTTGCCTTAGTCGGCAAGTTGGTGTAAGCGTTCTGCGCGTTCTCCGGTAACACCTGCACAGCTTTGTCCTCACTCAAACCACCGCCGATAGTAGGTGCTTTCCTGCCGGAGCTCCCGTTTTCAACCATCATCTGTGCAGCGGCTGCTGCACCTGCGGCAGCGCCCGCCTGCGCCTGACTGTTCTGCGCAGCAAGCTGCTCCGCTTGCAGCCCCATCTTAGTTTTGATCTCTTCAATGAGTTCACTCTTCTTGGGGATGAGCTTATCCGGGATACGCTCCAAATACTGAAGGATGTCCAGGGTTCCGTTGGCCATCAGATTATCCAAAGTCTGGACCATGGCGATCTCGGAGAAGTAGGTCGTCGCGCCGACATCGGCTCGGACATTCAGCCACAGATGCTTGAACTTACTAAAGTCAAACAGTTCCTTTACGCGCCGTGTGACGGTCTTCATCTCCATCTGTCCGGTCATTGCGTTCAGCTTGGGTTCTTGGGTAGCTGGGTCAATAACCGGCTCCTGGAAGGTCTTGTCCCTCAGCAGGGGGCGTTCTCCGTAATAGGTACCCATCATGTCGAGCAGGATCGCACCAATGTCCTCGATCCACTCATACAGACCTGCGCGGATGTTCTCCAAAGGAACTTCGGCACCCGCCTGCAACACCATCAGTGCAGAGGTGTTGTCGGGGTTGACGTTGCCCATCTGAACATCCGTAGCGCCAAGACACTCCTTGGTAAATGCCATCGCACGGTCAATGGCAGCAAAAATATGCTCGCTCATGTTTGCCGGCTGAAGATTTGCCGCCACTTGACTGATCGACTGGCCCGGTTGGATACCCCTAACTCCAATGGCCTGTCCGATCTCATTGCTCCACTGGCTAATGAGATCCGCGTTATACACGGTTTTGGGGAAGCCCAGCAGTTGAAGATGCCGCATGACCATGGCGAACATGGTGTTGATAAAGATCTGGTTTGGGATGATCCCTGTGACCAAAGCTCGACCGTGATACTGGTTTTTCTGCTTTTCCCAGTTTCCCCAGGCAATCGGATATCGGGACAGTCCCGTGTCAACATCTTCGTAGATCACGCAGTTCTTAGTTGCTTTGGTCACATGGACCGTAGTGACCAGATGCTTGACTGCTCGCTTTTTATAAACCGGAGAGCCGTCGGGGTTGATGATAGGTTTGCCGTCCTTGTCAGTCTCCTGCACGGGCTTACCGTCCTTGTCGAGAACTTCCTCCATCACCGGCTTACCTGTCTCAGGGTTCATGAGGTTCTCTTCCCGGGTCTTCTTCTCGTACATGTACACATACAGACACTTGCCCGAAGCATTGTCCGTACTGAAAAGCTCGGTCTTGCCGCCTACACCTGCCTGCTCTCCGTAGTCCGAATCAGGCTGGATAAGATGGTCGCCGAAGTCCGCTTTCTTCTTGTTATGCTGTCTGTACTCAGCCCGAAGGTTGTCTACGGTGTCTCGACCAACCAGAAGGATGTAGGGCTGCTTCTCCGTCTCATCAAGAGCCGGATTGCCGAACATCACATTGATGCCGTCCACCATCTCCATCTGGATCTCGCCTCGGTAATTACCGAAGGCGCCGCCGTAGGGGAGCGCATTGGCGTCGAAGTAGAAGTGAGCGCAATAGTCGCCGGTCTGTGCGCCGTCAAAAAGTGCCTCACGGACGCGGTAGTCCATCTTCACCTTCTCGAGGATGTTCTGAACTTCCGCCGTGGCGATAGCCGCCACATTCTCTTCGGGGTCTTTGCCGTTTCCGCTGCTCGCATCATAGTAGGTCAGCGGGTCGAACTGGATAGTCACGCCGCTGGATGTCAGCGATGCCACGAACAGGGAGGCGATACGCTTGATGATGTTAAATACGGGTTTAGGGAGTCGGCTCATTGCCGCCGTTTGCGGCAAGTGGAGCCACTGATTACCTGCAAAGAACTCCACATTGGTGTTGACCAGATTGTACTGATTAGGCGTCAGACTATTGTTGTACATTCGCCCTGATTCATACCGTTGCCACGCCAATGTGACTTTATCGTGTTCAGGCATTAGCCCTCACCACCCTCTGCTGTGAATTGGTCTGACTTAAAGTCGGTGTCATATGCTACGTCTGCGTTGTAGCTCATTAGCTGTCGGAACGCCCTCTGATCTGCGATCAGCTGACGCCGTTCCGTTTCCTCGGGAGGCTCGGCTTTCGGCCGTCTCGCCTCCTCTGTGTCCCTCGCCTTGGCGTAAAGCCTGCACCCCGTGTACACGCCTGCGGCAAATAATAAGAGCACAAGGATCGCTCCTAATGCTCCGTAAAGTGCGTTAATCATTTTCTGACCTCCGCTCTGAATTTACTTGACTCATAGTTGACTGAATTGGCGGAGACTACAGGACTCGAACCTGTACAGGCTTTCACACCTGGACGGTTTAGCAAACCGCTCCGATACCGATTACGGCAAGCCTCCATATGGCGGAAGCGGTAGGGCTCGAACCCACAGGTCCCGTTAAGGACTACGGTTTTCTGGACCGCTGCGCTACCAATTACGCTTTACGCTTCCGTATGGCTGGGACAGTTGGATTCGAACCAACGCATATCGGAGTCAAAGTCCGATGCCTTAACCACTTGGCTACATCCCAATCTTAAACCCGCTTTAATTACACTTCCCTGCTCGGGAGCTAAGTAAAATAAAGCGGGCATTTCTTTAATTACTGGCCGTGCTAAAATTATTACTGATACCGACAAAGCTACAATTCTTAGGCGGCCTTATTAGTAATAAACGCCCATCTGGCTATACACGTCATAGCAGCGGTCGCCATCAAGGAACGCCTCTTGCTCCTGTTGCGCGCGCTGCTCTTCCTCCGACAACACCTGCGCCTTAAACAGTGGGTCGCCGGAAGCGTAGAGCATATGACTGAGAGCCTGTGTGGAGCTATCCACCATGTCATCATGAGGAACAGCCGGAAAACCGGCCCACTGGTCGAGATAATCTTCTTTCCAAGGTGCGTGTTCGGGGATGAACACATTTCCTGCTTCGATGACACCCGAGACGGCATTGACTCGCGCTTCCTTGCCGCCTTTCGGGTTGACACCCAAAACACCGGGCATTTCTTTCCGCAGAGTTGCAATAATAGCAGAGCCGTTCGCCTTATCCTCCACCAACACGGTGAAGGCTTCTGGGTACATTGCCTTTATCATCCGCAACTCAGTCAAGGTCTGAGGGAAGTCCAATTTCTTGTTAGAACAGTGTCGCAGATAATAACCTGCGCCTAGCTTTGACCAAACCGTGATCGCCACGAAGTCGTTGTTCTCGTTTCCCTTAAACGCCGCATCCACGGAGATGATCGTCGTGCCCCACTCACTTATGTCCTTGGGGTCGTAGAAACGGAACCAATCTTTCTTGACAATGTTGCCTCCCTCAATACGAGGATTACACATGTACATGGCTGCCCAAGCGCCGGGACCGCCGCCCGGGTCGTTCAGGTATGCCTGTTTGAACTCCTCCAGCCAAGCCTTGTCTTTGCCAAGCTCAGGACACAGCGCATCGCCGGGGACGCGCCCCAGCGGGTCGTCCGCACCGGCTTCAACGGGGAGCCGGATCACTTTCACATTCGACTCACGGGCAATGATACGCGCCATCAAGTCGTCAAAGTGCCACGGAGTCGCTATAACTATGACCTTTGCGCCTGCCGAGAAACGCGTCTTAATGGAGCCAAGCCACGCAGACCACAGCTGTTCCCGGAAAGCCGGGCTGTATGCCTCCATACGATCCTTAATCGGGTCGTCAATGATGACGAGGTCGCCGGGGTTACCTGTAATACCGGAGCGGAGACCGCGAGAGATGATACGTCCCTTACCGTTCGTCAGCTCGAACTCCGTCGCTCGGTCGATCTTGCCGACCTCGATGCCGAATATGTTTTTGCCTGACGCTTTAACCTTCTCCTTGTTCCGGCGCAGGAACCGCTCGGCGAACTCGTCATTGTACGCGGCAAGGATGACCCGCCGAAGCGGATACTTGCCGATGTACCACGAAGGGAATGACTCAGTCAGAGAAACGGATTTTCCGTGCTGCGGCGGACACTGGACGACCAAAATATCCACGGCATGACCAGTATCAGCTTCCACAAAGTCCTGCACTTCAGACGCAAGGTATTCACTGAGTCTGGTGCGTTTCCAAGTCTGCCCCTGCACATACGCCAGATACTCCGGGTATGAGCGTCTTGCCAGTTCGCGTTTTGCCAGTTCGGCGATCAGGAGATCTCTGTCCGACTGTGCCACGTGCCTCTCGCCTCCTGTAATCGCTTGGTTCGCGAAGTCTGTGGAAAAACTGTGGATAACTTTTTAGATACCCACAAATTTTGTTGGGTCGCCTTTTGCACCGGGGGTACCTCTCCGCAAAAAGGGGGCACTGGGGGTACCCCCTCTCCTATTGTCTTGCCTACGTATGTAGGTGGTAGGTGGACCAGCGACCCGGCGCACCACGCACACCCAGGCGGGCGACACGGGGAGGCTTTAACCACCGCGACCCGCGGCGGCGGGATGTATGCAATCTGATTATCTTATCATAAATGGATATGACAAAACCCCGAAGCCATTGGAAACACTGGGTTTCCCGGTTCGGGGTTTCGATATTCAGTTGTTGCTTTACAACGCCGATACAACATTAGCCGCTTTTTTCGGTGTTTTTGCTGAGTAGCTGCTGCAGTTGCTCGTCGCTGAGTTCCGACAAGTTGAGCTCTTGGATCGGCTTTCCATCCATGCCGCCGAGTTCCACCATCTGCGCCGGAGCCTGTCCGCTTGTATCACGGACGAAGCGCGCCGCTTCAATGTCGCCCGCCTGAGCTCTTCGGAGCGAGGCCAGCAGCACGGCGCCTTGCTGGTCGGCTTCCAGGCCGAGAGTCTCCAAGGCTCTCTGGGTTTCGGGCGCGTCAGTCAGCGCGGCGGAAAGCAGGATCTGCGCCGCCTCTCTCATACTCTTGGCCTTACGACGTGCCGCGACTGAAGCGACACCACCGGCCGACTGGATCGCCCGACACTCTTCTTTCGATCTTTCGTTGAACGGGATCAAATTTTCCTCGTTTGCCATCGTTTCCGCCTCCCTCTTCTGTGCTCTTTCTCTCTTTCGCTTTCTCTGATGATACCAGTATAACACATTAAAAGCGGACATTGGCGGACATCTTTTCGGTCGTGTTGTGTCGAAAGTTTCTAAAAAATTTTTGAAAAAAGGGCTTGACATACATCGTTGTATGTTGTATCATGAGGGCAAGCAAGGGCGGAACGGCTCACCACTACCCTACATAAGCGGGAGGTGGTAAAATGACAATATCAGAAGTGCTTGCACTGCTTACATTGTTAGCCGTTGTCATTTTCGGAGTTATCCAAGCAACGAAGAAATGACCGCCCCCGAGCATAGGAAGCGGCCAATCTTCACTGTATCCTGTGGTTGAGCCGTGACCGTTGCCGCGGTCGCCGCCCTTGCCCACATTTTACACGAAGAGGGGGTCGAAGTCAATAGCGGAGAAAAGAAAAACCACCACGAGCACCGAAGTCAAGAGTCGGTGGATGGCAGCTAACTACAAGCGATACGGAGTTAGCTTCCGGTATGACACCGACGGCGATCTGATTGACTATCTCGAAGCGCATAAAGACGACGAAGGGAAAGGCGTTACCGGGATATTCAGAGACGCGCTATCACAATACATCAAAAGTGGGGACTAAATCAGTCCCCTATAAAATAACGACATACATCGATGTATGTCGAAAAAGAAAGGAGCTAAAACAATGTCAAGTTTTATCATGTCAACCCGATCCCATGCCACGCTTGCAAACTCTCTCGAGTACATCATGAACAGCGGCTTTAATCGCTTCGGCTTTGAAGCTCCCCAGAGCCTCCACGAAGCCCTTGCCGACTGCCGCGACCGCTACGGCTTTTACTCCGCGGGTCTGATTTTTAATCGGCTGTACGCCCTCAACGAGGCCGCCACAAATGCCAGATACAAAAACACCGACCCCGTGACCATTCCCGATATGCCCGAGGTACCACCACTGATCGAGGAGCGCCAATACCGGAACCATCATGAAGTATTGCTCCCCTGGCACTATAAATTATGTAAACTCCTTGACTGTCTGATCTACCAAGCCAGCGAAGATGCCACACGCAACGATCCTTTGCTGCTGGCTCTGATTGACTTCTCTCGGGTCTACAAATCGTTCCTAGTGGTCAACACCGAAGAGTACCAAAACTTTCCTTGGGGCGATATCTAAACGGCTTCCTGCGGGGTCTGAGCCTATCAGGTCCCAGCCCATTCAACAAATAAATCACTTAGGAGGTAATATCGTGGATACCCGAGAAAAAATCATCGATTATGTTAAAAAACAAATGGGAATTGATCTCGACCAGTTCCGTACAGACTTCTCGAAACGATGGGAACGAGACAATGAAGTCATCGTAGAATACCGGGAAATGTCACGGTCGCAATGGCGAAATGTCGAGATCCTGTCCGCCAAAAGGCGCATTCGGATCGAGAGCGTGGGGGTGTGGGGAAAAATGATTGCTTGGAACCCCGCCCACCAACCGGAGAAAAACAGATCACTTAGGAGGTAATATCATGAAACGATCCTTTTCCGTTCCTGCGCTCTGCGCAGCTGCAAGAAACCATTTCCGCTACCAAATCAAGGACGACCGCCTGTTCCTGATCGACCGACGGTGCTACTTTGGCCTGATGGTCGAAGGTGTTTCCCTGCTGGAGGAACTCGAAAGTCGTCCAAGGGTAAAACTGGAGCCCGCAGCCTGTGCTGACACGTTCCTGAGATTCCTCAGGGAAGCAGCCGACGCCGCGGACACCCGAGACACCGGCATCCTCATTCCTCGCCATAAATCCCTGTGCCGCGTTCTCAGACCGTCGGGTAAACATCAAAACAACATCATCCTCATCAACGGCGGTCTTTGGGAACCATTCCACCCGGTCAGCATAATGGGATCAAGCAAAAAGTCCCCGGTCTTCTTGTTCAGTCCCGACTGTGTCGCGGTGCTAATGCCCGTCAACTATGACAGTAAAAAACTACCGGACTCGCTGCTGGCTCTGGACGACGCCCTAAACAACTGAACCCCCGACCCACCGTATCAGCTCCTGATACGGTGGGTCACTTTTTTTCTTACCCGGGTGAATAATCTCTCAACAGCACATCCACCGCTTCCTTAGTCTGCACAACTTCCACCCGTTGTCCTAACTTCCTCAGCTTTTGGTGCTGCATCCTCTGCAGCCGTCTGGTCTTTTCGCTCGTGCCGTTTTTCAGCTCTACCCATACCGATACACCGCCCGGCAGCAAGACCAGCCTGTCGGGAAATCCGTTCTCGATATCAGGCAGGAACTTGACACACTGACCGCCCAACTTACCGACCTGCCGAACGAGATAGCCTTCCACATCCTTTTCCAGCTGCACGGCGAACCACCCCCAAAGTGGACAATGACAATGCTGGACGATATTTTCTATAAAGTACTACAAGTATAAGATATATGTTTTTTTTACGCTATTTCTAATCTCGTCTCGTATGTAATTTATATAATTATTGTCCCCATTGTCCCATATAGTAAAAAATGTAGTGTTTTCAATGGTTTGAGGGGTGGACAATGACCGGGACAATGACTGGGACAATGCCGAAAAGCCGATTCATTGTCCCACCAAATTGAACGGTATATATCCCACCCTAACAAAAAGTTTGCGAAAATCATTGTCCACCATTGTCCCATTGTCCACCCTACGACCTTCTTTTGTAGATTCTCTGCCTGCCATATCCCGGCACTCGTATCCGCGTTCCGTCGTTCACCCAGCCGGGCATATTGTTCATGATACCCGCGATACGGCGGCTCAGGGAATCGTTGCCGCCGTTCTGGGCTTTGCTGTCTCCGCACATCTCGCAGCGGATCTCGGAGATACACACCACGTCCCGACGCTTGGTGCAGGCAGTCAGATCCCGTGGAGAATACCCCTGTATAAAGCCCACCCGGTCTTCCGGTGACATCGTATCCCACGCATCAGGAAGCATCGTATCCAGGTACTCGGCGATCTGTCCGACCATCTCATCCTGCACGGTGAACAGCTCCTGCACCTCCACAGCCGCCTCATTGACTGCCGCATCAGCAAGCCACAGCGGCTCACCCTCACGCCACCGCACCACGGCCTCAGCCCACAGCTGGTCAACTTCTTTCTCCAGACCGATCAGCGCGCCGCCTGCTTCCACCACATCGGCCAACTTCAGCTGTACCTGCACCGGCCAGAAGCGTCTGGCACCGGTACGGTCCTTCAGAAACTCCATTTCGTTTGTGGTACCGAAGAAGACACAGGTCCGCTTGTAGGTACGGGTGAACTCTCCGTAGGCCGGTCGGTAGCTGTCTTCCGTCTTGCTGACGAAGTTCTTGACCGTTTCGACCTCGGCACGTTTCATGGACGCCAACTCGCCAAACTCCACCAGCCAGGCGCCCCGCAGCTGTTCGTATGCGTTTTTGCCTTTCAGGTCTGTAATGGAATCGCTGAACCGACCCTTGCTCATGACCTGTACCAGCGTACTTTTACCGACGCCCTGATCGCCGACCAGCACCAGCATATTGTCAAACTTCCGACCCGGCGACATCGCCCGAGCGACTGCCGCAGTAAACCATTTTCTCGTCACGGCGCGGACATACGCACAGTCCTCGGCACGAAGATAGCGGATCAGTAAAGTATCCAGTCTCTCGGTGCCGTCCCATGTCAACCCCTTTAGGTAGTCCTGAAGCGGGTTGAATTTGTTTTCTTCCTGCA
This sequence comes from Candidatus Avilachnospira sp., assembly GCA_045580485.1. Lineage (GTDB taxonomy): Bacteria > Bacillota > Clostridia > Oscillospirales > Oscillospiraceae > Avoscillospira. The sequence continues at coordinate 24,001 of JAZNNW010000145.1, read as the reverse complement.
CCACTGCAAAGGCATCCTGCATATCCGCCCTGTTTTTCAGACCCCAATACTGCTCCATGTACACCCGGAGATTTGCGGAGTCCCAGTCGATCCACGGATCGCCGTCGGTGCGGTTCTCGATCTTTCTGTGCCAGGGTGTCGGCTTCAGAAATACCACTCGCTCCAGCAGTTCGTTATACCCGAAAGTCCCTTTGAGAAGTGGGTCATTTCGCATGATAAGCAGCACATTGGTCGCAGTGGCTTCCAGATCACCTGTTTTGGGGTGATAGTCCAGCTGCTGTTTCCATGCCCCGTCGTCCTGTTCCGCGCTGGGGGAAACATTGTTTCCCTCAACATCCGTTCCGGCGTCACCCTGCGGCGTTTCCGGTTCTATCAGATCGGCGAAGTCCTCCATAGCAGAGGCGATCCGCTCATCGGCAAGCAGGCGTTTCACCGGCTCCAGCCCCGCGACCCATTCGCACATCGCCTTATAGCTGGCTCTCCGCGTTACCTCCGGGGAGAGGTTGCCTTTATCCAGATGACCGAACTTGTGGATGCAGACCATGTCAAAGGCGTTCTGGCAGTGTACACCGCCGCCTGCCGGGTCTGTGTCATGACGGGAGAACAGATACAAACCCTCGTTGTAAATGCTGACACCGCCGTATGTGCTGCCGCCGGTGTAGGTGTACCGGGGCTCCTTGCTGTAAGTCTCGCAGGGTTCGTAAATGTCCGGGAGAAACTCGGCGATGGCGTCTTCAACATCGTAGGTTCGGCAGAACGCACCCACAAGACCGGGCTTTTCCCGGGGGTCGCCCAGTTCCTTCAGCTCGTGCCGCACGACCTCGGCTTCTTCGGAAGATGTTGGCCAGAGGCTCGCATCCCGCCACGCTTCGTCTTCGCCATAGCTGGCCAGGATCTCGTCTGCACAGACAACAGGCCCCTCTTGGTGCCGGAACAGGTACTCACCGTCGGAAGGACAACTGGGCCAGTACATGAGCCTTGCAGGCTCATAGGTGGTGCGATCCATGGTCTCGATGCCGATGTCCACGGCCAGCCGACGAGCGATCGCGCTGTATTCGTCCGCGCTGACATCCCGATCCAGCGGTATGATGAACCGCAGTCTGGGAGCATCGGCGGTGTGCGAGTGGGTGCTGTACATCGCCATACGATATTCGCTGAGGAGCGTCACGTCCTCCCACTGCTGCGGATAGGCCTTGTCAGCGTCCAGCGTGACCATAGACCGGTATCGAACAGTACGGTTGCTCCGCTTGCCGTTTAACAGTTCGCCTGCTACGAAGCCGCCCACGTCCTTCACAAGGGACTTCTCGGCTTTAGTCATACGCTTATATTCCGCTACAGTCTCCCCTGTTCGGGCAGGGGCGTTGAGCTTCTGTAAGAAGTCAGCCCATGAGTAATCGACCGGCTTCCATTTCGCCGCACGGCAGCTCGCGCCCCGGGCGATTCGATATGTGTCTCTGCTCACAGAGCCACCTCCTATTTGTATCGCTTCTTGTTGGCTTCAGGACGCCAAACCGGAATACCAAACTCCTGCCGCAGCGGTTCGGTGAACTCGTCCCATCGGCGGATTGCTTCCTGTAAATCAGATACCGACTGATCGCCTGTCTCATCCGCTCCCGCTGGGTCGAACTTCTCACAGACCTGCCTGATAAGGCACTCGTTCGGCTCGCAGGTCTCTTCGCTGAACTGAACGCCGCAAGCCTTGCAAACTTCACTAATCAGCCCGCTCATTTTACCTTTCACCCTTTCAGTGGTTGCAGACCTTAGCCTGCAACATCAACAATAATGCCGTCGCTGCCGCCCATAACCTGAGGCAGAGTGCCGTTCCACTTTTCATAATACTGCTGGGTCAAGACTTTGTCGGTCAAAGATTCGGAGAGAATACGGTTTGCTTCTGCCCGTGCTTCTGCTTCGGAAATGATGCGCTGGTTCTCATTCTCCTGCGTAGTCAGCTTCATTTCAGAGCTGAACTTATCATTGATGGACTTCTGGATCGTTGCATCGTCGTATTCCAAACCATCCTTCATGCCCAGTACGGTGATCGTAATGCCACGCTCGGAGAAATAGTCCATGACATCCTCTCGGACAGCTTCCATGATCGTTTCCTTCTCAACCAGAATGTCGTTCAGAGTACGGGAGGCACACTCTTCAACAAACTTGGACTCAACGCGGGCTCTGATCTCACTGTCCATAATTTCGGACAGAGGCTTGTTGTTGTAGCAGTACAGGAACTTGACAGCGTCTTCCTCAGAGTAGATCTGGGCGGAGCAGTTCATGCCTGCGCTGAAGCCGATGGACTCGGAAGACTCGGCATAAATAGCCTGGTTAACGGTGGAAGTGCCGACGCCCTTAGTGGAACTCCACTCCCGGGTAACAGGAGAGCGGTCAACCACAATGAGGGTCATAGTGTCACGCCATTCACCGCGCCAATGTTTGCGCCCGGTCTGGACCCAGCGGTGGGGAATTTCGATTTCCTTGGTGGAAACCTTTGCTTCCATCAGCATTTCTTCCGATTCGAAGCTGGCCTGATTGGCGGTATCACCGACCAGAGGGATAAGGAAGGCGGTCTGATGGGGTTCGATGGTTACGAACTCAGGGGTGTTATAGGGCTTTACGCAGCCGGTACATACAGCGCAGATCATAATGACAGCGAGGATCAACGCAATAAACTTCTTCATGTTAACTTTTCTCCTTTTCGTTTTTCTTAATGTTTTTGACAAACTTATATGTATCACAGACAATATTGCCTGCGAACAAGATGGTAATTCCGGCACAGAGGATACTGATGATCTGCCGGAGCTTAGGCCATATACTCATGAGAATATGGACCTCGTTGGAATTGTGCATCTGCCCCAAGGCTACTTCGTTGGTAATAATGGGCGACTGAGTTATAGCCATCGCCGCGATCATGACGCACGCAAAAAGAATAACCTTTGCAGCGGTCTTGATTATAAATTTCTTGAGTTTCACGAGCATTCCTCCTTCGGCGGCTCAGGCAGCGGCATCCAATGGGTGACATCGTTAAAACGCAGAGAATTTTCACCCCAGTCGCTTCGCCAATAATATTCATCGAAATCATCTTTCACAAACTTATACACTTCAATAAATTCAGCATGAATATCACAGACAAGAACTTCCGTGTCAGTCTCCGGCAACCTCTCCGTCACGGGTATCCATCGCCGAATGGTCCCGCCGTTGGCGATAAGGTAGTCGGCAATGTATCCCCAACTAACTTCTGCATCATAGACTCCACTCTTTTTGGTGGTTTCAAACTCATAGCGATTCGCTTCTTTAAGCAACTCCACCAACTTTCCCTTAATGTCCTTTTCTCTGTCGGTCATTTCTTTTCCACTCCTCCCACTCTTCTTTGTCTAAAAAGCATTCATTACGCCAATAATTGTCGTAAAAATCATAAGATAGCCGCTGCTTGATATACACAGTTTCAAGCCATCTGTACTCACCATCAATGCAAATCGGAAGCAAGGCAAACCGCTTTACAATGCGCTCTTCTTTTTGTTCTCACTTCATTCACTCGCCCACCATTTCCAAAGAATAGATTTCAGCCTGTCTCCTGATGGACATCTCGATTATTCCGTCTTCAAGTTCATTAAGGTATCTCTCCACCCATTCTGCATTGTCGAAGTGGTATCCTCCCGCATAACCAAAAATCAGATAATCTGGAGCGCAGACATAAGCGCCGGCCATAATTCCGTTGTACTGGTAGTTTGTCGGGTGCTTCGAAATTATCGTGTACTCTTGGCCAGAATGTGCCAACACATAAATTTCTGACACGCCGCATACAGTAAAGCTCTCATCCCAATCATTAACTCGGAGTTTATCTCCGATCTGCAACCGCATAATCTTATTTACTATTTTCATTCATTCCTCACCCTCCATTTCTTTCATGCACATGCAGTAGTTTTCATAGAGTGCTACAAACGCCTTTTCATCTCCGCCTGAATCCGGGTGCATCCCTTTTGCCATCCGCTTGTACTGAGACTTGACTTCCTCGACAGTTTCTGGCATCTCGATAAACCCAAGACCTGCGAACCAAGGCTTCAGAGGTTTTGCTTCCGGCAGATACTTCATTCCGGCCACCCCTGTGGAAAGGTCATATATGCCACGCTCGACCATACGAGCCAAGTCTTCGAGGGACAGCACTACTTGGGCAAACACATCGGAGCCATACCGAATATTGACTCCGTGGGCTTTGGCGTTTTCAACGCTGTGGGAGAAGCGATATGTCTGACCTTTATACACGAATGAAACCCAGCACTCAAATCGGCTCCAATCGTAGTCGTACTGCTCCACTCCAAAGCGGGCCATAACCTTTTCCAGCTTCGCCTCATAGGCAGCAGGTTCCGCATACTGTTTTGTCATTTGCGCTTCCTCCTTCTTCTTAACCACCAAAACAACCTGCTTTTCCAACAATATCCGCCATAGGCTGAGCAAAGCCAGATCTCTTTGCATTTAACGCATGGGTTTCTCACATCTATCCCTCCATCTTTGCACCGCATCTTCCGCAAAACGCAGCATCCAATCCAAGCACTAAATCGTGGTATCTCCCCATTCGGCAGTTTGTACATTCCCAATGGTCTTTGCACCATTCCCACCGCCCCTTGGGTCTGAGGCTTTCGGGGTCGATGGTGGGGGCAAGGGTACTAACCTCGATCATTGCATCGCTTTTCCCTTGATGGAAACCATCAACAAACAGGTCACCTGTTTCCTCATATTTAGGAACAACCAGTTTGTCCGCATCAATCAGCCGCATTTTCTTCCCTCCGTTCTCCGTATTCTCTCTTTATGTCGTAGATTGCTTGGCACAGCTTTTCTGCGACTTCCTCTGCACATTTCGGATCAGGCAGGTTTGCAAGATGTCTGACATACTGACATCCGCAAATAACACAGGTCAGCTTGCGGATATGCTCCCACACTTGCCAATAGATGATATTGCCGAACAGCTTGTGCATCGGCGAACTTGGCTGTCTGATCGAGTCATACGAAAACCACTTGTCACGGACATTTTTCAAAACAGACTGTGTGTCTTCTCTTGTAAGACAACCCTTGTATTTCTTTTCAATTCGCTTTTCCAGTTCGTCAAGCAGCAGTTCCTTTTCCTGTTCAGTCATCGTTATTACTCCTTTCTCCGAATGAACAGAAATCATTTCCGTTCATCTGTACACGGGTATTTGAACTGCTGTGCAGGCGGCAAGTATAGGCGAAAGTCACACCACCAAAGTGCTTGCAGTCCCTACACCGCACCACTTTCACCACATCAGGAGCTTTCCCGACAAACGGGATGCCGTGTTCTCTGAGCTGCTCAATGGCGCAGTCTCGCTCCCATTGGATCTGCTCAACCACCTCACGGCTTACGGCATCCACGGTGGGTACTTTCTCCAAAGCATTTTTAACGATTGAAGGGTAGAAACTTCTGTCAAGCAAATCTTCCTTCAGCTTGCTCCGGGAAATCAGGTCATTATCCATATCGCGCATCACTACTCCATCATGTATTTATCAACTTCGTTACCCCCCCCCCCCCGCGCAGATCCGTCGCCGCACTTCTCGAGCCAGTGTCATCATAAACTGACCGTTGGTCGCTTTTCCCTTATTAGCCGAGATCGAGTTGCCAAACAGCTTGCCGAGTGCGTCCATATCTGCGTTATCGAAGGCGTATTCCACGGCGTGACGGATGCAGCGTTCGACTCGACTGGTGGTTGCGTGGAACTCCTTTGCGAGGGAAGGGTATAACTGTTTTGTGATTTGATTGTGCCCGTACTCGTCAGGGTCGTTAATCAGCCGCACGATACCGGATACAAGGTACTCATAGCCCTTAATATGAAGCGGAACACCGACCTGTGTGAGCAGGTCTTCCGCTGTATGCCGGAGCATATTATCTTTATCCACACAGGCAGAGCCGTCCTGCAACTGAAGCAGCTCTCTTGCCTCCTGTGCGACCTCCTTACGCTCTGCTGCTCCGGGGGCAGTGATGAAACGCAGGCAAACATCCAGTTTCTTTTCCATGGTAGTCATTTTGTTTATACCTCCTTAGGGATGATTCGTATTGTTCTACCGGAGTGACGGTGAACAATCACCATTTTCTCCGGGGTGTCCTTTACGACTAACCAGTCCTTATAGTTAAGCCTCCACTTAGTCATCAGCTTGCTTTGTCTCACGGAAGGCTTTTTCCCATTTTTCATATCTTTGCCTCCGCCAACTCCTGCGTAATAAGGAAACAGGCCACCCACCGTTGGACTTCGGTTTTCAGGTCGTCAAGGTCGCCACCGTTCCAGATCCATGCGTTAGGCATTACATTATCCAGCTCCGTCTCGGAAGGATGTGCCTTCTGTTCTTCGGTCAAGCCGTTGTCAAAGTCAGGACGGATGACACGGAGATGGACGGAAGCAAGGTCTCGGGGGTCATTGACTCGCCTCATAAAATCCAGAACGCGCAGCTCGTTACGAAAACGACAATCCGGGAGGATGACGACATCCCATTCGGCGTAAAAGAGCTGCAGTATATTGCCAATAAACCGCACCCAAAAGTCCTCGTCCTGCCTCCGAATAACGTCTGTCCCAACCCGCTGAAGAAGACTCCGCCCTGACTCGTCTTTCTGCCCGTCCCAGCCGAAGAAGGTCTTGCAGATGTACTTCAGCAAGTCGCCGTAGTGGGCGATGAGGACTCTTTTGCCGCTGGCTTCCATCGCCTCTTTCATGAACTGGGCGGTGGTGTCCTTGCCGTGCTGGGCTTTACCCGAGATACAAATAATTGTCATACGCTCTCCTCCTCTATCACCGAGAAGAACACCCCGCGCTCCTCGTTGCGCTTGCGGGCTTCCCGGACGTCCTTTTCGTAGAGATATTCAATCGGTATGCCGCTGACCCGTTCCGCCTCCTGCCTCAACTTCTCGAGAGTATACTGCTGTCCGTGCTTCTCGACCAGTCCTACGAACTCGTCAGACGCGTCAGCAAGCCCATTCAGAAATCGCTGCACCCGGGTGGGGCCGAAGCCAAAGGTCTTTGCCATGGCGACCACATGGAGCCACAGAGCCTGTTGCAAGCGAATATCTGACCGAAGTTTCACGGTATCGTCCTTGGCTGCTTTCTCCACTGCCTCTTTGACCATGCGATCCCGAGCCAATTTGTTTGCATAGGTCATACCCGTCGGCAGCGGCTTGTGCTTGTGTCGGTTCTTATTCTTTGCCATCGTCGCAATCCTCCAGCAAATCGGCAATGATATCAGACATCTCGTCCTTGAGCATCACGGCCACCTGTCGCATCTGCGGGTGAGCAGCCGCCGCGGTTCTGAGCTTGAAGAAATGGAGCCACTCATTCAGGTTTGCGGTCATCACGACCTCGGTTTTCAGACTGTTGGGCAGCACCGATCGGGCTTCCTGAGGGGTCGCTCCGCCGCTCAGCAAAGACAGATAAGCTGCTTCTGCTTCCTCCATCGCACTGAGCCAAGCCAGATAATTGGCACCGTCAAAGAACGGAGGCTCGACTACGGTGATTTCCGAACCGAATCCGTCCTTGCTGTAATTGCAATATCGGGTACTTTCCTGGCAATAGGAAGCCGGTCGATGCCGCACGATCTCATGGGACACACCACGGTCGCAAATAAAAAGTCCGGTCACGGTCTGATGTACGCGGCGTTCCGTCTTCGTCAGTGCGGAATAGTCGGCGGTCTGCTCAAACTTTGTATTCCATTCCACACCGGGTTCCAGGTAGGTAGCGCTTTGCAGTTCGGGGAAGATCACCTTGTATTGCTTTATAAAACTCTGGAAATGTACCGGGAGCCAACCGATTTGTGTGTAAGTAAACATGAGGAAATCCCGCCACGCTCTTGCATTACCGGATACCAGCCACAGCTGACAGTCCTCGAAACCGGGTTTCGTGGTGCGCAGGTAGCACTTTCTCCCGTGCAGCTCCATCACCCGTGCCTTGTATTCGAGCCACTCCCACAGCCCCCGAGACACTGAGAAGCAGAAGTCGCCGTGTTCCAGGACGGCCTCATGCCCTCTTTTGATGATGCCGCCGATAAACTTCTCGGCAGAATCCTCGGTGATCTTATCCTCCGACTTATAGCAGACACGCCCGCACCGCTCGATGTGCTTCAGCAATTCGTCAGGTGTGTTGGGTGCAGCGAGGATCGCCGCACTCGGTTCAATGATTTTCATGTGAAGTACCTCCTTGTTGTTTACTCCATAATTTCCGCGCCGCCTGAAGGGCTTTCCCGTGCAGCCGGCGGAGCTGCCGGGTGCAGTACCCCATTTCTTTCGCGATACGTTCCCAACTGAGCAGTTCCAGATAGCGGTATCGGAGCAGCTGTCGGCATCGTTTCTCCGGGATGCGTTCGATAAACCGCTCAACCTCGGCTTCCCGGCTCAGCGTTTCGGTGAGCTTCACACCTGCCCGTTCCCGGGCTTCGATGAGTGCATCCCACACGCTGTTCCGACCGCCGCTTCCGCCAATACCGGCCCCGTATTTCGCCGTGACCTTTTGGCACTGAGACTCCAGTTCTTCAATTTTCCGTTCCAGCCGGCCGTGTTCGTTCCGCAGTTCCCAGTAGCTTCCGAGGAACTCACGTGCCGGGTCGGCTCTCTTAACATCCTGCATTTCATCGTCTCCCGTCGAGGTAGTTTTTCAGCGCGTCCAAAAGACTTTTCTGCGTAACATCTTTCTGCTGCAGTGCCCGGATCACTCGCTCATCCTGCGTGTTTTCGCACAAGATGTGGTGGATGATAACGCTGTGCTCCTGACCTTGCCTGTACAGCCGTGCGTTTGCCTGCTGGTACAGCTCCAGGTTCCATGTCAGCCCAAACCACACTGCTATGTGGCCGCCTTCCTGCAGGTTCAACCCGTGTCCTGCGCTGGCCGGGTGGCATAGCAGCATTTCGATATTCCCTGCGTTCCACCGAGATATCGTGCCTTGTGTGTCCCCCTCGTTCAGCACTACAGCGTTGGGGAACTTCGCCTTGATGCGATCCAGATCATGCTTATACGCGTAGAACACCAGCAGCGGTTGACCGGGGTTGGACTCAGCGATTTCTTCCAAGGCGTCCAACTTCGCATCGTGGATGTGGAAAGTGCCTCCTTCATCGTCGTACACAGCTCCGTTCGCCATCTGAAGCAGCTTGTTGTTCAAAGCGGCGGCGGTGGTACCTGCGACAAAGCGATCCGCATCCTCAACGCTTTCGATGACCAACCCCTCCAGCAGAGGCAGTACTTTTTCCTTTTCAAACTCCTCATAGAGCTTTCGGGCTTTACCATCCATCTTGACGACCACATCGTTGAATAAGATATCGGGCATATCCAACCAGTCTTCCTTACTCATGGATAGGCAGATGTCGCTGAGCAGTCGGTCGATCTCCTCTTTTGCACCCGGGTTGATAAGCCACTCATAGACCACATGCCCTTTGCCCCGCCCGGGGTGAAAGAACCTGCGCCGAAACTCGGTCAGGGTTCTTCCGAGTCGCTGCCCTCCGTCGATTAGATAAATCTGCGGCCACAAGTCAATGTATCCCTTTGGGGCGGGCGTCCCGGTGAGACCGACCACATAAGAAGCCCGCTTGATAACTTTCCGCAGAGCCTTAAACCGTTTCGCCCTAGCACTCTTAAAGGAGGACAGCTCGTCGATAACAACGCCATCGAAGTCCCAGTTCTGACCGAGGTATTCCACCAGCCAGATTACATTATCCCGATTGATGATGTAGACATCCGCCGGTGTATTGAGTGCCGCGATCCGCTGTTTCGCAGTGCCGAGAACTTTGCTGATGCGGAGGCCCCGGAGGTGATCCCATTTTTCTACTTCCCTGCTCCACGTGTCCTCAGCTACCCGTATCGGTGCGATAACTAACACCTTGTCGATTGCGAACTCGCACCGTACTTTCTGAAAGATCTCGGTGAGCGTGACCACTGTCTTCCCCAAGCCCATGTCCAAAAACAAGGCACACCGGGGATGACCCTTCAAAAAGTCCCCTGCGAGAGATTGATGCGGTTTTGGGCAGTATTTCACTGGACAGCTCTCCTTTTGGATAGTACAGTGTTGAATTCCGCCATTGTCTTGATTTCTCTATCGCACCACTCTGGCAGGTTTGCTCTTACGATAGCCGTTGCCAGAGGCGGCGGAACTGCATTGCCGCACCGGGCAACCTGCTTCGTTTTTCCGTACTCATTGCCCATATAGTCCCGGTCGATGATGTAGTCCGGTGGAAAGCCCATGGCGCTGTACAGTTCCCTTGGTGTCAACATCCGCAAAAGGATATCCGCAATGAAGTAATACACGCCGCCGATCAGAAGCAAAAGCACTTCGTCATCTGCCAAGGTGTATCCGCAATACTTATTGAGCAGAGAGCGAATTTCTGGCCAATGTATAAGGTCTCTCCCATCCGCTCTTACGATGTACACATGACACGCAGCAAACTCACCGGCAGATGTGGTGATCGTTCGTAGTGGCTTGTCCGGGTGCTGGCCAATGTCCAGTCCTTTGAACTCAACTACATGGGCTGTACACAAAGCATTGTGATCTACCGTGGTTACGGTCGGTAACGGTTTGTTGGCATCTTCGCCAACCACTCCGCCAAAATACTTTTGAACATGAACAAGGGTCAGTGCCTCCCGGTCATGGCTCGTTGCGGTGTGCATAGGCTCGTTCACATCAAGGGGAACTCCATTTCCGTAATACTCCACCAGATTTGCTGTGGTCAGTCCGTATCGGTTTGAGGTATCGGCAGTAGGCAAAGGAGCGTTCATACCGTTTGCCCGAACACTCTCCGTCTGCTCTGTGTGATACTGAATCAGATTGGCAGCAGATAACACCTGCCCACCCGCGGTACGAATAGTATGTACGGGATATCCTGCGCCAGCGCCAACGCTGCCACCGGTATTGCTGAAAGTAAACGGCGCCAAAATTGGTTCCGTTACTTCGTGTGCACCTACGGAGGTAATTGTGCTAAGAGGTTCTGCAATATTCTGCGGAGGATTGTTGAACTTTTGCTGAGCAATAAACGGTGCCATAAGGGGACGGCAAAGATTTTGCTTAACCGTAGATACCACCGTGGTAACAGGTTCCTTGATGTCATGCACTCTCGGGGCCTGTCCTTTTCGTTCCCCGTATCCTGTCGGAACAATAAACGGCTCTCCGCTCTTAATCGTGAATTTGTCCACGCCTCGGATCACGCGGCGCATGGTGTTTTCTGCCAGAGGTCGAACCGCATTGACACCATACTTTTCTTTGATCTCCTGTTTGGATGCAAATACGGAGAAGCAAGGAACACTCCAGTCTATGATCTCCGCAGCACTCCGCCAGGGGAGCAGCTTTTCGCTTTTGACTTCTTCGCTGTCTCTGGGTGCATGGGTTCGTTCCGGCCAGACGATAGGTTTCCCATCACATCTGGCTACCAAAACAAACCGCTTTCTGGTAGTTGGCGCGCCGAAATCCGCCACTACGATTTCCCGATGTTCGACCTTATACCCAAGGTCTTCCAGCTGTCTTTTCCATTTCCGGAAAGTCTGCCCAGCCTTACTTTTGACCGGTTTACCCTTTCGCACAGGCCCCCAGGTCACAAACTCTTCCACATTCTCCAGCATGATCACTCTGGGTCTTACGGTTCCCGCCCAGCGCAACACAATCCACGCAAGCCCTCTGATTTTCCGGTCAACAAGAGCTGCGCCTTTTGCCTTTGAAAAGTGTTTGCAATCCGGGGAAAACCAAGCCAAGCCCACGCACCGTCCTCTGCACACTTCTCTGGGGTCGACGTCCCACACGCTTTCACAGTAGTGCCGTGTGTAAGGATGATTGGTCTTGTGCATCAGAATGGCGTCCGGGTCATGATTGATTGCAATTTCCACAGGCCGACCGGTAGCCAGCTCAATGCCGGTACTGGCGCCACCGCCGCCCGCAAAGTTGTCAACGATGATCTCATCCAACAAATCAATTTGCTGCCTGTTCATTTCGGCCATATCAAAAGCCTCCTGTTTGATTTACGAACACCTCGCGGGTCTGAGAACCCCAAGCCAGTGCTTCCATGTGTGAATTAAAGTACAAGTCAATATGGTTCCCGTTTACCGCACCGCCGGTATCCTGTGCCTTGTACTCCTGTACGCCCTCGGGACCCTCGAACCAAACAGAGGTTCCGTGGGGAATGACCGACGGATCGACCGCAATAGTGACACCTGCCTCGGCTCTTGCCCCAGAGGCGGTATACACGATGGGCTCGCCGTTTTCATCCCTCGGTCGGGTCAGTGCGTAGGCTCCACAGCAGATCTCGCAGGGACAGTAGGCCGTGATCGTATAGGTACCCATGCTGATTTGAGGGGCTTCGGGTACAGCTTCTTCCTGTTTTTCCTCGGCTCGCTGAGCCAATGTAACCAGCTCGACGGTATACGCCTGCACCGCGGTCTGGCCAGGTTCGGCGGTTTCTACGGCTCGCTGAGCTGCCACCGTTCGCTCTTGCAGGATCTCTGCTGCGGCGAATAGGTCCTCAGCCTCTGCGTAAGTGCGCTCCGCCCGATCCAGCAGGTCTTTTGCGTTGATGTAAAGGATCACTGTTGCAACGCATAACAGGATCGTTAACACCAGAAGCAGTGCGTATGTGGAATTTCTCTTTCTGTTCATCGGTAGTACCTCTCTTATTTTTGATAAAACAAGGCTTGAAAGCCATCGGCTGATAGAGGCAGTCCCTCAGCCCAGGGCACAGGCTCGGCCATGATGGCCAGTGCCTGCTCAAAACTTTTACCTCCGATCGGCTCTGCGATAACAGCTTCGTCGTGTACGTGAAAGATGACCTCAAAACCTGCTCTATCCAGAGCCATTAACTTCTCCGCCATGATGTCTCGGGCGATGCCCTGGACCACGTTTTCAGTCAGAATACCTCGCCATAATTCAAGGCGTGTCCATTTCTTTGTTTTTTGGTCAATGCCCATGTAGCTTAAAGAACGCTGTCCGGGGAACTTACGACTGGGGCTGCTTAAAGCACCCCAGTAAGGAATGCGCCGCCCGGACGGAAGCGTTGCGAACAAAATGCCGTCCTCGTAGCTGTAGATGATCTCGCCAACACTGGATCGTACCGTGGTTTTTCGCGCCACCGCCTTTGTCGCTGCCTTTTCTAAGCTGCTCCACAGGCCCACGATCTTCGGACTGGCTGCGCGCCACTGTGCCACGACCTCGGCCATTTGCTCATCCGTCAGGAACTTGTCAGCACCAAAGGCTTTTAGGGCACCCACGCCCCCGCTGAACCCGCATCCGAGCTCCGCTACTTTACCGTGTTGCCTCAGATGACCATTCTCGCCGTGCTTGACCACCGGCACCCCGTAGATGGCGGAGGCACTTCGGCAGTAAATGTCATCGCCGTTTCGGAATGCGTCTAAACGCCATTCCTCCTGTGCCAGCCAAGCGGTGACCCGAGCTTCAATGGCTGCAAAATCCACGCCGTATAGACATCGCCCGGTACCACCTGTCAAAGCTGTGCGTACCAAACAAGATAAAATTTCGCTTAACCCTTCCTCATATAGGCATCGAATTGTATCTGCGTCGCCCTTCTTGACAAATGTCCGGGCAATGTCTAACTGCTCCAAATTGGGCTGTGCGAGGTTTTGCACCTGTAGAAGCCTACCGGACCAGCGCCCGGTTCGGGCTCCATAGAACTGCATAGTGCCGCGTATGCGGTCGTCCTTGCAACCAGTGTTCAGCATGGTCTCGTACTTTTTGGTAGAGGTCTTGCTCAGTTCCTTCCGCAGGTCCATGAACCGTTTGGTATCGTCCTTAGAGAGCTGAGCCACCACATCCGCTATGGCTTTTTTGTTAAGGGAGGGAACTTCGATGCCCTCCTGATCTTCTAACCAAGCCTTGACCTGTGCATTTGAACGGGGGTTCTCTAAACCGGTCAGTGCAATGGCTTCCTCAATCAGCGTTTCCCTGTATGCGGTGTCCAGCCGAACTGCTTGTTCGGCGAGTTGCCGGTCGAATGGTACCCCGCGCTCGTTGATTCGGGCATCCAGGCACCACAGTCGGTGCTCCTTTTCGCTGGGAACATATCTGCTGAGCATCTGTCGGATGGTGTTCTCGCTGTCCACGTCTCGAGTGCAGTAGGTACAAAAGTCGATCCAGTCCTCCGGGTAATGCTCCGGTAAATTTCGTGTGCGTCCCCCGTTGGCCTTAGTTGGTTTACAAGGCACACAGAATTTTCGTATCAGTGCCTTACCTGTTTTCAACTTACCCTTGTCTTCTCCAAGGCCCAGGGCGTCGCTGGTTCCCGCCAAGCTGAGAGGCAGACCCACATTAGCCGCGGTAATCATGACATCCTCCCACTGTTCTGGTGGGAAGTAGGTGCCAAAGTGTTTCGCCAGACAGGCTCTCTCGAAAGCGGCGTTCCATGCCCACTTGGTGACGGTATCATCGTAGATCGCGTCCAACACTATCTGAGGTATTTGCTCTCCCGCGGTCAGGTCGACCAGCTTCGCAGGATCGTCGTCGAACGCATAAGCGAATAAGAGAATCTCAAAATCGTCGCTCTCCACATACTTGAAAGCGCCACACTTGCCGATGTCGACTGAGCTGAACGTTTCCAAATCTATACCGAGGTACATCGATCAGACACCTCCTGAATCTCCGGTATACCGAGGTTGATACGCTCTTCCACGGTGAACAAGGGTTTGCCGGACAAACTACGCCAGCGCAAGCGGTCATAGCCGATGCCCGTTTTCTCGGCAAGTTCAGCGAGTGGAATACGCCCGAAGGGCGGGCAATCCACTAAGTAGGTGCATCGCCGATTTCTGGTTTGCTCTTTTCGAGTTGCCCAACAGCAGTTTTCGGGGCTGTAGTCGCCGTCGGTGTCTCTTCTTTCCAGAGTAAGACCCTCACAGTAGGTCGGGGCCATGTCTGCATAAAACGCTTCAAAAGAGCGCCAAGCATTGCACACTTTGATGCCGCGGCCGCCATACTGCGGATATTCAGGCTTCTTTGGGTTTTCACACCGAGCTACCATATTGCACCAGGATGTGTAAATCCCAGACCCTTTCATCCCGTGAATAAAAAAGCGGCGGTGGTTTTCCTCTTTTCTGAAACAGCCACAACTACGGGAGCGTCCAGACTTCATATCACAAGCCCGGATAATGACCTCGTTTCCGCAGTCACACAGGCAGTTCCACGTTGTCGCCCGACCTCTATTGGGTGCCCGCGACACCACTGTCAGCCTGCCAAATCTCTGGCCTGTCAGATCTTCAAATTGGGGCATAACGAGGGCATACCTCCTTTCAGATTTTGCAGGGGTTGCAACCTTGACGGCGATACGCCGTCCCCGCATTACGGCCAGGGGCCGAAGCCCCTGCCTTGCTCTGCGTTTAATCTTCCAGATCGGCGAAGTCCTGCTCTGCGGAAGAGCCGCCGGACAGCTTCTCGTCATCACGGGTCTTAATCACGTTATTAAGGCCGATGCCGATACCCTTATTGCCGTTGCTGTCATAGGGGAACACGTTGACGGAAACGCAGCCCCAAGCACCGGAGTAGATGTCTTCCTCGTCCAGTGCGTCCTGCATCTTCCCGTCCTCCAGGATCTTCAGACCGGGCTTCTTCTTAGAAGAGCAGTTGAAGAACATCATGCCCTCAAACTCTTCGCCCTTGTCCTCCTCATCGCCGTCACGCAGAGGAAGGCTCAGTCTGCCGGGAACCTTGCCGCCCCAGGTGGAGGTCTTGCCCTTCACCTTAGCGGCTTCGATCTTTTCCTGAAGCAGCTTAATCGCTTCCGTGTTGCTCTTGGGGATGAGGACGCACAGGCTGTACTTGTCGGCGTTGCCGTCATCATCCTTGCGCTGTTCGAACAGGTATGCGTAGCTGAAACGCACTTCACCGATACGAGCACTGGTATCATTGATGTTTTTGTTGAAGTTCTTTGCCATTTTGATGTACCTCCGTTTAATCTGAAATAAGGTCTGCAAAATCCGCTTCCGCAGGATCAACAGCTTGTCGTTTATCGCTTTCAGGTACCAAAGTCAGGGCGCCCTCCGGCTTGAACACATACTCCTCCGCAAAGGTGCGGAAGCTCTTTTTGCCAAGCAGCTTCTCAACTTCGGAGACGCTCCGAAGGTCGTTTTTGAAGATGTCCTCCCGTTTATAACCGGCGCGGAGCAGGTTGTCGGCGACAGCCTCCGGGTCTTTCCAGCTGCGGACGCTCCGCCCCCGGACCAGCTTATAGCCTTTCCACTGCTGACCTCTGATTGCCTGTGCCTGGGCGTAGTCCTCCAGATCCTTGATCCAGCTCTTCGTGATGGCGGCGTAAGCGAGAATACCCGGGATCTGGTCGTCCGGCAGCAGGGCGGGCTGGTCGAGCCCCGTCTGGAATATCTGCATAGCTGCAGCCGCACGGGCGGAACAGACAGCTTTAGCCGCACAGAACCGGCAATGGTCACCGGGGAGGAACTCGCCTTTGCCTTCCCATGCCATCTTCGCCCGGTCCACCACTTCATTTTCCGCCCAATCCAACAGGGCTTCCCGTGTCAGGGTTTCCTCGGTAACGCTGTCCAGTCTCGGCTGAATGATCGTGCCCCGCACATGGGAAAACCCGTAGAGCCAGCCGAACAGGTTGATCGTACCGAGCATATAGAGCCGGGTCTGAGGGTTGTCCACCGCATCGACAGGAACCCCGACACCGTGTTTATAGTCCAGAACATCTAGCACCGTATCGCTGACGATGATGGCGTCGCCCGTACCGAAGCCGTGAGGTACCCACGGTGAGAAGTCCAGCCGGGTTTCCAGCAGCAGCTTGGCGTCAGGGCAGGTTCGTCTTGCCTCGAACAGCCGCTCCATGACCAATGCGCAGTAAAAGTCGGTGGCCTCGTCCATATCCTTTGGGATGTCGCCGAGCCGTTTGACTCTCTCAGCGAAATTGAAGTCGTTGATCTCGCCAATCTCCCGCCGCAGCTTCAACTCGGCAAGCTCGTGGGCTTTCGTGCCTTCTCGGGCATATTCGCTGCCGGTGTCTTCCAGTCCGAGCCTGTTCCGCAGCTTCTCTTCCAGCCGCGCCGAAGGCGGACAGCTGAGCCACCGTTTCGCGCCGGATGCAGACAGCACAGCATGGTTGACGGGGGGCATTACTGCTTCTCCTTTTCGTCGATGGCCTTCTGCACGGCCTCCATAAGAGCCGGGTAATCCTCAGACTTGACATCCTGGAAGCGGCCGCCGAAACGCTTACAGATGTCGGTAATCTTCACGCCGTACTTGTCTTTGGCACGGCCCAGGAACTCACGAACCGTCGCCTTATCATAGGTGGGCGTTTCTTCAGCCCCAGGCTCCTCTGCCGTACCAGTATTCGGAGCAGGAGAGGCAGTCTCTCCGGTCTCGGCAGCAGGCGTAGGGGCTTCCGAAACGCCATCCTCCGCACCCCCGGCACAGCTATCCAACAAGGCTTCCAGTTCGGTGATACGGGCTTCTTTGACCTTCAGCAGCTTCTCGTATCCGGCGATCTTGTTTTCCTGTTCTTCGGAGAGAACGGTGCTACAAGCACTCAAATCGGCGATCTCTTTCGCCAGCTCGGCACAGTGCAGTTTTGCAAGCCTTAACTCGTCCTCCGTTTTGGCGAGTTTCTGCTCCAGCTCCTCAAAGTCAGGCGACAGAGCAGGTTGAACCGAAACACCGGTCAACCCGGTCAGCTGCTGGATAACATCCGACATAGCCTCGCACTCAATTTGCAATCGAATCATGGTTGTTTTCCTCCTTATGTAGTTTTTAGGTTTGATTATCTTCGGTCTGGCAATCACAGACTTCATCGGGATCAAGGTTTGCCCCGCAGTCGGGACAGGTGCGGTAGTAAGTACTCATAGCTCTATCTCCTTTCTGAAATGGGTCTCCATGCAGTCCGGGCAGATCAGCTGTCCGCCCGCTTCGTAATAATGTTCTTCCTGAATGGGGTCTTCGCAGCAAGAGCAAACCGGTCTTTCGGCGAGCAGCCGATCCCGACGCTCCTGTTCCGCGTTCCAGATGTCATAGTTGTCTGGGATATTCAATCGGTCACGCTCCTGTCGAAAAAAGTTGACAGTCCCACGGCATCAAAGTAGAATAGTGTTGCCTGCTGAGGCGAGAAAGGAGTTGTCGTCATGACAAACTTTTTGAACCCAGCGTTCCCGATGTAAGCGCCGATGCGTTAAGGTCGAGGCTGAACCCTGACAGCCTGAAGTGAGGCACCGCTCCAAGAAGCGGGTAGCTGTTTTGCCTGTGACTCATCGTAAACAGATAAGACCTACCTCGTTTTATCTGGACCCTCACCTTGGGTCGACGAAGTCTGCAAAGCATATCGGGTAAACAAATGGGGGAGAGTCGTCCGTGAAACAGCCACGGACGGCTTTTTAGTATCTTCTTTGACGCCGTGGGACGTGCCTGCGTAGTTATTGGGAGCGTTCAATCGGTCACGCTCCTGTCGAAAAATGTTGACAGTCCTGCAAAATCGACATAAAATGTACTTGCCTGCATAGGCAAGAAAGGAGTGGTCGCAGTGACCAAACTTTTGACCCTATGCGTTCCCGGTGCAGATACTGATGCGTGAGGGCGAGGCTGAGCCATACAGCCAAAGTGAAGTACCGCACCAAGAAGCAGGTAGCTATTTTGCCTGTGGCCATCGTAAACATGAGAAGACTACCAGTTCTTTGATTGTGCCCTTACCATGGGCTAACGAGGTCTGCAGTGCCGCTGGGTAAACAAATTTGGGGGAAACCATCCGTGAAATAGCCGCGGGTGGTTTTCTGTTTTATGTACGATTTTGCAGGACGTGCCTGCGTGGGTTCATAACCGAAGCACCGGCTTCCGCTGAGCGAGTGTTTGTCGCGGTTCGGGTCGGTTCTGATTGCTGTGGGACTTCTCGTAAGCGAGAAGTGCCTGCATGGTGATCCGCCAGTTCCTGCCGATCTTGAAAGCCTCCAGCTCACCGGAGCCGACCAGGTCATACACGATGTCCTGGCTCACACCCCACCGAGCCGCTGCTTCACGGATGCTCAGGAACGCCGGTTCATTTTTGCTGTGATCCATCATTCATCCTCCAGCACGATCAGCGGCTCGGCCTGAATGATGATCTCAGACAATATCTCCGTCCGACTCAGACCGGTCAGCGCCTTCAATCGGTTGATGACCATACCGGCTTCGGGCGTGATGCGGACATGTTCCGGTACGCGCTCCGGCGTGGCGATGTTGGGCAGGACGATCCTGCCGGTGTTCAGTGTTCTTCTGGCCATTGTGTTTTACCTCCTTCTTAGATGTGGTACATCTCCTTCCTGTCGTTGTAGGCTGGCACCCTTTGACAGATTGGTTGGTTTGGGTTGCCTGGTTTCAAACAGGCTGGTTTAGTCCGTTGTGTTTGTACTCGATTTGTGATATAGTGAGGCCGGAGCGATCATCTCGGGAAGGAGGTGCATCACCATGGGCATAGATCACATCATCTATGGCTGCCCGAAATGCAGGGCTCAGGTTTTGGTAGACGCCGGAAACGTCACCGAAACCGTTACCTGCGGCAGCTGCGGACATCTGTTCACCCTCAGTGAGACTGAGCGGAAATACGAAGAGGTGTTCGCATCAGTGGTTCAGCACTTCGGTTTGAAGTTCTGATCGCCCGCGGCTCTCTGACTTAGGTTAGGGAGCCGTTTTCTTTAGATGATTCGGGGTAGGCTAAGTAACTACCGGTGAGTTCCTGGAACAAATATCGAAGATCGGCGCCTTGAAAAAGATTCTTGGAGATAGTGAACGCCTCAGACAACGAGAGAGAAGACTCCATCGACAGCTTTCGTGCTGTCGTATCGCGGTTCTTCCCGATGCAGTCTGCCACGTTCTGCAAAGTAATATTGAGCCTAGCCATCTCGGCTCGCAAGTTGGCGAAGGCGATTTTTGAGTTAGCCATAATGGATCACCTCCAAATCACGCATTGCGTGATTCTGTGTCAAAAAATTTTTCACGCATTGCGTGATTGCAAAAAAAGAATATCACGCAATGCGTGATATGTCAAGACTAAACTCGATTTTTTTCCTTGCAATGCGTGAAACTTCATGATATATTCACTTTGAGAGGTGATAATATGGAGTTCTATAAAGTACTAACAGAGATTATGGCTGAGCGCGATCTGACTATCCCAGACGTGGCTCGTGCCTGCGGCCTCACGGATTCAACTGTGCGCTCTATTATTACTAGAAAGAGCCAGACCGTGAGCCTTGAGGTCGCTTTTAAGATTAGCAGTGGCCTTGGTGTGTCTCTGGAGCGTCTGGGTGGAGAACCTGAGCGGGAAACGCGGTCTGCTGCCGCACAGATTGATACGATTTTCCAGCAGCTGTCTGAAGAAAATCGTTCCAAATTGACTGAACTGGCTCTCCTGTTTCTAAGCGGGCAACACAATACTCAAGATAGCTAATGAAGTTTGTCACATCCATAATCCATTTCCTTTCTTTAACGCACACACACCTCTTTTCTGACCATTAAGATAAAGGGGAGTATATGAGTGAGTAACGTATGCTTATCTCGCGTGATCCGCTCTCGCCGAAATTAAATCGGTAGCATTATAATAAAACATATGTTCTAAAAAGGCAATAGCAAATAATTACAAAATTCGTCTTATATGTGGTATATCTCCTTCCTGTTGTTGTAGGCTGGCACCCGCATCATGAAATGGAGGCACATCACATGAGCAACAAAAAGACCCCAAAGACCATCGTAAAGACCCTTACCCTGCCCGATGGCAAGAGAAAGTATTTCTATGGCCGCACCGTCGCCGACGCAGAACGGAAGCGGCAAAAGTACAAAGAGGAGCTGGCAGGCGGCCTCATCCCCGACGATGACACCACCTTCGGGGAGATCGCTAAAGTCTGGCTGGATAAGTACAAAGCCCCTTATCTGCGCCCCTCCTCTCTGGCGAACCTGCGATGCCAGGTCAACGGTCATCTGATGAAGTATCTGGCACCGGTCAAAGTCCGGGACATCACGCCCCTGATCTGCCAATCGGTTCTCGCCGAAGCGGTGAAAAAGGAATACACCCATGTCGGTCAGATACAGTCCTATCTCCGAGATATTCTCGGAGTAGCAGTCGAGCTGGGCTGTATTTCCCACAGTCCTCTGCAGGTGAAACGCAACCTGCCCTCAGCAAAAAAGAAACGCGGGGAGAAAGAAATTCTCCCCGACCGGCTGTACCGTGACATTCTCGATGGCTTGGAACCGTTCTCTCTGGAGCAGATCTATCTGACCGTGGGCATGGAGACCGGTATGCGCCGCGGCGAAGTCCTCGCCTTGGAGTGGAAGAACATCGACATGGCCCGACGCACGATCCATGTGGAACAGCAGCTCTCCGTCGAGGACGGCAAGTACAAGCTGGTCCCCTACACAAAGACCGCAAACGGAATCCGTACCCTGCCCATCCCTCCGAACCTCTACGCCCTGTTGGAGACCCTCGGTGATGCGCATGGGTACGCAGGCTTCGTCCTCCGTTGGAGGGGCGGCCATCTGACCCGGAGCATCGCTGATACGGTGTGGGAGCATATCCGTGAGGTCTGTGCCAAGCACGACCCGGAGTTCGCCAAGAACTTTACCTCCCACACCCTGCGGCACACCTATGTAACGAAGCTCGTGGAGTCCGGTCTGGATGTCAAGGCCGTGCAGACCCTGTCCGGTCACGCCAATATCAGCACCACGCTGGGTGTGTACACCCACTTCGACCGGGCGAACCGGCAGGAGGATGCGTTCCACCAGGTGCAAAAGCTGTTCTCCACCAATGAGCTGGACCCTCGAAACAATGTCATCAAATTCCCCCGATCTGTGTGATCGCCGATACAACGCAGCACCCACATTTATTATTTTTTGTTCCGCGTTGTACAACAGTTTTACAACATTGAATTTTCGATTTACCCTAATTTAACCAAGTTTTTAGAACTTATTTGTTGATTTTGCTGTTTTCAGCTCTCCCCTGCCCCGATTTTGCACAACGCGGAACCGATTTTTACAACACAAAATCGTAAATTGACGTTGTGCAAACCACCCGGCAACTCAAATTTGTACAACATTGATACAACAAAAGGGGCATAGGAGAGCAAAAAACAGCCGATTTCAGCGGTAAACTCGTGAGCCAAAGTTGTGTGATGTTGTGTTGTAAAAACTTACAACATCAGCCCGCAAACCCAGTAATACCAAGGCTTTGCGGATTTCAAAATTTTAAGTAAAACAGGTGAAAACCACGATAGGGTGACAAGACAGTTGTCTTTTCAGAAATATGGTGATATAATAATGTCAACTTATACACAAGAGGTGTTTACCATGGATGTCAAACAACCCTGGAATATGACGATGCTCTGCGATTTTTACGAACTGACCATGAGCAACGGCTACTTCCAACACGGTTACAAGGACAAAATTACATATTTCGATGTGTTTTACCGCAGCGTTCCCGACGGCGGCGGCTTTGCCATTGCCGCAGGTCTTCAGCAGGTGGTGGAATACATCCAGAACCTCCATTTCACAGAGGAAGATATTGCTTATCTCCGTGGACGCAATCAGTTCTCCGAGGATTTTCTGGAATATCTGAAGGGTTTTCATTTTACCGGCGATATCTGGGCCGTTCCCGAAGGTACCCCCATCTTCCCCAAGGAGCCGATGCTGACGGTTCGTGCCCCTGCCATTGAGGCACAGCTCATTGAGACCTATCTGCTTTTGTCTCTGAACCATCAGAGCCTTATCGCCACCAAGGCCAACCGTGTGGTGCGGGCCGCTCAGGGCAGAACTGTTCTGGAGTTCGGTTCCCGCCGTGCGCAGGGTGTGGACGGTGCCGTTCTGGGTGCCAGAGCCGCTTACATCGGCGGCTGCGCCGGTACAGCCTGTACCCTCTCCGATCAGCTGTTCGGTGTCCACGCCGGCGGTACTATGGCTCATTCCTGGGTGCAGATGTTCGATACCCAGTATGAAGCCTTCAAGACCTACTGCGAAACTTACCCCGATAACCCCACTTTGCTGGTGGACACTTATAACACCCTCAAACGAGGCATCCCCGATGCCATCAAGGCATTCAATGAAGTGCTGAAGCCCAGAGGCCTGACCAAGTGCGGTATCCGTCTGGACTCCGGTGATATGGCTTTCCTTTCCAAAAAAGCCAGAAAGATGCTGGACGATGCAGGCTGGGAGACCTGCCAGATCTCCGTCTCCAATTCTCTGGATGAGTACATCATTGCCGACCTGCTCCGTCAGGGGGCTGCCATCGATTTGTTTGGCGTTGGCGAACGGCTCATTACTGCCCGCTCTGAACCTGTCTTCGGCGGTGTCTATAAGCTGGTAGCAGTGGAAAATGATGATGGCGAGATCGTTCCCAAGATCAAGATCAGTGAGAACATCGGCAAGATCACCAATCCCCACTTCAAGAAGCTCTATCGCTTCTACGGCAACGATACCGGCAAGGCCATTGCCGACTATCTGTGTGTCCATGATGAAACTGTGGATGACTCCCAGGATATTGTCATCTTCGACCCCGAGACCACATGGAAGCGGAAAAAGGTCTATAACTACTCTGCCAGAGAGCTGCTTGTGCCCATCTTTGAAAAGGGCAAGCTGGTCTACGAACTTCCCACTCTGCAGGAGATTCAGGATTACTGCAAGAAGGAAGTGGACTCCCTCTGGGACGAAGTCACCCGCTTCGAAAATCCCCATAATTACTATGTGGATCTCTCTCAGAAGCTGTGGGACATCAAATATAATCTGCTCCGTGACAATACGGAAGAATGATACAAAAGACCTCCGGCAAAGCCGGAGGTCTTACTATTATAGTAATGTATTTTTCAAAGCGGCAATGTAAGCAGGGTCTGTTCCGCAGCAGCCACCCAATATCTTCGCACCGGCATCTTTCAGTAGTTTCATCTGCACTGCAAATTCGTCAGCTGCCATGGAATAGACTGCATTACCCTTGTCATCGATCACAGGCATACCGGCATTGGGCTTGGCGATCACCGGTACGCTCAGAATTTTAGAAAGGTTTTCCACTACGGCGATCATCTGGTCAGGACCGCAGGAG
>JAZNNW010000144.1:0-24672 GCA_045580485.1 Candidatus Avilachnospira sp. | reverse complement strand
CATCCGCCAGGTGTTTGTCGGTCATGATCGTGGCCGGGTTGGAGTTTACCAACACGACATTTACGCCTTCCTGACGCAGTACCCGGCAGGCCTGTGCTCCGGCATAGTCAAATTCGGCTGCTTGGCCGATGACGATGGGGCCGGAACCAATGACGAGTACTTTACGAATGGTTGTATCTTTAGGCATTGGGGTTGCCTCCCATGTTGGAGTTGGGATTGGGGAGTGTATCGGTAATGGTGGCGGTCAAAGTGGGATCAGCTTTCAGAAGATGGACCAGATGGCGAGTATCAATCCCGGAAATACCGGGAATTCCCTGTTCCTTCAACCAGGCATCCAATGTCTTGGCGCAAAGGAAGTGATTGGGCTCATCGCAAAGTTCCCGGACCACGTAGCCCGCTGCGGAGATGGGAAGGACGCTTCTTTCGGCATCAATTCCCACGTTCCCGATCAAGGGGAAGGATTGTACAATGATTTTTGCGGCATAGTCAGGATTCAGGAGGGTTTCGGCGTATCCTACCACACCGGTGGTGTAAGCCTACGCTCCGGAGGAGGTGATGTCGGCGCCAAAACGTATTCCCGGAAAGGCCATTCCGTTGGAAAGAACCAGATATGCCATAGGGATTACTCCTTTCCCAACGTTGCGGCCATAACAGCTTTAATGGTATGCATGCGATTTTCGGCTTCGTCAAATACGATAGAATGCTTGCCTTCAAAGGCTTCGTCGGTAACTTCCATGGCGGTAATGCCAAACTTTTCGTGGATCTGTTTGCCGATGGTGGTCTTCAGGTCATGGAAGGCGGGCAGGCAGTGCATGAATTTACAGTCTTCTCCGGCATAATCCAGGAGTTCTTCGGTGACACGGTAGGGAGTTAGGTCGTGGCTGCGTTCGGTCCAAACGCTATCCGGTTCACCCATGGAGACCCAAACGTCGGTGTAGATCACGTCGGCGTTCTTGCAAGCTTCCTTGGGATCTTCGATGAAGGAAAGGGTAGCACCGGTTTCGGCGGCGATAGACTTGCAGGTTTCAATCAATTCGGGATTGGGGAAATACTTGGCTTTGGAGCAGGCAACAAAGTGCATGCCCATTTTAGCGCAGCCAACCATCAGGGAATTCGCCATGTTGTAACGGGCATCTCCCATGAATACCAGCTTTTTTCCCTGAAGGGGGCCGCAATGCTCCTGAATGGTCAGGAAGTCAGCCAAAATCTGGGTGGGATGGTATTCGTTGGTTAGACCGTTGAACACGGGTACACCGGCATATTTTGCCAGCTCCTCCACGATGTCCTGACCGAAGCCTCGATACTCGATTCCATCGTACATTCTGCCCAGGACACGGGCGGTGTCGGGGATGGATTCCTTCTTGCCGATCTGAGAACCGGTGGGGTCCAGATAGGTGACACCCATACCCAGATCGTAACCGGCCACTTCAAAGGAGCAGCGGGTGCGGGTGGAGGTCTTTTCAAAAATCAGAGCAATGTTCTTGCCCTCTAAGATACGGTGAGGGATACCGGCCTTCTTTTTGGCCTTCAGATCTGCCGCCACATCGAGAAAATGCTGAATCTCAGCCGGACTGAAGTCCAGCAGCTTCAAAAAATGCTTTGCCATAACGATTTCTCCTTATTGATAACTTGCTACGAATTCGGCCAGCTCCGCCATCTGGCGGGAAGTTTCTGCCACACAGGGACCGCCGTAGCTGCCTCTCTGGCTGACGCAGGTCATGAGATCGATGGCTTCATAAACACCTTCGTCAAAGGCGGGATGAACTGCCCGGAATTCCTCCAGAGACAGCTGTTCCAGAGTAATACCCTTGGTGGTGCAGGCATAGACCAGCTGACCGGTAGCCTTGTAGGCATCCCGGAAAGGCACGCCCTTCTTGGTGAGAAAATCGGCGCAGTCGGTGGCATTGATAAAGCCCTTTTTGGCGGCTGCCAGCATATTCTCCGGCAGTACCTTCATGGTTTCGATCATGGCGGAGAACACAGGTACGCACTGTTTCACCGTATCCACGGCATCGAAGACAGGCTCTTTGTCCTCCTGCATGTCCTTGTTATAGGCCAGCGGCAGAGACTTCATGGTGGCAAGCAAACTCATGAGACTGCCGTAGACACGGCCGGTCTTGCCCCGGACCAGCTCTGCCACATCGGGGTTCTTCTTCTGGGGCATGATGGAAGAGCCGGTGGAATAGGCATCGTCCAGCTACACGAACTTGAACTCCCAGCTGCACCAGAGGATGACCTCCCCGGCGAAGCGGCTCATGTGCATCATGAGGATGGACAGAGTGGATAGCAGTTCAATGACATAGTCCCGGTCGGAAACGCCGTCCAGAGAGTTGGACATAGGCCCGTCAAAGCCCAGCAGTTCTGCGGTCTGCAGCCGGTCGATGGGATAAGTCGTGCCTGCCAGCGCACCGGAGCCAAGGGGGGAATAGTTCATCCGCTTCTGGCAGTCGTCCAGACGGGTCACATCCCGGGAGAGCATGGAGCCGTAAGCCAGCAGATGCTGGGCAAAGGTAATGGGCTGTGCTCTTTGCAGATGGGTATAGCCGGGCATAACGGTCTGCTGATGGGCAGAAGCCTGCTCCAGTAGCACCCGGATGAAGTCCAGCACCATTTCCCGGATCTCATCGATCTCGTGGCGCAGGTGGAGCCGCAGATCCACAGCCACCTGATCGTTGCGGCTGCGGCCTGTGTGGAGCCGCTTGCCGGCATCGCCGATCCGCTGGGTCAGCAAGGTCTCCACATTCATGTGGATATCTTCGGCATCGACGGAAAACTCCACCTTACCGCTTTCGATATCTGCCAGCAGGTCTTTCAGACCCTGATGGATGGCAGCCACATCCTCTTTGGAAATGACACCGGTGTCACCCAGCATCTGGGAATGGGCCAGAGAGCCTTCAATATCCTCTTTGTACATCCGCTGATCGAAGCGGATGGAGGAGTTAAAATCATTGACCAGAGTGTCGGTCTCTTTCTGGAACCGACCGGACCAGAGTTTCATGGAATCACCTCGGATTATTCAACGCCTTCAAAGCTGCCGTCGGCAGTGGGCTTGATCTTGGCGAAATGGGGACGCTCGTTGGGAGAGTTGTTGGGCTTGTGCATGGTGAACATCAGCTCACCTTCAAAGGTCTCGAAGATCATGCCGTGACCGCCGTCCTTGTCGAACATGGGCTTGTCCAGATGCTTCCAGGGACCTGCGATCTTGCCGCTTTCGGAGACCACCACGCCCTCGGCATAGTTCTTGTTGGAGAAGGTGGACCAGATCATGGAGAGCTTGTCGCCGTTTTTCCACAAGAAAGGGCCGTCGGTGACGCGGATGGGCTTGCCTGCCACACAGCGCTGGTCGTCGTTGACCACCCAGGGGGCATTGGCATCGAACAGCAGGAAGGGCTCTCCTACCGGTGCTTTCAGATCTTCCGTCATCTCAATGGCACAAACAGTGCCGGTGCCGATCTGCACATGCTCGTGGCAGAAGACCATGTAGGGCTTACCGTCCTCCACATACAGTGTGCCGTCCAGACTCCACCAGTGACCGGGGGTGATGGGAACGCTGTGGATGGTGAAGGGACCGGTGGGCTCGTCTGCAACCATGATCTGGCAGCAGCGGGGATGACCCTCTGCGGCAAAGGTGGCGAACATATAGAATTTATCCTTGTAGACATGGACTTCCGGTGCCCAGAAGTTCTTGGTGCCCCAGAACCCTTCGGGGATGGGGAAGCAGTGGATGGGCTCGGACCAGTTTTCCAGATCTTCGGAAACAAAGCACCAGAAACCGCCGACACCTTCCCAGGCAAATTGACCGGGGGTGCCATACATATAATACTTGCCTTCATAGGGCAGAACGAACGGATCTCGGATATGGATGTCGCTGAGCTTCATAGGGCAGACCTCCTGATTTTTGATAGGTTCATTATACGATGTTTCAATGGGCTGGTCAATATTGGAATCATCTCAAAAGGCTCCCCTTGAGGGGAGCTGTCAGCGAAGCTGACTGAGAGGTGACAGATGGCATGAATGATAGTGCCTGCACACACCTCTCCGTCACGACTTCGTCGTGCAACCTCCCCTCAAGGGGAGGCTAAAATACAAGGGCGATTGCGATGCAATCGCCCTTAGATAACGATTTCTTACAGGATACCCTGTTCCACCATAGCCTGAACCTTGGTGGGCAGACCGAACAGCTCGATGAAGCCGGTGGCGTCAGCCTGGTTGTAGTCGGATTCGCCGAAGGTGCAGATCTTCTCGGAGTACAGGGAGTTCTTGCTCCATGCGCCTGCCTTGATGATGTTGCCCTTGTACAGCTTCAGCTTAACGGAACCGGTGACATTCTCCTGAGTGGAGTCCACAAAAGCAGCCAGAGCCTTCCGCAGGGGGCTGAACCACAGGCCGTTGTAGACCAGTTCGGCATAGGTGACAGCCAGCTTTTCCTTCTCATGGGAGGTCAGCTTGTCCAGAGTCAGGGTCTCCAGATACTTGTGAGCGGCGTAGAGAATGGTGCCGCCGGGAGTCTCATAGACGCCTCTGCACTTCATGCCGACCAGACGGTTCTCCACGATATCCAGCAGGCCAATGCCGTTGGCGCCGCCGACCTTGTTCAGCTCCAGGATGATATCCTTGGCGGACATTTCTTCTCCGTTGAGCTTGGTGGGAACGCCCTTGACAAAGTCCAGGGTGATGTAGGTGGGTTCGTCGGGAGCCTGCATGGGGCTGACGGACATTTCCAGGAAACCGGGCTTCTCGTACTGGGGTTCCAGACCGGTGTCTTCCAGATCCAGACCCTCGTGGCTCAGATGCCACATGTTCTTATCCTTGGAGTAGTTGGTCTCCCGGTTGATCTTCAGAGGCACATTGTGAGCCTCGGCGTAGTCGATCTCTTCTTCTCTGGACTTGATGGACCACTCTCTCCAGGGAGCGATGATGGCCATTTCGGGAGCCAGAGCCTTGACAGCCAGCTCGAAACGGACCTGGTCGTTGCCCTTGCCGGTGCAGCCGTGAGCGATGGCATCGGCGCCCTCTTCCAGAGCGATCTCAATCAGCTTCTTGGCGATGCAGGGTCTTGCATGGGAAGTGCCCAGCAGATACTCTTCGTAAACAGCACCGGCCTTCATGCAGGGGATGATGTAGTCGTTGACATACTCTTCGGTCAGATCGGCAACGATGCACTTGGAAGCGCCGGTCTTAATAGCCTTTTCTTCCAGACCTTCCAGTTCGTCTGCCTGACCCACATTGCCGGAGACGGCGATGATCTCGGGATCACCGTAGTTTTCCTTCAGCCAGGGGATGATGATGGATGTATCAAGACCGCCGGAGTAAGCCAGCACGATTTTCTTATAAGTTTTCTTTTCCATGGGATTACCTCCATACCACCTGCGGTGGTTTTAATTTGTGTATATATATTACCTCTGCATGAAAAAATATGCAATATGTAAACTGCACAAAGATGGAAAGTATTTTTCAGAGGGTTGTATATAGTTCGCATAAAATCTTGGATTCTTCTGTATATATACAACTGTCAAAACAAGAAAAACAAGAACATGCAGACCCTTGAAGGGCCTGCATATATACATTCATGTTCGTATATTCACTGCACCATATCCACAAAAGTGCCGAAATCAAGCCCTCTGGGTACATACCAGCGGTTGACCTCAAAGGGATTTTGCCCGGTGATGTAGTCGCCGCCCACCATTTTCAGACCGAAATCGTAGCGGTCTTCCATGAGGGTGAGGGTGTCCACATTATACCGCCCGGTGGGGTAGCACAGGACATAAGGTTCTCTGCCAATGTTGTACAGGATGTCCAGCTTGGACTGCATCATCTCGTTGGCTTGGTCGTTCATAGTCCGGGTGTCCAGTTCGGGATGGTTGACCGTGTGGCTCTGGATGGAAACCAGACCGCTGTCCGCCATTTCCTTTGCCTGTTCCCAGGTCATGTAATGTTCATGGACCCCAATAGAGCCGGTGATAACGAAAACAGTTGCCTTGCAGTTGTATTTCTGCAAAAGGGGGAACAGTTCTGTGTAATTGTCCAGATAACCGTCGTCAAAGGTCAAAAGCACCGGCTTTTCGATCTGATCCACATAGGGCAGATCAGAAAAATGAATGGTGGTGAAGCCGTTTTCCGTCAGATATTGGAGCTGGGCCTCCATTTCAGAGGGGCTGACGAACAACTCCGGGAAGCCCCACATATCGTCGCTGACAGCATGATACATGAGGGTGGGGACGGTGTAGCCTTCGGGGATGGGCAGTCCGCCGCTTTCAGAGGTGATGTACAGAAGCTGCTGCCGAGTGTCCTCATACAGGGACATTCCCATGTGTTCACACAGCTCCAGAGGGGCATACAAAACATCTTTGACCTGCAAAACGGGGGCAGAGAGGATAACTGCCCGTCCCTGCCGTTGAAAGACCACCCGAGTGCTGTCAGCATACATGGATACAGCAAGATGCTTCCAGCGGAAGAAGCAGGGGTCGGTGTATTCGGCATCCAGAGCGGTCAGCAGTTCTTCCAGTTTCAGATAAGGAACGCCATCCAGATGGATGATACCGCTTGGCAAACGCTGCCCGTCCATCATGGCAGCCATGCCGGGAGCAGCTGCCGGAATCCATTCCGGTTCCGGCTCCGGGACGGGTTCTTCCGTCACGACCACCGGCTCTGCCGGGGGTGCAGGGGGTTCTTCAACCTCTGCTGTGCAGCCGCACAGGCAGAACAAAATAAGAAGGGAAATTGCAAGTTTTTTCATTCGTTCTCTCTCTTTGGAATGAAGTTTATTTCATAATACCGTATTCATATTTGGCGGTGAGGATTCTCAAAACCTTGGCATCGATCTGTTCCCAGGTCAGCTCGCCGCTTTCCAGAGCGGCGGTAATGCCATTATAAGCCTTCTCCACAGAATTGGGCATCAGCAGCATATCCGCACCGGCCTGCAAGGCCAGAACGGCGGCTCGGTCTGCTCCGTAGTAACCGGTGATGGCTTTCATTTGCAGGGAATCGGTGATGATAACACCCTCAAAGCCCAGCTCCTGCCGCAGGCAGTTCACCACTTCCGGGGAAAGGCTGGCGGGCAGAGAGGAGAGATTTTCGTTAGTCAGATGGGAGATCATGACGAAGGCAGCGCCCTGTCCGATACCGGCACGGAAGGGCAGCCATTCATTTTGCTGCAGCTCTTCCTGGGTCCGGGCGGAGGTCACGGTGTTCTCGTGAGAATCCCCTTCGGTGCTGCCGTGACCGGGGAAGTGCTTGAGGCAGGAGGCCATGCCGTTTCGCTTCTGACCTTCCACCATGGCAGCCACCAGCAGGGAGGCAGTCTCCGGATCGCTGCTGTAAGCCCGGTCACCGATCTCGGTGTTGTTGGGGTTGGTGACGATATCAGCCACCGGGGCGAAGTTCAGATTAAAGCCCAGGGCTTTCAGTTCCTTTGCCAAGGTCATGCCCATCTGCAGAACGGCCACATTGTCGCCGGTCTTGCCGTATTCGGCGGCTGCGGGGAAATGGGTCACATCCAGTTCTTCGTTGGCACCTGCCCGGGAGACACTGCCGCCTTCCTCATCCAAAGCCAGAAACAGAGGCGTTTTCACATAGCTCTTGGTTTTGGAGAGCATTTCTACGACCTGCTCCTGATCTTCCAGATTGTCGGCAAAGTAGCACAGACCACCCACGGGGTATTGCTCCAGTGCCTTCTGGGTGGTCTCACCGGCTCTGGTGGCGGTTTTTACATTGGTGATGTCCTCGGGACGGACAAAAAACAGCTGCCACAGCTTTTCTTCTTCTGTCATACCCTGCAGATAGATTTCAGCCGGTGTGGGTTCGGGTGCTTCCTCCTCCACAGGCGGTTCTTCCTCAACGGTAGGTTCTTCTTCCACCGGCTCTTCTTCGGGGATAACCAATGCTTCTTCCTCCAGGAAGATATCCTCCGTATCCAGTATGACAGGGGGTTCCGTATCCGCCGCAGGGATGGCACGGAACAGGAAAAAACCGGCAAAAGAAAGGATCAAAAGGGAAAATAGCGCCAGAAAAACGCATAAAACTGTCTTAAAAATACGCATGACCGGCCTCCTTAGGGCTGCTGTTCTTCAGATTCTTCCGGGATGGGTTCTTCTTCGGCGGGTTCCTCCTCAGCGGGAGGTTCTTCCTCCGGCTGGGCCACAGGCAGGGGCTTACAGGCGGGATATTGGTCCATATTCCAGGAATAGGCGGTCATCTCGCCGTCACTGTGCATGACCAATCCGCTGCCGGAGAGGATACACTGGGCCAGATCCAGATGGCGGTAATAATCGCCTGTCCGCAGGATGTTCCATGTGTAGGGCTGACCGTTTTTCATGCCGGTGACCAAAACACATTCCACACCGGCTTTATCACAGATCAGCTTCCATGCCTGTGCCAGACCGGTGGGGTCAGCCACACCGCTGCACAGGGCATCATAGAGGGGTGTGGTCGTCTCCGACTGCCGGTAATGGAACCGTTGGGTCAGATAGGAGTAGAGCAGGTGGACTTTGTCGTAGTCCTCCTGCCGGTATCGGATGTACTCGGCGGCGGCAGTGATGTTGGTCTCCACTGCCCGCTGCTTGGCCAGCAGTCCCTGGGGATTGTTGGCATAGTGGAAAGCGACCTCCACGATTCTGGATTTGCCGCTCTCCGGGTATACAGAGACGGAAATTTTGGGGATCTCCATGACGGTAGCCGGATTGGAGATGCAGTATTCCGTCACAAAAGCGGCAATGTCTTCCGCTTCCCGGTCATAGTCGCTGATCTGCACGGCAATGCAGTCATCAAAGGAATCTACGGCATCCGTCAGCGCTTTCTGAAATTGCTCCGTGGTAGAGAAGGTTTTAAGCTGTGCGATCTCCTGTGCCGTACGGCGGTAGGTGATGGAAATGCGGATCTCATAATAGGTCACCAGCAGATTGCAGCTGTGGGTCATGTATTCCACGGCATAGGCACCCAGTGGGTTCATCGTGCTGACCTCATAGGCGGCCTGCTTCAGGTCTTCCTCTACATCGCCCTCATAGTTGACCGCATGGATAATGCCTTCCGTCCGACCCATGCGGATCTGGTTCAAAATGGCGACCTTTAAGGAATGGTAGTTGGATGCTTCCGCCGCATTGGTGACGGTGGTCGGGTTATCGGTGATCTCGTGAGGGGTGACGGACACATAGGAATCCGGCGCCAGAGTTGCACAACCCGTCAACATGGATATACAAAGCAATATCAGCAGGATTCGTTTCATATCCGCACCTCCTTACAAGTTAAAGATCGTTTTTGTTGTAGCGTTTGAAGCCCTCGCCCAGTACCTGATGGGATTCCTGTAAAATGATAAAGGCGTGAGGGTCTATTTCAATGACTAAGTTTTTCAGCTCCGCCGCCTGCCGCTTTCGCAGAGCCGTGAGCAAAACTTGTTTTTCCTGCCCGGAGTATGCGCCCTGTCCCTTCAGGATCGTAACGCCCCGATGGAGTTTTTCGTGGATGGTTTGAGCAATGACTTTGTGGTGGTCGGAGACGATGAGGGCCACGGTGGAATAATCCAGACCGTAGACCACACTGTCCAGCACCTTGCCGCAGACATATAAGGTCACGGCGGAGTAAAGGGCTTTGTTCAGATCCCCAAATACCAAACCGGTCAGTGAGACAATGACCATGTCCACACAGAGCATGATCCTGCCGATGGGCAGATGGGGCAGGATCGGCCGGAGAAGTCTTGCCAGAATATCCACACCGCCGGTGGAACAGCCTGCGGTGAATACCAGTCCCACACCGAAGCCCACCAGAACGCCGCCGTAAAGACATGCCAACAACGGGTCATCCACAGGGCTTTGGGAAACGGCAAACAGACCGATAAACAGGTTGGATAGGAGCATACCCAAAAGGCTTCCCCAGAAGAAGCTTCTGCCCACCCCCCGGATACTGACGGCAAAAAGGGGAATGTTGAATAGCACCGACCACAGGGGCACAGAACCAAAGCCGGTCAGATGGGTCATCAGCTGGCTGAGACCGGCAATGCCGCCGGCATTTAATCGGTTTGGCTGCAGAAACAGGGAAAAGCCCAGTCCGTAGACAGCGCAGCCTCCAATGACGAATACGATGCGTTTGAATTGACGAAAAGCGGATCGCTTCATAAGAACCTCCGGGAGAAATCAGATAGTATAGTCTGTCTCCCTTTTGGTTCTTAAAACAGTTCCAGCTGTTTTTCTTCGCTGTCTTCCTCTTTCAGCAGAGCGCCGGCAGCGGGCAAGGTCTTGGTGCGGTAACGGGCAGGGTTCTGGATGGAAGTTTCTGTCAGCAAGACGGCCTTTTCCACCGTTTTGTTCTTCTTCAGCGCCATGACAGCCACACCCTGGGTGTTTCGGGTAGTTTTGGCGGTCAGCTGAGCAGCGGAGAAGATAAGGCATCTGCCGTCGGTGGCATAGAGCGCCATCTGGGTGCTTTCGTCGTCCAGACAGAACACGGCCTTCACCGGAGATTTGTCGGAGTAAGCGCCGGTGAGCTTCCGGCGATTGGACTTGGTCTCATAGGCAGAAAGCTCTACCTTCGCCACCTTGCCATTTTCAAAGATGAAGAACAGATTGCCCTTGTAATCACCGGGCAGGCACACGGCAAGAACGGTCTCGCCTTCGTCCATACCCAGTTTGCCGGGCAGGTAATCGCCCAGCACGGAAGCCTTGCTGTCCTCGAAGTCGGCGCAGCGGGTCTTGTAGACCTGACACTGGTTGGTAAACACCAACAGCTCTGCCCGGTTGGTCACTTCCCGGCTGAAGGCAAGGCTGTCGCCCTCCTTGAATTTCTGCTCATTGGACATACGCAGAGACTGAGGTGTAATTTTCTTGAAGTAGCCTTCCTTGGATACGAACACGGTCACGGGATAGTCGGGGATTTCCTCCTCGATTTCCTCCTGCACCAGCTGATGCTCATAGACCAGAGTGGTGCGGCGGTCAACGCCGTACTTATCGGCAACTTCCTTCAGTTCCTTGACGATGATATTGAGAATCTTCCGATCGGACTTAAGGGTGTCTTCCAGATCGGCGATTTCTTCTTTCAGGGTGTCCACATCCTGCAAGCGCTTGAGGATGTATTCCTTATTGATGTTCCGCAGCTTGATCTCTGCCACGAATTCCGCCTGAATCTGATCGATGCCAAAGCCGATCATCAGGTTGGGAATGACCTCTGCATCGGATTCCGTCTCCCGGATCAGCTTGATGGCAAGGTCGATGTCCAACAGAATCTTTTTCAGACCCTTCAGCAGATGGAGACGGTCCTTCTTCTTCTGCAGTTGGAAGTAGATCCGACGCTTGACGCACTCACACCGCCAGGCGGTCCATTCCTCCAGCAGCTCGCCCACGCCCAGAACCTTGGGCATACCGGCGATGAGGACATTGAAATTGCAGGGGAAGGAGTCCATGAGGGGGGTGGACTTCATGAGCTTTGCCATGAGCTTGTCCGGGTCCACGCCACGCTTGAGATCAATGGTCAGCTTCATGCCGTTCAGGTCGGTCTCATCACGCATATCGTTGATCTCGCGGATTTTACCGGCCTTCATAAGGTCTGCCACCTTGTCGATGATGGCCTCCGTGGTGGTGGTGTAGGGAATCTCGTAGATCTCGATAAGGTTGCCCTCTTTCACATAGCGCCACTTGCTGCGGATCTGGAAAGAGCCTCTGCCGGTGCGGTAGATCTCCTCCATTTGCAGGGGATCGTAGAGAATTTCACCGCCGGTGGTGAAGTCGGGGGCAGGGAGGGTGTCCAGAATGTTGGCATTGGGGTCCTTGATCCGGGCAATGGCGGTC
The DNA here is from genome assembly GCA_045580485.1 of Candidatus Avilachnospira sp. Classification (GTDB taxonomy): domain Bacteria; phylum Bacillota; class Clostridia; order Oscillospirales; family Oscillospiraceae; genus Avoscillospira. The sequence continues at coordinate 12,901 of JAZNNW010000144.1, read as the reverse complement.
TGGCAAACTTCCCGCAGGTTGAAGCCGCAGATGTTGCTTGCCATACCGACGGCGATGCCGGTGTTGCTGGAGACCAGAATATTGGGATAGGTGGTGGGCAAAAGAGTCGGCTCCTGGGTGGAGGCATCGTAGTTGTCCACGAAGTCTACGGTGTCGCAGTCGATGTCCCGGAACAGCTCCTGACAGATAGGCTCCAGCTTGGCTTCCGTGTAACGGGAGGCGGCGTAGGCCATGTCACGGGAGTAGACCTTGCCGAAGTTGCCCTTGCTGTCCACAAAGGGGTGCAGGAGGGTCTCGTTGCCTCTTGCCAGACGGACCATAGTCTCATAGATGGCGGCGTCGCCATGGGGGTTGAGGCGCATGGTCTGACCGACGATGTTGGCAGACTTGGTCCGGGGCTTGTTCAAAAGACCCATTTCATACATGGTATAAAGGAGTTTGCGGTGGGAGGGCTTGAAGCCGTCGATCTCCGGAATGGCACGGGAAACGATGACCGACATGGCATAGGGCATGTAGTTCAGTTCCAGTGTATCGGTGATGTTCTGCTCCATGACAGCGGCGCTGAGTCCGCTGACATTACTCAGGTTCAGCTCCTGTTTTGTTTCTGTTTTCTTCTTTTTAGCCATAATTCTCTGCCTTTTTAAGAAATATCTGCCATATCCAGATACTTATATCCGTTTTCGGCGATGTGATCCTTGCGACCTGCCAGGTTGTCGCCCAACAGCAGGTCAAAGACCTCTGCTGTCCGCTGGGCATCTTCGGGCATGACCTTAATGAGTCGGCGGGTAGCGGGGTTCATGGTGGTCAGTGCCATCATGTCCGCATCGTTTTCGCCGAGACCCTTGGAGCGGTTGATGGTGTATTTCTTGCCTTCCAAAGTCTTGATATACTCATTCTTCTCTGCATCGGAATAGGCGAAATGGGTCTTGTCCTTGGTGATGATCTCATAGAGGGGGGATTCTGCGATATACACATGACCCTTTTCAATGAGGGTGGGGGTCAGGCGATAGAGCATGGTCAGAACCAGCGTGCGGATCTGGAAGCCGTCCACATCGGCATCGGTACAGATGATGACCTTGTTCCAGCGGAAGTTTTCCATATCAAAGGCGCTGAGGTCCTTGGTCTTCTTGTTGTGTACCTCTACACCGCAGCCCAGCACACGGATGAGATCGGTGATGATATCGGATTTGAAGATCCGGTCGTAGTCGGCCTTGAGGCAGTTGAGGATCTTGCCCCGGATGGGCATGATGCCCTGGAATTCGGCATCACGGCTCTGCTTGACGGAGCCCATAGCGCTGTCGCCCTCGACGATGTAGATCTCCCGCTTGGAGACATCCTTGCTGCGGCAGTCCACGAATTTCTGCACCCGGTTCGCCAGATCCACAGGGGCAGAGACCTTCTTTTTCAGATTCAGACGGGTCTTTTCCGCCGTTTCACGGCTACGCTTGTTGATAAGCACCTGCTCGGCGATGCGATCGGCTTCCGCCTTGTTTTCGATGAAATAGACCTGCAGCTTCTCCTTGAAGAATTCTGTCATGGCCTCCTGGACAAACTTGTTGGTGATGGCCTTTTTGGTCTGATTTTCGTAGGAGGTCTGGGTGGAGAAGCAGTTGGTCACCAGCACCAGACAGTCCTGCACATCCTGGAAGGTGATCTTGCTTTCTGTCTTGGTGTACTTGCCGATCTGCTTGATATAGGCGTCGATGGCATAGACAAAGGCGGTCTTTGCAGCCTTTTCCGGTGCGCCGCCATGCTCCAGCCAGCTGGAGTTGTGGTAATATTCCAGACGGTTGATCTGGTTGGAGAAGCACAGTGCAGCGGTGATCTTCACCTTGTAATCGTCCATATCGGCCCGGTCACGACCCTTGCGCTCCGTCTCCCAGAACTGGGTCATGGTCATAGCCTGACCTTCGGTCATTTCGTTGACATAGTCCACGATGCCGTTTTCGTAGAGGTAGTCCTCCGTCTCAAAGCGGCCGGGGGTGGTCTCACAGCGGAACCGGAAGGTGACGCCTGCATTGACCACGGACTGCCGCTTCAGCACATCCCGGAAGAAGTCGGCGGGAATGTTGATGTCCGTAAAGACCTCCAGATCCGGCAGCCAGCGGAAGGAAGAGCCGGTCTTTTTTCGGTCGGCAGGCTCCTTGACCAAGTCGCCGACGATCTCGCCCTTTTCAAAATGGAGAGAGTATTTGTTGCCGTCACGGCGGATCACCGCATCGAACCATGCAGAGGAATACTGGGTGGCGCAGGCACCGAGACCGTTGAGGCCCAGAGAATATTCATAGTCGCCGCCCTTGTTGTTGTCGTATTTGCCGCCTGCGTAGAGCTCGCAGAAGACCAGCTCCCAGTTGTAGCGCTGTTCCGATTCGTTCCAGTCCACAGGACAGCCACGACCGAAGTCTTCTACCTCAATGGAGTGATCCAGATATCTGGTGACGGTGATGGTGTCACCGTGCCCTTCACGGGCTTCGTCAATGGCGTTGGAGAGAATCTCAAAGACTGCGTGCTCGCAGCCTTCCAGACCGTCAGAGCCGAAGATGACTGCCGGACGCTTCCGAACTCGGTCTGCACCCTTCAGTGCGGAGATACTTTCGTTGCCGTATGCTTGCTTCTTAGCCATAAAATGCCTCACTTGCATCTATATATATTTATTCAGAATGATTATACCCCAAAATATGGGGAAAATCAAGAATGCAGAATGTAAAATGCGTAATAAAGGCTCCCCTTGAGGGAGCTGTCAGCGAAGCTGACTGAGAGGTGGTGGCAGGCAGTTTTACTGAAGTTGCCCTTGCATTTCCTGTCGGAAACGGCTATGATATAAAATGGAAAGTAATTTGGCGAAAGAGAGGACTTGCCATGAAACATCTGGGCTTTGACAATGACAAATATCTCCATCTGCAAACGGAGAAGATCCGTCAGCGTGTGGATCAGTTCGGCGGAAAGCTGTATCTGGAATTCGGCGGCAAGCTCTTTGACGACTACCATGCCTCCCGTGTCCTTCCCGGTTTCCAGCCGGACAGCAAAATGCGGATGCTCCTGCAGCTGAAGGATCAGGCGGAGCTGGTCATCGCTATTTCTGCCGATGATATCGAAAAGAACAAGCGCAGAGGCGATCTGGGCATCACCTATGATGTGGATGTCATGCGTCTCATCGATGCCTTCCGGGAGTTTGGCCTCTATGTGGGCAGCGTGGTGCTGACCAAGTTTCGCAGTCAGACGGCGGCAGAAACCTTCCAGAACAAGCTGGAAGCTCTGGGCGTCAAGGTCTACCGCCATTATCCCATCGAGGATTATCCCTCCAACATTCCCCTTATCGTGTCGGAGCAGGGCTTCGGCAAGAATGATTATATTGAAACCACCCGACCCATCGTGGTCATCACCGCCCCCGGTCCCGGCTCCGGCAAAATGGCAACGGCCCTCAGCCAGCTCTATCATGAGCATGAGCGGGGCATCCGTTCCGGCTATGCCAAGTATGAGACCTTCCCCGTGTGGAATTTGCCCCTGAAGCATCCTGTCAACCGTGCCTATGAGGCCGCCACCATCGATCTGGACGATGTGAACATGATCGATCCCTTCCATCTGGAAGCCTACGGTCAGACCACGGTCAACTACAACCGGGATGTGGAGATCTTCCCCGTGGTGGAGGCCATGTTCAAGAAAATTTACGGTGAGTGCCCCTACAAGAGCCCCACGGATATGGGTGTCAACATGGTGGGCAATGCCATTGTGGATGATGAAGTTTGCCGGAAGGCCTCTGAGCAGGAAGTGATTCGCCGTTATTTCGATACGGCCTGTCAGGTAAAACGAGGCAACAACGCCCCTGCCCAGCTCCATAAGATGGAAATGCTCATGCGTTCCATGGAACTGGAGCCGGAGATGCGGAAGGCTGTTCCCGCCGCCAGAGAAGTGGCTGCCCACACCAATGAGCCCGCCATGGCCATCGAGCTGTCTGACGGCACTGTGGTCACCGGCAAGACTTCGGAGCTGATGGGTGCATCCTGCGCAGCCCTCCTCAATGCCCTCAAGCATCTGGCAGGAATCGATGATGCAGTGAAGCTGATCTCTCCTGAGGTTCTGGAGCCCATCACCCATCTGAAGGTGGAGCACCTAGGCAACCGCAATCCCAGACTGCACACGGATGAGATGCTCATTGCCCTTTCCATGTGCGCCGCCACGGACGCTACGGCTGACCTCGCTATGGAGCAGCTGAGCAAGCTGAAGAATGCGGAAGTCCATTCTACCGTCATTCTCTCTCAGGTGGATGAAAATGTGTTCAAAAAGCTGGGCGCCCATGTGACCTGCGAAGCCGCCTACGAAAGCCAGAAACTGTATCATAAATAATAAAAAAACTCCTTCCCTTTGGGAAGGAGTTTTTTTATCAATCTTTGCTGAAAGCCACCACAACACGGCGGTTGGGTTCGGTGCCCACGGAGTAAGTGGTCACATCTTCCACATCCTGCAGGGCAGCATGGATCACATGACGCTCGTAGGCATTCATGGGCTCCAGCGTGATGTTCCGGCGGTACTTGACCACCTTGCCGGCCACCTTCATACCCAGACGGCACAGGCTTTCCTCACGCTTCTGCCGATAGTTTTCGGCACCCACATTGATGCGGGTGCGCTTGTTGCTGTCTTTGTTGATGGTGTAGTTGGTCAGATGCTGGATGGCATCCAGGGTCTCACCCCGGCGACCGATGAGGGCACCGAGACTTGCACCCACCAGATCCACCTGGTAGGTATCGCCTTCACCCTTGAAGGCATGGGGCACAGCATCGTTGCCCATGTGCTCCAGCAGACCCTTGATAAACACTTCGATCTGCTGTTCCATGGAACCTTCGGCGGCGGGAGCATACTCCTTGACCGCAACGGGCTCCTTGGGTGCGGCGGGCTTTTTTTCCTGAGGCTTCTTCTCCTGCTTGGGAGCAGTCTGCACAGGCTTAGGGTTGATAGGCTGAGCCTGAGGGGCTTCAACCTTGGGTTCTGCTTTTTTCGGCTTGCTGCGGGAGGCGGAGGAGAGGGCAGGCTTGGGCTTGTCCTCATCGGGAGCCTCATAGGTCACCTTGACCTTGGCAGGGCAGGAACCGATTCCCAGGAACCCGGACTTGGGATTTTCCAGAACCTCGACAGAGACGCTGTCTCTGTCCATCTTCAGCTGATCCAGAGCAGCTTCAATGGCCAGATCAATGGTCTTGCCGGTGGCGGTAATGAATTTTTCCATTCCAAACTCCTTCCGTCAACAGACGGTTTTACTTTTTGTAGCGGTTGGGGTCGTAAGCACGGCCCTTGCAGTAGGGACGCTCGGGGATACCGGAGGGGCACTTTTCCGTGTCCACTTCCTTGGGTGCATCGGGATCGATGCCGGCCTTTTCCATCTCATAGCGCTTGATGGCGGCTTCCCGCTCCTCGCGCTCCTTGCGTTCCTGCTTCTTTTTACTGGTGTTTTCAGTGATGCCATCGGGATTGGCAGCCCGGCGCTCGGCACGGATGCGTTCCTTTTCCATTTCGATGGCAGCCTGTTCGGCGGCTTTGATGCGGCGCTGCTCATCCTCAGAGGCATAGACCTTGCGGTAATGAACCGTCAGGATGGAATCGAAGATCAGACCGAACACGGCCTGTGCGATCCAGTAGACAGTGATGGCAGCGGGCATGGAGAAACCGAAGATGATGGACATAATGGGCATCATGTACATCATGGTGTTCATGGACTGGGCTGTCTTGGCGGCGGCCTCGTCCTGTTCACCCTTTTCATTGGTGGCGACCTTGTTGCTCAGCTTCTGGCTGACCCACATGCTCAGCAGGTTGGATGCACCGGACAGCAGTGCCAGCACAGCACCGCCCACAGCGCTCCAGGAAGTTGCCAGCCAGACCTTCCAGCTGGGGATGGATGCCAGGTCGATGCCCAGGAAGCCGAAGTCGATGGGCTGGATCATTTCTGCCGTCAGCTCGGGGATGGCAGCCAGAATCTCCTGGGAGTACTGACCGATATACTGAGCGGCATAGAGCTGATGGTAATATTTGTTGCCCATCAGTTCCACATGGCTGCCGATGATCTCCACGATCTCAGCTGCCTGCTCGGCAGGAATGTGCATCACATAGGTGATGGGTTCACGGATGACATAGTACAAAGGCAGCAGAATGAGCAGGGGGATAAAGCTCCACAGGCAGCCGCCGGAGGGGGAAACGCCTTCCTCCTTGTACAGCTGCATCAGCTCCTGCTGATACTTGGTCTTGTCATCGGCGTATTTGGCCTCGAGAGCCTTGGCCAGAGGGGCGATTCGGGACATTTTCAGCATGCTCTTCTTGCTCTTGGCGTTCATGGGAAGCAGAACGAGCTTGACGATAAGGGAGAAGAGAATCAGTGCAACGCCGTAGTTACCGGCGAACTGATACAGCCAGTCCAGCAGATAGCCGAAGGGGATACGGATGAATTCCATTTTGTTTCCTCCGATACGGGGAATTTGTTAGGGAACAGGGTCAAAGGTATCTCGCTTGGTGAATGGATGACAGCGCATGAACCGCTTGAAGGCCAGCCAGCCGCCTTTTGCCGCGCCATATTTTTCGATGGCCTCCCGGGCATACTGGGAGCAGGTGGGGATATACCGGCACCTTGCGGGAAACAGCGGAGAGATACTGGTCTGATAGAATTTAATGAGTTTCAGCAGCAGGGTTTTCACAGTGTTCCTCCTCTTTGCGAAGCAGATCCAGCTTTCCTGCCAGAGACAGATAAGCCCCCTCCAGTTTCTTGTAGGGAGCATCCACAGCGGCAGAACGCACCACCACCACCAGATCCCAGCCGGGCTTGAACTGCCCTTCGTGGAGGCGGTAGATCTCCCGCAGGCGGCGGCGGACCTTGTTGCGGACCACAGCTTTGCCCAGCTTGGCGCTGACGGTGTAGCCGATGCGGTTCTCTTGGGAACCGTTGCGGCGGCAGTAGAGCACCAGATAGCGGTTGGCGGAAGACTTGCCTTTTTGGTAGAGGCGGCGGAACAGGTGGTTCAGCTTGAGAGATTTGGAAAACTGCATGGAACCGACTCCTGAAAACGGACGAGGCGAACAGACTGAGCTATTCGCCTCGTATCAATTCTAATTTTGGCGGTATACGCGGCCCAGACACTTAGGCGGACAGCTTTGCTCTGCCCTTGGCACGGCGGCGAGCCAGAACCTTACGGCCGTTCTTGGTGGCCATTCTCTGTCTGAAACCATGCACTTTGGATCTGTGACGCTTCTTGGGCTGATAGGTACGCAGCATTGTGTACACCTCCTGTAAAATTATGCTCAACAGCTGCCGGCAGGCAGCCGCAGCGAGTGATTGAGGGCGCACCCCATGGATACGCACGAAGTATTATAGCAAATTCCATGTCAAGATGTCAACAAAAAAATCACCAATTTGGCGGCTTTTTCCGAAGAAACTCCATCTTGTGGCTGCCTGCGGCGAAAGCCCTGCTTCTTGTGGTCAGAAAAGTCGTTGACAAACCTTTTTTGGGAGAATACTATATAATATATAACTATGTCAAGGAGGTGGCATGATGATCGAGCAGAATGTATTTATGGAAAAGACGGTCCTTCGGCTGTTGGAACAGAAGAAATACCGCTCTTTGCGTGACATCATGGCCACCATGAATTCCGCCGATATTGCCGATATCCTCAATGAACTGGAGGAGAACCAGCTGCCTCTGGTGTTCCGTCTGCTCCCCAAGGAGCTGGCAGCGGAGGCCTTTGCGGAAATGGAACCGGAGCCTCAGGAGCTGCTGATTCGCAGCTTCTCCGATACGGAACTGAAGGAAGTTCTGGGCGAAATGTTCGTGGATGATGCCGTGGACATGGTGGAGGAAATGCCTGCCAATGTGGTGCGCCGTATTCTGGCTCAGGCCGATCCCGATATGCGCAAGCAGATCAATGAGATCCTTCGCTACCCGGAAGATTCCGCCGGCTCTATTATGACCACTGAGTATGTGTCTCTGCGCCCCAGTATGACTGTGGAGGAGGCGATCCTGCGCATCCGCCGCACCGGTGTGGACAAGGAGACCATTTATACCTGCTATGTGACCAAGGACCGGCGGCTGCTGGGCATGGTGTCCGTCAAGGATCTTCTGCTCTGCGCCGACGATGAGATGCCCATTGCCGAGATTATGGAGGAAAATGTGATCTCCGTGGGCACCCATGATGACCGGGAGCAGGTCGCACTGATGTTCTCCAAGTATAATTTCCTTGCCTTGCCTGTGGTGGATGCCGAGCGCCGTATGGTGGGCATCATCACCTTCGATGATGCTATGGATGTCATGGAAGCCGAGGCCACCGAGGATATGGAAATGATGGCCGCTATGCTGCCTTCCGATAAGCCCTATGCCAGAGAAGGTGTCATGGAGCTGGTGAAGCGGCGAATCCCGTGGCTGCTGGTGCTGATGCTTTCTTCCACCTTCACCGGTCTCATCATCACTCATTTTGAAAGTGCGCTGGCTGCCTGCGCCGTGCTGACAGCCTTTATCCCCATGCTCATGGGCACCGGCGGCAACTCCGGCTCCCAGTCCTCTGTTGCGGTGATCCGCAGCCTGTCTCTGGACGAGGTGGACTTCAAGGATCTGCCGTGGATCATCTGGAAGGAGATCCGGGTATCGGTCCTGTGCGGTATCGTTCTGGCTGTCTGCAACTTTGGAAAGATGATGCTCATTGACTGCTGGCTCATGCAGAATCCCGATGTGACCGTTACGGTGGCACTGGTGGTCAGCATCACGGTGATCTTTGTGGTCATGGCGGCAAAGAGCATCGGCTGTATTTTGCCCATCCTGGCAAAAAAGGTGGGTCTGGACCCGGCGGTCATGGCCTCACCTCTCATCACCACCATTGTGGACGCCCTGTCTCTGATTGCCTACTTCGCCGTGGCAAACGCCCTGCTTCTGTAAAGACAAAAAAGCCTGAGCGGCTGAACCGTTCAGGCTTTTTTATCAGGGCTCTTACAGAGCGGTGACATTGACAGCACGCAGCTTGCTGCTGTCTTTGGGATCGGGCTCGGTCTCGTAGGAGACTTTCTGACCCTCTTCCAGCTTCTTGAAACCATCGCACTGGATGGCGGAAAAATGGACAAACACATCGCCGGAGCCATCATCATTGGAGATGAAGCCATAGCCTTTCTCAGCGTTGAACCATTTAACAGTTCCGTTCAGCATCTTGTGGTACCCTCCATATGAAAATTATACCCACAACATACAAAAATCTCCACCCTATGCTCGCAACCTAAAGTATTGGCAAGCACATGTGGAGATCGCGCCCGTGAATACCAGACAACTATCGCATAAAAATTGGTAAAAGTCAAGTATATTTTATGCTAATTTTTTGGGAATTTTGTATAAACGAACCGATTTTCTTACATTTTCTTTGAGATTTTGAAGAAAATCTGTGAATTAGAGGGGAAAAGGTGGAAAAATTATGATATTTCGAGTTCTTGCAGTTGGCGATATTGTAGGCCAGCCGGGCCTGCGGTGTCTGGGAAAACACCTGCGAAAACTGAAAAAAGAAAAGGATATCGACTTCTGCGTGGTCAACGGCGAAAATGCTGCCATGACAGGGCTGACGCCCGATCAGGCGGAGGAAATTTTTGACGCCGGTGCCGATGTCATCACTCTGGGCAATCATACCTTCAACCGCCGGGAGATCTGCCATTATCTGGATGATGTTTCCGGTATCCTGCGCCCTGCCAATCTGGCATCCCAGCTGCCCGGCACCGGCGTTGGGGTCTATGAGACGAATTTTGGAAAGGTTTTGGTGGTCAATCTCATCGGCCGTTTCCAGATGAACAACCATGCCGACAGCCCCTTTGCAAAAATCGATGACATTCTGAAAAAATACGGTGATATGCCGGTGCTGGTGGATTTCCATGCAGAAGCCACCTCCGAAAAACTGGCCATGGGCTTCTATCTGGACGGCAGAGTATCGGTCTGTTGGGGCACCCATACCCATGTACCGACAGCCGATCTGCGGATTTTGCCCCAGGGGACAGGCTATATCACCGATCTGGGCATGACCGGTCCCATGGACAGTTCTCTGGGCGTGGACCCCAAGCAGTCCATCGCCCTGTTCAAGGGGGAACTGACCAGCCGTTTTGTACCGGCGACCGGGCCCTGCTGGCTCTGCGGCGCCATTTTCGATATTGACACAGAAACCAACCGCTGCACCGCAGTGGAGCAGATTCAAATCATAGAATAAGGCTCCCCTTGAGGGGAGCTGGCACGGCAAAGCCGTGACTGAGAGGTGTTCATTTTATGACAGAAAAATTGTTCTATGCGGATTCCCATATCAGAGAATTCAAAGCTGCGGTTTTGTCCTGCGAAAAAGGCAAGCACGGCTACGATGTGATTTTGGACAAGACTGCCTTCTACCCCGAAGGCGGCGGACAGCCCGGTGACCGGGGTGTTATCGGCGGCGTGACTGTCACCGATACCCACGAAGTGGGCGAACATGTGGTCCACTACTGCGAAAGCCCCGTGGAAGTGGGTACAGAGGTGGATTGCTCCATTGGCTGGGACTGGCGGTTCCAGCTGATGCAGCAGCACAGCGGCGAGCATATGGTCAGCGGTCTGATCCATCAGGCCTTTGGCTATGACAATGTGGGCTTCCACATGGGCAAGGATTCCGTCACCATCGACTTTGACGGCCCCATTTCTGAGGAGCAGCTGGCGGAGATCGAGAGAAAGACCAACACCGCCATCTGGGAAAACACCCCGGTGGAGGTGCTGTATCCCAATGCAGACGAGTTGAAAAAACTGCCCTATCGCAGCAAAAAGGAACTGACGGGTCAGGTGCGAATCGTCAACTTTCCCGGTGTGGATCTGTGCGCCTGCTGCGGCGTCCATGTGAAGCATACCGGCGAGATCGGACTGGTGAAATTCCTCTCCTGCGTCAAATTCCATGAGGGCGTCCGCATTGAGATGCTGGCAGGCGGCAGAGCTCTGGAACTGCTCCGGGGCACATGGGAGCAGAACAGGCAGATCTCCGGCTTGCTTTCTGCCAAGCCGCTGGAGACGGCAGCGGCAGCAGCCCGGATGCAGCAGGAACTGAACGATACCAAATACCGTCTGAGCCGGCTGGAGGATCAGCTGTTCCAAATGCAGGCGGAAGCTTATACCGGAAAGGGCGATGTGCTGCTCTTTGAGGAGGGGTTGAAGCCTGATGCCCTGCGGCGGCTGACGGATGCAGTCATGAACGCCTGCGGCGGCAGATGTGCCGTGTTCTCCAAGGTGGAAACAGGCTTCCAGTATGCCATTGGTCATGAGGGCGGCGACCTGCGGCAATTCACCAAGGAAATGAACAGCAAACTCAATGGCAGAGGCGGTGGCAAGCCCAATTTTGTCCAGGGCTCCGTGACTGCTGACCGTCAGACCATCGAAGCCTTCTTCAAAGGGGAGTGAACCATGTTTCAAGATATCGCCCCTCACATTTATCACAACGAGTTTTCCAAAAAACTGCCGGAACCCCAAGATTGCATTTTCGTCTTTTCCAAGGAAGGGCTTTTGTGCCGTGTGGAGGAAAATCGGGTGGTTTTACCGACTTTGGAAGAACTGGGAACGGACTTTACAAGCAGCCAGCACCTGTTTTCTATTGATGAGATTGCCTATTATCTCCACGAGGGCGAAGCCCTCAAAGCTGAGGAAGGCTGGCAGTATGTAAATACAAGAAAACTCCGGGACTGTGAAGCCGATGAACACCTCTTTGCCCTCGGTGCGGCAGAGAGCCTGTGGCGATGGTACACGGCCAACCGCTTCTGCGGCAGCTGCGGCGGTAAAATGGAACACGGCGCCAAGGAACGCAGTCAGGTCTGCTCCAACTGCGGCAACACGGTCTATCCCAAGATCTGCCCGGCGGTGATCGTGGCAGTCTGCGACGGGGATCGGATCCTGCTGACCCGGTATGCCGGCCGTGCCTTTACCCGCCATGCCCTCATTGCCGGCTTCAATGAAATTGGTGAAAGCATCGAAGATACGGTTCGCCGGGAGGTCATGGAGGAAGTGGGCTTGAAGGTCAAGAACCTGCGGTTCTATAAGTCCCAGCCATGGGTCTTCACGGATACCCTGCTCATGGGCTTCTATGCCGAACTGGACGGCAGCGATGCCGTCACCGTACAGGAGGATGAGCTCTCCGAAGCATTGTGGTTCCACCGCAGAGATATTCCCCAAGACTATTCCGCCATCAGCCTCACAGGGGAAATGATCGAAACATTCCGAACAGAGAAAGGATGATTTTCATGGGCATGGATGCCATGGATCTGTATTTTAATCTTGTTGGACTTGCCGCCGGTATTTATTGCCTGTACACATGGTTCAAGCTGAAGAAACTGGGCAGGCTCTTTGCCAGTCAGCTCCTTGTTCCCAAGGATGCAAAGCCCGAGGACTGTGTGGATGAAGAGGCCTACCTCCGCATGATGTCGCCCTGTCTGCTGCTGGGCGGCTTGGTGTGGGCTCTTTCCGGTGCTGTGGGCATGGCCAACAGCCAGTGGCACTTCTTCACAGAGCAGATGGCAGATGATTTTGCCATGGGCAGCACCATCCTGTGCGTGCTGGCAGTGGCAGTCTATCTCATCGTTTGGCTGCGAGCCAGAAAACGCTATTGGGTCCTATGAAAAAGCATATTATTCGAATCCTTTGCATCCTGTTGGCTTTGGGTATTGGGGTACTGGTTCCGAAGGGTCATGTAAAGCCCACCGCTTCGGACTATATCCTTTCGGCAGAAGCGGCGCAGGAACTGGATGCAGACTGTATTCTGGTTCTGGGCTGCGGCGTTCGCCCCGATGGAGAACCTTCCCTGATGCACCGGGATCGGCTGGATATGGGCCTTGCCCACTATGAAGCCGGTGCGGCACCCAAACTGCTCATGTCCGGCGACCACGGACGGCAGGAATATGACGAAG
>JAZNNW010000143.1:0-7486 GCA_045580485.1 Candidatus Avilachnospira sp. | reverse complement strand
GCCGAGTATCTGACCCTTGCAAGACAAAACCGCAGCCGTGTTCCGTTCTATGCGACCATACAGGACGAGGACAGCGAGGAAACGGGCGAGGATGTTACCTGTGACGATAGTTGGAACTATGCAGACATTCTCTGGAACGGTATTCGTGCGGATGCGGTGCAAGCCGCCTTTGACAAACTCAGCCGAAAGGAATAATTCTTCCTTGAAAAAAGAAACGCCATCTGCATGAATTGCGGACGGGTGATGCCGTGGGACGAGCGTTATTCATTTGAACAGCTTGCCACCGCTTACGAGTACAGCACCACCAGCGGCGCAGAGCGAGCTTACAAAAAAGTCTTGGACAAACTGACCGGACTTCTGGTGGATGTCGGTGTTCTCGGTGTGGTGGAATTGAAGCTGATCGAGAAAAACAAAAAAAATCGCCGTTGCTGCATATGAGTACAAAGCGGTACATCGGTATGCAAGCGACGACGATGAATGGGGTGAAATCCGTTTTGACTTTTCTGCCGGAACTGCGGAGATCACAAAACTGTCAGACGGCGATTTGAGCAGAACGAACGTCTTTGCAAAAATCGCAATCCGTCAAATTCTGAAACTCTCCATAAACGAGCTTCCGAAAAAATTGACGTTTCCTTTTGAGTTGGAAATGGAGAGAATACTCTATGGGAGCTGATCGCTGCGGCGGATTTTTATATACCTATTGCGCCCCCGTTGGCACAGAAAATCTTTCCGCACAGCTTCAAGATTTCCTATGCCAACTACACACGAACAGTCGGATTTTGCTCATGCTAAATCCTTCGTTTTGTGTTCCTTTCAGCCCACAAAATCCGCCTGTTCTGCTACCGCTTGAAATTGACTGTCTGGCGTGGGACAGCCCCTTTCCAGTGCATTTCTGCGAAATGCGGCGGTCGCAAAAGGTATAACACACTAGACTTTCCGAGTTGGCTTTCAGCCAACTCTTGCAAAAGTCGTGTGCCAACAGGGATGCTTCTCGCCCCTATTGGAAACCCAGAGCCAAGGGATTGCATCCCTCTGGACACCCGCATATTTTCCTCGAAAATGGTACCCAAACTGTAAAAATGCAGTTTGACACCTTTCCTCAGAAAATACAAAACAGGATTATTTCCTGTATCAATGGTACAGAAAAAAATCCTGCTTTGATGCTGCGGCATCAAACGAGAAAAATGGAAAACGGAGAATCAGCTTTAACGTAAGCAGTAACGAAAGGACGGATATGGCAAACTTTATAACTGGCATTAGAATTATATTCAGCTTTATGTTGCTGTTTACAACACTCTTTTCTCCGACATTCTATGCCGTATATATTATAGCTGGTATCAGCGATGTGCTTGACGGTATCGTAGCACGCAATTTTAATTTAGTGAGTAGCCTCGGTGAGAAGCTCGATACCATCGCTGACATTTGCTTTGTTGGCGTAACTTTGTATAAGCTACTCCCCGCCATGCAAATTCCAATGTGGTTATGGGTGTGGCTGGGCATTATTGTTTTTATAAAGCTCGCAAATATCATGTCGGGCTTTATGCTCCAAAAGACGTTTGTTGCTAAACACACGGCTGCGAATAAGATCACGGGAATATTGCTGTTTCTATTCCCGTTTTCTCTGCCGTTATTGCCTTTAGAGTACAGTGCCACCGCAGTATGCTCCATGGCAACAATCGCAGCTATACACGAGGGACTCTATGTGAAAACAGATAAACAATAAATCGGGAGAAAGACCATGGAATTATCAGAGAAAATACAAAAACTACGAAAAGAACATAATATGACACAAGAGCAGTTTGCAGAAAAGCTCTTTGTATCCCGTACCGCTGTTTCAAAATGGGAGACAGGTAGAGGGATGCCAAACATGGAATCCTTGCAAATGATAGCAAAGCTCTTTCACATCACTCTTGATGACCTTTTATCCACGGAGGAAATCGTTGTAATTGCAGAAAGCGAAAACAAAGAAAACATCAAGCGTTTTGCATCTTACATGGATGGCATTTTAAATCTGGCGGCTTTGCTTGCTCTGCTTTTGCCGCTATACAAGATGGAGGATAACGGATTTTTCTATTCCGTTCCATTATATCAACTTGGTGGATGGCAGGGGTGTGTATTCTGGATAGCTCCGATCATTATGATGCTTTGCGGAATTGTGGAGCTGCTTCTCATCGGACGGGAGCAAGAAAAATTAATCAGAATCATAAGCGCAGTTGGTACGATTGCCCATGTCAGCGCAATCACGCTTCTGATTGTCAGCGGCCACCCTTACCCGACCGTGCTGCTGTTCTTCATGTTTGCATTGAAAGGTGTCCGTTTACTGAAAAAACGCCACTGACACGCAAAGTGTCGCCCGTGTGACCGCACGATTCTACCATTTATCTGCGCCATTCGATAGAATTATTACAGGCTTACAGCCACAAATCTATCAAAGGAGCAGATTCGCAAATGAAAAGAAAAGCAATCTCACAATTCATTCTCGGGGGCATACTTCTTATTATGTTTGTCCTCTTTACATGGTCACTGACATGGTTTAATATGCAGCCGATCGGCCCCAACGGTTCTTCCGTTGCGTACGCAAATATCAACCAAGCTATTCACAATCTCTTTGGAGTCAATATGACCCTCTACAATATCACCGATTGGGCTGGTGTCGTAGCGATCTTCATAGCCCTTGGGTTTGCAATCCTTGGATTGGTACAATGGATCAAAAGAAAGCACATTTTGAAGGTTGACAGCAGCATCCTGATTCTTGGTGTGTTTTATATCCTCGTATTCAGCGCTTATGTGTTTTTTGAGTTTCATGTAATCAATTGCCGCCCTGTTTTGATAAACGGCATTTTGGAAGCATCGTACCCATCTTCCACAACCATGCTGGCTATGTGTGTTCTGCCGACCTCCATGATGCAATTTCGCCGCTTGATTAAAAATACAAAAATCAGAAATACCATCAATACTCTGGGTGGTCTGTTCACGGCATTTATGGTAATCGGGCGACTGGTTTGCGGTGTACATTGGTTAACCGATATACTTGGTGGATTGATTTTCAGTATAGCTATGATTCTGCTCTACTGTGCTGCAAACAACTCTATTAGGTGTTTATCCGTATCCGAAACCGATTAGACATCAGAAATGACCGAACAGACAGGAAACAACTTTTCTCCATTTTTGTTTGCTATAATAATACCATCAAAAACAAAATGGAGGATTACACATATGCAAGCGATTAAAACCATGGAGCTTGTCAAGCGGTACAAAAATCTTACTGCCGTGGACAAGCTCCATTTAGAAATTCAGCAGGGCGAATTATTTTCTCTGCTGGGTGTGAACGGTGCTGGAAAGACCACAACTATTAAAATGCTCTCCTGTCTGACAAAGCCCACGGGCGGAGATGCCCTCGTAGGGGGCTATAGCATTACAAAGGAGCCTGAACAGGTAAAGCGGCTGATTGGCGTATCTCCGCAGGAAACGGCTGTTGCTCCTAACCTTTCCGTGAACGAAAATCTGGAACTGATCTGCGGTATCCACAGTTTTTCAAAAGAGAAAACGGAAGCAAAGATTCGAGAACTTTCCGGGCAATTCGCTTTGGATACCGTTTTGAAAAGAAAAGCAGGTAAGTTATCCGGTGGTTGGCAACGCAGAGTCAGCATTGCCATGGCTCTGATCAGCGAACCGAAAATCCTGTTTCTGGACGAACCTACCCTTGGCTTGGATGTCATTGCAAGGCACGAGCTTTGGGAAACAATTCGTTCACTTAAGGGCAAGGTAACCATCATTCTGACAACACATTACATGGAAGAAGCAGAGGCTCTTTCTGACCGCATCGGCATTATGAAAAGCGGAAAACTTCTTGCGGTAGGAACAGTAGAAGAACTGAACGCATTAGCAGGAACAAATGATTTTGAAACAGCGTTCGTTTCTATTGTGAAGGAGGATACTGCGGTATGAGAATGATGACATTTGCCAAAAGATGTGCCAAAGAAATTCTCCGAGATCCCGTCAATCTTGGATTCGGTCTGGGTTTTCCGCTGGTCTTGCTGTTGCTTTTGACTACCATGCAAAAGAATATTCCGGTACACCTATTTGAGATCGACACTCTGGCACCGGGTATAACCGTATTCGGTTTGTCCTTTATGACCTTGTTTTCTGCTACGCTGATCGCCAAGGATCGGGAAAGCGCCCTTTTGCAGAGATTATACACAACACCTCTCACGGGAATTGACGTTATCTTAGGCTATATGCTCCCGCTTCTGCCTATTGCCATCGGGCAGACTGTGATCTGTTATCTGTTTGCGATTCCTTTGGGGCTGACTGTCAGCGCAAATATCGTGTACGCTGTCATTGGCATCATCCCTATGGCTGTTTTCAATATTTCTTTGGGACTTTTTTGCGGCAGCGTTTTTGGTGTGAAACAGGTTGGCGGTATTTGTGGGGCATTGTTGACCAATCTCTCTGCATGGCTTTCCGGTGTGTGGTTTGATCTGGAGCTTGTGGGAGGGGCATTTGAGAAAACTGCCAATGCGCTGCCCTTTATGCACGCAGCCGAATTGGAAAAAGCACTATTCAGCGGTAATTTTGAACTTGCAGCAACGCACATTCTACCCGTTTTGCTGTATGGTGTATTGATAACGGTGATTGCCGTATTCTGCTTTCTCAGGCAAATGAAAAAACAGTAAGGATTGAGGAGATGAAATATAAGCTCATTATCGACAAAAACGCAGAAGAAGAAATTATAGCAGTCGTTCATGCTCCTTCTTCTCTGACACAGCAAATCGAGAATCTTGTCTGTAGTTATTCCGGTGAGGACTACATTATGGGATACAGGGATGATGAGATGCGGAAACTGGTATTTTCAGAAATCGAATGTATCACCATTCTTAACAGAAAAGTGATTGCCATTGATACAGGCGGCAACCACTTTTCGCTCAAAGACAGGCTTCGTGATTTAGAGAATTTCCTACCCTCTTACTTTATCCGAATTAACAAATCAACCCTTGCAAATGAGCATCGTATTCTGCGATTTGATGCGGTGTTCAGCGGCGGTGTGGATGCCGTATTTCAATGTGGCTATCGAGAATATGTTTCCAGACGCTGCTTTGCGGAAATCAGAAGGAGGTATGAAGGAATATGAGAAAGTTTGTTTTGGAGTTTTTGCGCCGAGGGTTTTCGGCTTGCGGCATGGGTCCCATCATTTTAGCGATACTCTATCTGATTTTGCAACAGACCGCTGCCGTAGAGACTCTAACCGTAAATCAGGTATGCGTTGGAATCTTTTCAATAACCGCACTTGCTTTTGTCGCAGGAGGTATGAACGCCATTTATCAAATTGAACGGTTGCCCTTGATGGTGGCAATTTTGATTCACGGCAGCGTTTTATATATCAGCTATCTCGGCACTTATTTGCTTAACGATTGGCTGGGTTGGGGTGTAATGCCCATCGTAGTTTTCTCGGCTATTTTTGTTGTGGGCTATATCGTGATATGGGCGGTCATTTATTCAATAACCAAAAACAGAACAGAAAGGCTCAATGAAGTGCTAAAGCAGAAACAACAGAATCCATAAATCAGAAAAACCGCTGCAACTTCCATCCTGTACATGGATGAAAATTGCAGCGGTTTCTTATAACTGTTTCTTATTAAAAACCGGAATACTGACTACAAAGCAAATTATACTCGCAGTAACCGCAATAATTAAGGACGGGATGTAAGCTGTTGCTTCTGCGAGACCGTATATCAAAGAGTTTCCATCTGCTAAATTAGTGGGTAAATACTTGCTACATTTTGGCAGCAAGCCAATCAGATAGGACGCCAGCACCACACCGCCTGTTTCCAAAAGTACACCTGTATTTGACTTAGCCACCGTGGAGAACAACACCAGCAGTGCGATAACCATCACACCGAACAGCCACCAGCATACCACAGAGAAAATGAGATTTTGTGCGATTGAATTATCCCAGAAGTATGCATTATATCCGTATGTGATTCCAAAGCAAAGCCAATAGCCAACCGTCCAAAGAGCAATAAGCACGACCGTTTTGGAAACTACAACCTTATAGCGTTCCAGTCCCTTTGTCAAAGACAGGACAAGCGTGCCGGAAGTATATTCCTTGGTAAAGATACTGCTTTCGAGCAAAACGAATGCAATCAAGCCCATTGGCATATTCTTAAAGAACTGTACCCAGGAATCCATGGCGCTCACCTTTACATCCGTTACGATCATTCCGCTTTCGGCAAGGGAGTCAGCCATAGTTTCCAATAGCCACGGTGTTAATTTCGCTATGGCGGGGTTCATAATACCAAACAGAACAAATAAAAGCCCGAGGAACATCAATCTACTGGAGCGAAGCTGTTCTGTGAATTCTTTTTTCATAAAGGCAAACAGAGATTTCATTTCTGCGTCACCTCCATAAACAAAGACTCCAACGTAGGCTCCATTCGTTCAAATTTCAGTAAAGCGATATGCTGGTCTGACACAAAATGAAGTACATCAAACACAGAGAGCGCACTTTCGCAAAATGTGAGCTGATTTCTGCCAATCTGCTTTATTGCGGGGAATGCATGAGTTAGTTTGCGTATTTCCGCATCATTCTCGGTTTCCAACAAATATTCCTCGCTGCGGTATTTTGTCTTAATATCAGATAGCTTTCCTTGCGTTTCTACCACTCCATTATTCAGAAAAGCAACATCTATACAGATGCGTTCCACATCCGAAAGGATATGGGTAGAGAACAAAACTGTAGTCTGCTCTCTGACAGTTAAGAGAATATCCAGTATTTCCTTTCGACCGATAGGATCGAGAGCAGAGGTGGGTTCATCGCAGATCAACAGCTTTGGGCTGTTAAGCAATGCCTGAGCGATACCCAAGCGCTGCTTCATACCTCTTGAAAAACCTTTGATGCGATGTTTCTCACCACCAAGTCCTACAAGCTCCAAGAGTTCCTTGCAGCGGGAATCACATTTTGCTTTTTTCATACCGGTGATTTCACCGCAAAACCGAAGGTATTCCGGTGCGGTCATAAAGGGATAGAATTCCGGCACATCGGGCAGATATCCGATATACTGATTGGTGGAAGTCTGTCCGTAAACTACCCTTTCACCACCCACAATAATTTCACCCGAATCCGCTTTCAGAAGTCCCAGTATCGTTTTCATTGCGGTTGTTTTGCCTGCACCATTTTTGCCAATAAAGCCGTATATGCCATGCTCCGGTACGGTTAAATTAATACCACGTAATACTTCCTTATCACCAAACCGCTTATGCAGATCGGTGATGCACAGCATATTCATTATGCATCCTCCTTGCCGAGCAGGAAGTAAAGGATCGGCCCGACAAAGTTCATCAGCACGATGGTAATAACCAGCCACAAAGCACGATTGCCACGCTTATATGTCTTGTGAGTTAAAATATGATACAGTGTGTATCCAAACAGCGCAAACTGTACGATCACAAGCGGAATTAAAAACGGAAGAAACTCCATAATATTATC
>JAZNNW010000142.1:0-4017 GCA_045580485.1 Candidatus Avilachnospira sp. | reverse complement strand
CAGCTTCGTCCCGGCGAGGAAGTTGTGGTAGTCGGTGTTGAGGGTGACTGGTATCAGATCACCGTTCCCGAAAAGAACGGCTATGTTCACAGCGACTATCTGGAACTGATTGAGAAAGCCGAACAGAACAGCGAAATGGATATGGCGCTGCTTATGATGTTTATGAGTGCGTTCATGCAGAACATGGACACGGACACAAGCGAACCTGCCCTTACTCCTGACGGTAATCTGACTCTGGTTGACGATGTTGGCTCTGCTGATAAGTCTGGCAAGCAGTTCATTACTGCGGTTACGAAGAACGGCAACTACTTTTATATCATCATCGACCGTGACGATGAGGGCAACGAGACTGTCCACTTCTTGAATCAGGTGGATGAAGCTGACCTGCTTATGCTGATGAGCGAGGAAGAAGCTGCCAAGTACACCGAGCCTGTGGAGGAAACTCCTGTGGCGACCGAACCTGATGAAACAGAGCCTGAGCCTGATGTGGTTGAACCTGAACCTGAGGAGCCTAAGACCAATATGCTTCCTGTTGTTCTGCTTGTGGTGGCTCTGATCGGCGGCGGTGGTTTCTTCGTGTTCAAGAAGTTCAAGGACAAGAAGAAAGAAAAAGAAGCTGCGAAGCCTGACCCTGATGCGGACTATGTAGACGATGATGAAGACTACGGCTACAGCGAGGAATACGAGGACGCGGATGATGAGGACTTCATCGCTGACGATGAGGACAACGAACCCGTATAACCAAAAACAGGCATAATGCCTGGGGCAATCTTCGGATTGCCTTTACATAGAAAAAATTTTGAGTACCTGTCCAAAATTGATGTTGTGGAGCGTTATAATAGGTATATAATTTTATATGAGGAGGTGATTCTATGAAAAAAATGGTTGGCTATATAGGACTTATTCTTCTAAGCTATAGTTTGTTGCAATTTATAGCATTAAGTGTAGTGTGTGGATTAGATACAGTTGAATATTCAGGCCAGCATCATTTTATTGGTTTTTTAGACGCTCAAGGATTAGAAGGCTTTTTTATTGCTGCGATTTTTCTTTTCTTTATCGGAATCATTTGTGCGTTGATCTCTCATTTAGAAATAACAAAAAACAAGAGAAACTAATGTTTCAATTAAGGCAATCATAAATTCCCCGTCAAAAGCAGGATGAGCAACCTACTTTGACGGGGAATTATTATGATATATGTTAGCTTTATTTAGACATTAGGTGCTCCTGTAGGAGGAGTAGGAGTTGTTGCATTCACATTATGTGCAGAATTTACTCGGGACCAAACTTCGGTTGTGTCGGTGATCAGGCGTTTATCGGTGCCCGTAAATTCTTCATACCAAACATTTTCGTACACACCACCAGTATAAGGGATAATCGTGGTGATTTTCATTTTCCCATAATACTCATCTTTCCAATAAAGAGCATACGGACGCCAATTCATAGTTGTCCATGCGGGACAAGTTTGAGATTCAGAAACAGTTGTGGTTGTGCTGGATTCAAAACTTGCAGTTAATTTATTGTTGAAATTTTTAATCTCTTTATCGCCAGTATAACCAAGAGAGAATTTAATTGTTTTGGTCTCTGTCTTTCCTTTGGTCATACCAACAGAAGAACGGTAAGCATCGATTCCAATCCAGGAAGTAGCATAGACAACCATTTTGGTAGAAGTTTTTACATAAGGCTCAATGTACCATTCGGGATGGTCATAAATGCCGTATGCGGGAGCAACACCGTTTTTATAATCATCGCTATGATAGTATGCAACAATTTGAGCGATTTCATCTTCATTTAGGGGAGTATTTTCAGAAAGGAAAGCATAGAAATCGTCTTGACTCATTTCTGCAATTTCATCTGCTGAAATAAGAAGAGTTTCTCCAGCTTCTTCTTCTGCAATGGGCATCGGAATATCGTAGTAGATGGTGGGTTCCATGGGGGCATGGATAGTATCACTTTCTTCAGCTTCCGCTGCAAAAGCGGTTAGGGACATAGATGATACCAAGACAAGAGCAAGAATGAGGGAAAGAACTTTTTTCATAACAGATCTCCTTTGGATTTTTATTCGATAGATGAGAATACAGTTTTATTAACTATCACATTGGTATCTCCTCCTTGTTTTCTATTTAACTATAATAACGATTCAGTCCTCCAATTTTGGACACCCTCAAGAATCTTTTTTACATAGCAGTCATGCATTATAGTGTGTGGCTGCTTATTTTTTTGAGAAAGGAGCAGATGCAAATGAAATTAGTATTGGCTGAGAAACCCTCAGTCGCCCAAAACATTGCCAGGGTCTTAGGTGCAACCAAGCGTGAAGATGGCTACATCGAGGGCAACGGCTACATTGTCAGTTGGTGCGTGGGGCATCTGGTGGAACTGGCTGAACCCCAAGCCTATGACGCCAAGTACAGTAAATGGACATACGCAGATCTTCCTATCTTCCCGATGGACTGGAAGTATGAAGTGTCCTCCGGTACGAAGAAACAGTTCGGCATCTTAAAGAAGCTCATGGCCAGAGAAGATGTTGCAAGCCTTGTGTGTGCAACAGATGCCGGTCGTGAGGGCGAACTGATCTTCCGACTGGTGTACCACAAAGCCGGGTGCAGAAAGCCTTTTGAGCGACTTTGGATTTCCTCTATGGAAGATGTGGCTATCAAGGAGGGCTTTGAAAATCTCAGGTCTGGAACTGAATATGATGCTTTGTATGAAGCAGCCCTGTGTCGAGAGCGAGCCGACTGGATTGTTGGCATTAACGCTACTCGACTTTTTTCAACCCTTTACGGGCAGACCCTGAATGTCGGTCGTGTAATGACCCCTACCCTTGCGATGGCGGTGATGCGTGAAGCTGCCATTGCCGCATTCAAGCCCGAACCTTTCTATACGGTTCAGATCGGACTGGACGGATTTACTGCATCAAGTGAACGCTACAAGAAAAAGGCTGAAGTTGAATCAGTTAGCAAAGGCTGTTCTGTGGCTACCGTCACCAAAGCAGAGCGCAAGGAAAAATCTGAAAAGCCGCCTGCGCTTTATGACCTGACCAGTTTACAGAGAGATGCAAACCGTGTGCTTGGCTACACGGCACAGCAGACTTTGGACTACACCCAGAATCTCTATGAAAAGAAACTGGTCACTTATCCCCGTACCGATAGCAGATTTCTGACTGACGATATGGCACACAGCCTGCCTGACATTGTAAATTTGGCTTTCCACACATTCCCCGTTGAAAATGTGGATAGTGTACCTGTTCATGCAGAGCAGGTTGTGAATAACAAAAAGGTCACAGACCACCATGCCATCATCCCTACCAGAGAATTGCAGAAATGCAATCTGGGGGAACTTCCCAAGGGAGAGCTTGCAATTTTGCAACTCATTTCCAATCGCCTGTGTGTGGCTGTCGGAGATCCGCATCGTTACGCAGAAACAGTCATTGAACTGGACTGCGGTGGCACAGCGTTCTCTGCCAAGGGAAAGACAGTCCTGCATAATGGTTGGAGAGCCCTTGTCAAGAAAAACAGTTCGACAAAAATCGACGAAAAAGAACAGGAACTCCCTTCCGTTTCTGTTGGGGACAAAATGACTGTCCATGAAACAGAAATCAAAGAAGGAAAGACTTCCCCTCCGAAGCACTACACCGAAGATACGCTCCTGCAGAGCATGGAAACTGCCGGTGCGGACGAAATGCCCGATGAGGTGGAGCGCAAAGGTCTGGGAACACCTGCGACCCGTGCCGGTATCATTGAAAAACTGGTTCGCATTGGTTTCTTGGAGCGTAAAGGTGATAAGAAAACCAAGCACCTGATTCCTACCCACAAGGGTACGGCTCTGGTAACGGTCATGCCCGAACAGATTCAGTCCCCATCCATGACAGCGGATTGGGAAGAAAAACTGTTGCTCATTGAAAAAGGCGAATATGCCAGCGAGGACTTTATGGACGAGATCAAAGATGTGATTGCCGGTCTGATTCAGAATTATGAGGTCATCCGTGACTCCGAGGTTCTTCTGTCAAAAGAAGCAAATGCC
>JAZNNW010000141.1:0-5146 GCA_045580485.1 Candidatus Avilachnospira sp. | reverse complement strand
GAGAACCACCCGCCGCAAGCTGCCCTTCGGCGTCTGCCAGGTGGGCAAGTCCTTCCGTAACGAGATCACCCCCGGCAACTTCACCTTCCGTACCCGTGAGTTCGAGCAGATGGAGCTGGAGTTCTTCTGCCAGCCCGGCACCGAACTGGATTGGTTTGCCTACTGGAAGGATTTTTGCCATCAGTGGCTGTTGGGTCTGGGCATCAAGGACGAGAATCTGCGCCTCCGTGACCACAATCCCGAAGAGCTGAGCCACTATTCCCACGCCACCACCGACTTTGAGTTCGTCTTCCCCTTCGGCTGGGGCGAACTGTGGGGTGTTGCTTCCCGTACCAACTTTGACCTGAATGCCCACCAGACCACCTCCGGCAAGGATATGACCTACTTTGACCAGGAGCGGAACGAGCATTACATTCCCTATGTCATCGAGCCCTCTCTGGGTGCTGACCGTGTGACTCTTGCCTTCCTGGTGGAAGCCTATGATGAAGAAGTGGTCGGTCAGGACAAGAACGGCAACGACGATGTCCGTGTGGTCATGCACTTCCATCCCGCTCTGGCTCCCTTCAAGGCTGCTGTGCTGCCTCTGAGCAAGAAGCTGGCACCCAAGGCACAGGAAGTTTATGAGATGCTTCGCAAGGACTTCATGGTGGACTATGACGATGCCGGTTCCATCGGCAAGCGCTACCGCCGTGAGGACGAGATCGGCACCCCCTACTGCATCACCGTGGACTTCGAGACTGTCGGCGATGACAACACTCCTGCCGACAACGCTGTCACTATCCGTGACCGCGATACCATGGAGCAGGTCCGTGTGCCCATCAGCGAGCTGAAGCAGTGGCTGGCTGACAAGATGGCTTATTAAGTTTTTTGCAGGGACAGTCTGGACAGACTGTCCCTGTTGACAAAAGGAGGAACCATTATGAAAGCAATTCTGACTGTGGTTGGTCTGGACCGGGTGGGTATCATCGGTGAGATCTGCACCATGCTGGCCGGTATGAAGATCAATATTGTGGACATCAGCCAGACGGTTATGCACGATTATTTTACCATGATCATGCTGGTGGACACGGAAAAGTCTTCCAAGACCTTTGACGAGATCGGCGAAGCTCTGAAAGAGAAGGAAGCCGAGACCGGTCTGACCATCCGCATCCAGCGGGAAGATATTTTCCACGCCATGCACAGAATTTGATGGGAGGACGCCATGCTGATTTCCCATCATGATATTATGCAGACGGTGGATATGATCTCCAACCAGCATCTGGATATCCGTACCGTCACCATGGGTATTACCTTGCTGGACTGCGCAGATCCCAATCCCAAAGCCGCTGCGGAAAAGATTTATAACAAGATCTGCCGCTGTGCACAGAATCTGGTGCCCACCGGTCAGCGGATCGAAAAGGAACTGGGTATTCCCATTATCAACAAGCGTATTTCCGTCACCCCTATGGCGCTGGTGGCAGGGGCTTCCGAGACGGAAGATTTTGTGCCCTTTGCCATTGCCATGGATCGGGCTGCCAAGGAGTGCGGTGTCAACTTTATCGGCGGTTTTTCCGCTCTGGTGCAGAAGGGCATGACCTCCGGTGACCGCAGACTGATTCAGTCCATCCCCGAGGCATTGGCCACCACCGATGTGGTCTGCTCCAGTGTCAATGTAGGCTCCACCAAGGCCGGTATCAATATGGATGCGGTGAAGCTCATGGGCGAGACCGTGAAAAAAGCCGCCGCCCTCACTGCCGACAATGGCGGCATGGGCTGTGCCAAGCTGGTCATCTTCTGCAATGCCGTGGAGGATAACCCCTTTATGGCAGGCGCCTTCCACGGTGTCGGCGAACCGGAGACCGTCATCAATGTGGGCGTTTCCGGCCCCGGCGTGGTCTATCACGCTTTGCAGGAATGTAAGGGTCAGCCTCTGGATGTGGTGGCGGAGACCATCAAAAAGACGGCTTTCCGCATCACCCGTATGGGTCAGCTGGTGGCACAGGAGGCCTCCCGTCGGCTCAATGTGCCCTTCGGCGTGGTGGATCTGTCTCTGGCTCCCACCCCTGCTGTGGGTGACAGCGTCGCCAGAATTCTGGAAGCCATGGGTCTGGAGACCTGCGGCTGCCACGGCACTACCGCTGCACTGGCACTGCTCAACGATGCCGTCAAAAAGGGCGGCGTCATGGCTTCTTCCAGTGTTGGCGGTCTGTCCGGTGCGTTCATTCCCGTATCTGAGGACGAGGGTATGATCGCCGCTGCCCGGTCCGGTGTCTTGACGCTGGACAAGCTGGAGGCCATGACCTGCGTTTGCTCCGTGGGTCTGGATATGATCGCCGTCCCCGGCGACACCCCCGCCTCCACCATCTCTGCCATCATTGCAGATGAAGCAGCCATCGGCATGGTCAACTCCAAGACTACCGCTGTCCGCATCATTCCTGCCGTAGGCAAGCAGGTGGGCGATATGGTGGAATTCGGCGGTCTGCTTGGCGAAGCACCGGTCATGCCTGTCCATCCCGAAAGCGCTGAAGACTTCATCGCACGGGGCGGCAGAATTCCTGCCCCCATGCAGAGCCTGAAAAACTAAAAACCACAAAAAACCACGGAAATTTTCTGAAAAAGGGTAGAAAATTTCTGTGGGATGGTGTATGATTTACTTTGGATAGAAATGAACCCAACCAATATGAAAACAAAGGAAAGGATTTCGATATTATGGATCAGTCCAAGCGTAATCTGATCGCACTGAATGCTGCCAAGGCACGCCTGCTGGCTGTGCAGATGGTTCACGGTGCGGCTTCCGGCCATCCCGGCGGCTCCCTGTCCTGCCTCGATGTGCTGACCACTCTGTATTTTGATGTGATGAATGTGGATGTCAACGATCCCCGCAAGGCCGACCGTGACCGCTTCGTCATGTCCAAGGGTCACTGCTCTCCCGCTCTGTACCCTGTGCTGGCCCTCAAGGGTTTCTTCCCTGTGGAAGACCTCAAGATGTTCCGCCGTATCGACGGTCATATGTCCGGTCATGTGGAAATGCACCATGTGAAGGGCGTTGATATGTCCACCGGTTCTCTGGGTCAGGGCATCTCCACTGCTGTGGGTATGGCTCTGGCAGGCAAGGTCGCCAAGAAGGACTACCGCGTCTACTCTATCCTGGGCGACGGCGAGATCGCCGAAGGTCAGGTCTGGGAAGCCTTCATGTCCGCTGCCAAGTACAACCTGGACAACCTGTGCGCCTGCATCGATGTCAACGGTCTGCAGATCGACGGTCGTACTTGCGATGTTATGCCCTCCGAGCCTCTGGATAAGAAGCTGGAAGCCTTTGGCTGGCATGTGATCAAGGTCGATGGCCACAACATTGATGAAATCTCCGCTGCTTACGCAGAAGCTGCTGCTACCAAGGGTAAGCCCACCATGATCCTCGCCAAGACCGTCAAGGGTAAGGGCGTCTCCTTCATGGAAGACAATGCCGGCTGGCATGGCAAGGCCCCCAACGATGAGCAGATGGCTCAGGCGCAGGCCGAGCTGGAAGCCAAGATCAAGGAACTGGAGGGTTAAATCATGGGTGAAAATATTGCAACTCGTGCCGCTTACGGCAAAGCTCTGGTAGAACTGGCTGAAAAGTATCCCGATCTGGTCGTCTTCGATGCCGACCTGGCAGGTGCTACCATGACCAATGGCTTTATGAAGGCCTATCCCGATCGCTTCTTCGATATGGGTATTGCTGAAGGCAACATGACCGGTGTCGCTGCCGGTATGGCTACCTGCGGATTCAAGCCCTTCATCAACACCTTCGCTATGTTCGCAGCCGGCCGCTCCTGGGAGCAGGTTCGTAACTCCATCTGCTATCCCGGTCTGAATGTTAAGGTCGTCGGTTCTCATGGCGGTCTGTCCGTCGGCGAAGACGGCGCTACCCATCAGATGATCGAGGACTACGCAATCATGCGTGCCATCCCCGGCATGATGGTTCTGTGCCCCTGCGATGGCAACGAAATGCGTCTTGCCACCGAGGCTCTGCTGAACTACGAAGGCCCCGCTTACATGCGTCTGGGCCGTCTGGCCGTTGAAACTGTTACCGATGCCATCCCCGGCTACAAGTTCGAGCTGGGCAAGGGTGTCACCGTCATGGACGGCACCGATGTGACCATCATCGCTGTGGGTATGAATGTGCAGATGTCCATGAAGGCTGCTGAACTCCTGAAGGCCGAAGGTATCTCCGCCCGTGTCATCGATATGCACACCATCAAGCCTCTGGATACCGAGCTGGTTCTGAAGGCTGCCAAGGAGACCGGTGCCATCGTCACCACCGAAGAGGCCAATGTGATGGGCGGTCTGGGTGCTGCTGTCTGCGAGTACCTGTCCGAGGCTTGCCCCGTTCCCGTTGTC
This sequence comes from Candidatus Avilachnospira sp., assembly GCA_045580485.1. Classification (GTDB taxonomy): domain Bacteria; phylum Bacillota; class Clostridia; order Oscillospirales; family Oscillospiraceae; genus Avoscillospira. Next base: position 787 of record JAZNNW010000141.1, on the reverse strand, counting down.
CGTCACGGCGTTAACGACGAGTTTGGCCGTTCCGGCAAGGCTCCTCTGGTTCTGGAAGCCTATGGCATCACCGCCGAGAAGATCGCCGAGTGCGCCAAGAAGGCAATCAGCCTGAAGAAGTAAGAAATCACAAAACCGTGCAGGAAATTCCCTGCACGGTTTTTCTTTGCCCTTGCAACCTTTTTGCCTGTTTGCAGTCTTTATAGGTGGAGAAATGCGGCCTGGTTGATAACGGCTTGCAAAAAGAAGAAAAATAGCGTATGATGAAAAGAAGGAATATCTGCTCTTGAAAAGAGGTAAGCATATGGCAAAAGGAAAATTTGAAAAGGGAAAGGCATCTGCCGCGACCAAGGCAGTCAAGCAGGCGTCCGGTGCGCAGCGTAAAAAGCGCGGCCTGATCATTGGCCTTTCCTGCGGCGGCGCAGTTGTGCTGCTGCTTTTGGTGCTGCTGATCTGGGGCAGCATTTTGAAAAACGGAGAAAAAATCTATCCCAATGTGTTGGTTGCTGGCGTTGAGGTTGGCGGTTTGTCGGAATCGGCTGCCATCGGCGAAGTGGAGAGCACGCTGGAAGAGGCCTATGACCAGGTCATGCAGGTGCAGTTGCCTGACAGGACGCTGGAGCTTGAGCCGGATCAGGTCAATGTCTCCATCAATGTGCAAGACGCGGTGGAGCTGGCCATGGACTATGGCCGTTCTGACGGTGTGATCGGTGCGGTGTTCCACTATTTGCGCTGTTTGGGGAAGTCTCACGATGTGGAGCTGCATCTGGCCATGGTGGTGGACGCA
>JAZNNW010000140.1:0-4302 GCA_045580485.1 Candidatus Avilachnospira sp. | reverse complement strand
TCGAATGTTTCGCTTACTGTCTTTTTGAACATTGCCAGAGCCGGTGCGCCCTCCATGATGATTCGTTCTCCTGTGTCGCAGTAACCGGCGTTATGATAGCATTTACGATTCTTCTCCATGACTTCCGGGAAGTCAACGTAGTAGAATTTTGCATCAGCAAACTCTTTTTCGCAGAGCAAAATTGCCTTTCTCGCAATTCCTTTATTTTGATAGTCCGGATGAATGTAAACACGTTGAAGATAGTAGTCGCCTACTCCCATTTCATAGCCTGGAACCCTTTTTCCGCACAGACGGTAGAAGATACCTCCAATAATTTTTCCGTCAAGCAGAATAGTAAAATGACGATAAGACTTGTTTAGTCTGCGAAGAATATCTTCCGAACCTCTCAGGAACGGGTTTCCTTCGTCATGGAATTTTTCGTATAAAGGCTTAAAAGCTGCTTTCTGTATTTGAGATAATTCCTCGGCTTCCGAGGCGTTCGTAATTTTAATTGATATACTCATAACTCTATTCCTTTCTGAAAATATCAAGTGTGTGGTGTGAATAGCCTACCATATCGGGTCTTTCGCAGATTGCAAGATGATACTTTACATAAAGCTCATACATTCGATCATCCATGTTATCTACCGTTTCTCTCATGTGGTTCGTATAGCCATCGGAGGCAACGAAATGAAGCTGTGTTACATTAAATTCGGAGCGAAGTTTATCAATATCTTCTTTTCTATGAAGCTCAAAAATATCCCACGGATTAGAGAAAGTGTCAAAGGTTTCTGTATTGAGCATACATTTCTCGATAATATTATAGATCTCGCCACGAATAAAACCATACGACAAAACGCTTGCATCACCCATACAGTAAGCGGCAAAAATAACACCATTTTTCTTTGTAACTCTGATTGCTTCAGATAAAGCTTTCAGTTTATCTTCTGTAGTGAAAAGGTGATACATCGGACCGAGCAGCAGAGTGATGTCATAGGTATCATCCTCAAACATAGACAAATCCATTGCATTGCCTTGGGTGATGGTAACTGTTTCGCCGGGAGTAGTGTTCTGCCTAAAAATCTCAATGTTGTGTTCAACGAGTTCCACCGCATCCACACAATAACCCTTTTGAGCCAGAGCATGACTATAGCGACCAGTTGCGGCTCCGATTTCTAAAATTCTCATGCCCGGTTGAAGATACTTTTCCACATACTTCATAGTGGTGATGTATTCGATCATGCCGTGCTTTGAGATCAGACGACCGTTCTCGTCATACCTCTCATAATAATTTGTCAAATAATCTTTTGTTTCCATCTTGGAACCTCCTATAAGAAAGTATAAAAAAACGGTGCAAATCGAAAATCACTTCGACTTGCACCGTGAGTATCCTAATATCCAATAATCCTACAAAAAGGTTATACTGAAATTTGGGTACGACAATACAAGCCCGACCGATACCAATAAATAGTATCTACGCCGTGCATAGGGACAGTATTAGTGTTGAGAACAAAATTCTTAACTGTCATTGTCGTAGTCCTTTCAGAAAATTTTATCAATTATATCATAGTTTAACGTTGCTGTCAATATATTTTGCGAAATTTCTCGAATGAAAGTTTGAAATGTCAGCATATCAGAAAGGAATACCGCCGCAGAAGACCCTGCAGCGGTAAATGTTTTTATACATTAGCAATAAGTGTAGTCAGAGATTTTTTCTGTCCCTCGGTCGGCTCTTTCAGCTTGCCGTTCTTCAAAAGTGCTGTGATGCAATGTACCAGGAACCACCCATCAGCGTGGAATACAAACTGCAGTTCATACTCTTTTACCTTTTTGAGATGCGCAGGAACCGATTCCAGTACAGCTTCAACATAGGGAGCTTTCAGCGCCTCAAAGTCAGCTTGGTACTTTACCTTAATACGCTCGCCAATGGCAAGAAGCTTATCACGAATTTCATCGCTTGCCAAAACTACGATCTGCCACGCAGATTTGAAGTGTCCGTCATAATCGCCGTTGGTCTTGATATAACCACGTTCTGCAAGCCATGCGTAATCGTGTTTGGAGAGCAAATTGTGTTTTTCCCAATTTAGGAGAGTGATCGTTCGCTCTTGTTCTTCGGGGATGTTTCTCTCCTTTACCGGTGCTCTGTCTGACCATTCCGAATCAATTTGCCACATCATCTGGTAATCGCCTTTGTTCCACATAGGACCGCACCAATTCCTCATGTACACATAGTCATCCGGAAGCACCATGTCATCCGGTACAACTGCCGCATGGCAAATATTGTGTGCACCATCTGGACGGATCGTAGCAACTTCGTCAAAGGAAATACTCTCATCCATGAGTTTCTCACCAGACCATGCAGCGATATAAGGAATCAGCGACCACAGAACGAAATTCCGATCTGCTTTAGGAGATTCCGTTAAGGAGATAGGTGCGTCTGTCTGACCACACCAAATGTCCGGATCATCAAGAATACCGGAAGATGTCAGCTCATCATACAGATCATTTGCAAACAGCTCCGCAGCACGCTTGTACATATCATTCTGCATGGTAAGCAGTTCTGCAGTTGGCTCGCTGATGATGAAGTTGACAATGTATTTATCCTTCTGTACCTGCAGGAAACCGTATTCTTCAAGAAATTCCACCTCGGTTTCAACGTACACAGGGGAAACCCCCAGATCATCGGCAATCTCGTTAATAGTCTTTGCCGTATTCCGCACACAGTAACAGATATTCTGCGATAGAGTGGAACGGAAGAACTCGTCCGGGGACTTTGTTCCAATGGAACCGTTGATGCCATAGGAGTGAAATTTTATAGGGTTGAATTTGAGTTCGCTTGCTTTTCTCATTGTGTCCATACCTCGTTTCAATTCTTTTTTCGCTTCAAACAAGTGCCATTTAACTGTGCCAAGAGGAACACCTAATTCTGTAGCAATATCAGTCTGCTTGCGATTCTCAAAATAATACGCAATTACAATTCTTCTTTGCAATTTTGAAAGGTAAGCGATCTCGGTCTGGAGACGACGGATAGTTTCTGTGTTGTCATCTATCTCCAACTCGGAATCCGGATCAGCGATCAGCTCGGCAACCTCATCAATAGAAACACCGATCATGCTCTTAGCAGTATCACGATAATAATTGCTGAGGGTATTATGAGCAACTGTCCAGATGAATTTTCCCATGTCAGCAACATCATCCTTGATAAGAAGCGCACGAAAGGCTCTTATCGTGATCTCTTGCGAAAGATCCTCTGCATCGTGGATGCTTTTACACCTTTTCAAAGCAAAGCCGAAAATAGGCTTCAGATATTCAGTTATGGTTTTCTCTACGTCTTGTCTGTTCACTTGTTTGTACCTCGTTGAAAGCTTTCATCCATATAGACACGCTAATCTGAAAAGGTTGGTACTTTTTGAAAAAATTTTTTGATTTTATAATTTATACAAGAAAGAGAGTAGCGGCGGGAGATAAGAGGACGATCCGTCCAGCCGATACTTATATGTCCCTTCTTCCTCTTTGACGGTCAAAGGAAGTTCTCTCAATGCCGTTTCGACTTCTTCCTCTTTGAGAAAAGCTGCTGCGGCAATCTGATCTGCAGTAACAAAGAGATCAAAATCGGAAACAGTCAATCCGTGCAAAGCAAACAATGTTTTCAGCACGTTTAGATTTGAAAATTGTTCCATTGTTATCTTTAGATCACGCATTTGTGAACCATTCGGAGCGACATATCCCTCGCCCAAAGAAAAGAAGATGTTGTTATTCTTTCTGCCTGTGCAACCTTCCGGTTCAGAACAGATAGATAATCCCCAAGATGAAACATGATCGGCAGCGTAATCCTTTTCTTTCCACGGAACGGTTTTCTTGTATCCGTCGGTCGATGCTATTTCATGAAGTAATGCCGCAATACGGTATGCGTTTTCAAACGCTTTCTTTTCCGGCAACGCAGAAAAATACTCTTTGATCTTGAGGCAAATATCTCCCAATCCTTCAGTTGACTTGTATCCGATCAACTCATCAATCGAAACATCAAAGATTTTTGCGAGATCGGGTAAAAGCTGAATATCCGGACAGCATTGTGCCGATTCCCATTTTGAAACCGCCTGGTTAGTTACACCGAGGGCATTTGCAAGTTCTTCTTGGGTAAGACCTTTCTGCTTTCGGAGAAAGGCGATTTGTTCATTGATCTTAATTGTAGTCATATTCAAGTACCTCGTGATTTTTATTTTCGTAGCTACAATTATATTTTACCGGTAAGCAGCTTCAAAAACAATGACGCATTAGTTTGATGAGTCTGCGTTTCATCCAACTTCCGGTTGGAAGCTCTGT